>NZ_FODL01000015.1:0-101748 GCF_900110355.1 Pseudomonas sp. NFACC39-1 | reverse complement strand
CAGACATGCAGGCTTGATGTTTCATTCGGATCAAGGCTGCCAATACACCAGCCAGCGCTTTCAATCTGAGCTGCTTGAGCATGGGATAACGCAAAGCATGAGTCGTCGAGGACAATGCTGGGACAACGCGCCAACAGAGCGTTTTTTCGGGACGCTCAAATCAGAGTGGGTGCCCATCAAGGGCTACACGACAGTTGAAGAAGCCAAGCAGGATATGACCAGCTTCTTCATGCGATACAACCGAATCAGGCTCCACAGCTATAACAACTACCTGCCGCCAATAGCCATGGAGCAGCAGGCAGCTTGATCACCGTAATCGGTGTCCGGAAAAACTTGACCAGAACAAGCCCGCTCCCACAGGGTGTGTCGCTTGCCTGATCAGGCCAGCTTCTTGTGCCTTACGCGGTGCGGCTGGGCAGCGGCTTCGCCCAAGCGTTTCTTGCGATCGGCCTCGTACTCGGTGTAGTTGCCTTCGAAGAACACCGCTTGCGAGTCGTCTTCGTACGCCAGGATGTGGGTCGCCACGCGGTCAAGGAACCACCGATCGTGGGAGATCACAATCGCGGCGCCTGGGAAGTCCAGCAGGGCTTCTTCCAGGGAACGCAGGGTTTCGACGTCGAGGTCGTTGGACGGTTCGTCGAGCAGCAGGACGTTACCACCCTCCTTCAAGGTCAGTGCCAGGTGAAGACGACCGCGTTCACCGCCGGACAGGTCCTTGACGAACTTCTGCTGGTCGCCGCCCTTGAAGTTGAAGCGGCCCACGTACGTGCGCGACGGAATTTCATAGTTGCCGATGCGGATCTGGTCGGAACCGTCGGAGATCTGCTGGAACACGGTCTTGCTGCCGTCCAGGTCTTCGCGGCTCTGGTCGACACAGGCCAGTTGCACGGTTTCGCCGATTTCGATGGTGCCCGAATCCGGTGTTTCCTTGCCCATCAGCATGCGGAACAGCGTGGATTTACCCGCACCGTTACCACCGATCACACCGACAATGGCGCCTTTGGGCATGGCGAACGACAGGTTGTCGATCAGCACGCGGTCGCCGTAGCCCTTGGTGACGTTCTTGAATTCGATGACCTTGTCGCCCAAGCGCGGACCGGCCGGGATGTAGATCTCGTTGGTTTCACTGCGCTTCTGGAATTCCTGGGACTGCATTTCCTCAAAGCGTTGCAGACGTGCCTTGGATTTGGACTGGCGGGCCTTGGCGCCTTTGCGCACCCACTCCAGTTCTTCCTTCATGGCTTTTTCATGGGCCGACTGCTGCTTGGATTCCTGGGCCAGACGATCGGACTTGGCTTCGAGCCAACCCGAATAGTTGCCTTCGTAAGGAATACCCGCGCCGCGGTCCAGTTCCAGGATCCAGCCGGCAACGTTGTCCAGGAAGTAACGGTCGTGCGTGATCGCGACCACAGTGCCCGGGAAATCGTGCAGGAAGTGTTCGAGCCAGGCGACGGAATCGGCGTCCAGGTGGTTGGTCGGTTCGTCGAGCAACAGCATGTCCGGCGCCGACAGCAGCAGGCGGCACAAGGCGACGCGGCGCTTTTCACCACCGGACAGGTGTTCAACCTTGGCATCCCAGGCCGGCAGGCGCAGCGCATCGGCGGCGACTTCCAGCTGGCGATCCAGGTTGTGGCCATCGCTGGCCTGCAGGATCGCTTCGAGCTTGGCCTGTTCGGCGGCCAGCTTGTCGAAGTCGGCATCCGGCTCGGCATAGGCCGCGTAGACCTCGTCCAGACGCGCCTGGGCATCCTTGATCACGCTGACCGCCTCCTCGACCACTTCACGTACGGTCTTGGTCGGATCCAGCTGAGGCTCTTGAGGCAGGTAACCGATGTTCAAGTCCGGCATCGGACGGGCTTCACCGTCGAATTCGTTGTCGACCCCGGCCATGATTTTCAGCAGCGTGGACTTACCCGAGCCGTTGAGGCCCAGTACGCCGATCTTGGCCCCGGGGAAGAACGACAGTGAAATGTTTTTCAGGATTTCCCGCTTCGGCGGAACAACTTTGCTCAGCCGATGCATGGTGAAGACGTATTGAGCCATGGTGAACCTAGCGTCAGTGACAGGTGAAAAGAACGGGCCAGGCCATGCGCGGCGCCGGCGCTTGACGGTGATCAATGCCGGCGGGCAGGTTAAGCCTGGGGGATCGGAGCTTGCGCGCTCTTGTTTGACCGGCAAAGCTACCTCAACCATCGGTCAAGGTCCAGCCACCAGGGACTGGCACTTTGCCACAAGTCAAGGCATGCTAGCCGCCCTTTGGGCGTCCGGCTTATAGTGCACGTCGCGCCAGTCCAGCAAACTGCAGGATTACAGCTTGTCCAATGTCACGCCGACCCTGTCCCCACGCGCACCGACTGCTGCGAGCGGCTCGCCCCTGCGCGGGACACTGAAGAGTGCGCTGGCCACGTTGGTGCTGTTGTTACTCGGGCTGCTCTTCTGGCAGTTGCTTGACCAGTTGCGCGAAACCCAGCAGCAACAGCGCCAGTACACCATCGATTACACCGCCGACCTGGCCGCGCAAGTCAGCCTGAACATGGCCTTGAATGCGCAAATCGCCCTCAACCTGCTACCGATCGTCGAACAACCCCAGAGCGCCGACGAACAGCAGGCTTTGCTGCGCAAACTCCGACAATCGTTGCCCGAGCTACGCAGCCTGGCGTTGCTGAGTCCTTCCGGCCGGGTGCTCAGCGACAGTGATCCGGCCAGCCACGATGCCGATTACCTGGCGCAGCTGGTACAGCGCAGTCATGCCCAGGCGCACTATTTCAGCAATGCCGAGGACGGCTCCGTGGTGCATCTGTTGTTGCACCAGGCCAGTGGCAGCAGCCGTGGCTATTGGGCCCTGCGCCTGACACCAACCTTCTTCTCGACCCTGACCAAGCAGGCCGATACAGGCATACGTCCACTGTGGCTGGTGGAAAACCGGCTCAACCAGCAGATCATCAGTCGGGATGAAAGCCTGCCCTCGGCCAACCCTACCCGGCTGTCCCCGGATGATCTGAGCAACACCGTGCTGACCGTGCCGCTGAGCAGCAGCGACTGGCAATTGCGTGGACTGTTCGACCGGCACCAGGTGCTGGAGCAATTGCTGCCGGCCTTCATCGGCAAATGCCTGCTAGGTCTGGCGTTTTCAATGCTGCCGGTGATCGCGCTGTTGAGCATGCGTCGTCGTCAGCGCCAGTTGCACGAGGGTCGCCGACGCTACCAGGATATTTTCGAAGGCACCGGCGTCGCGCTCTGCGTGCTGGACCTGTCGAGCCTCAAGGCGTTTTTTGAAAGGGCCGGCCTGCGCAATGGCGACCAGTTGCGCGCCTGGTTGGCCATCCCTCACCAGCTTGAACAACTGCAGCAGGAGGTTCACGTCACCGAGGTCAATCAGATGGCGTTGAAGCTGCTCAACGTCAACTCCTGCGAACGGGCGTGGCAACTGTTGGTCGGCAATGCAGCCCAGGACAACAATCCCGTGGGTTCGAAGCTGCTCGAAGCACTGCTCGACCCGCACAAGCAACTGGAGCTGGAAATCCAGCTGCAGGACGCCCATGGCCGCGATCAACACCTGTGGCTGGTGCTGCGTCTGCCGGAAAAACAGCAGGACTACAACGCCGTCATTCTGAGCATCAGCGACATTACCAGCCGCAAGTTGATCGAACTCTCGCTGCTCGAACGCGAAGGCTTCTGGTCCGATGTGGTGCGCACCGTGCCGGACCATCTCTATGTGCAAGACGTGATCAGCCAGCGGATGATCTTCAGCAACCATCACCTGGGACAGACCCTGGGGTACGACCGCTCTGAACTGCACCAGATGGGCGAATACTTCTGGGAAATCCTGCTGCACAGCGAAGACGCCGACCACTACCACAACTTGCGCCAGGCACAACGCCAGGCCGGGTATGCGCACCTGCTGCAATGCCAACTGCGCTTTCGCCATCGCAATGGCAAATGGCGGCGCTTCGACATTCGCGAACAAGCCCTGGCCCGGGACCGGCACGATCAGGTGACACGCATCATCGGCGTAGCCAAAGACATCACCGAACAGATCGAAGCCAGCGAATCGCTGCGTGACAGTGAACAACGCTACCGGATGCTCGCCGAAAGCATCAGCGACGTGATTTTTTCTACCAACAGCACGCTTTCGCTCAACTACGTCAGTCCCTCGGTGCAGGCGGTGCTGGGCTATAGCGCTGACTGGATATTCCAGAACGGCTGGCAATCGACCATCGCCAACCCGCAACAACTGACCGGCATCTACACCTTGATGGATCGGGTCAGCAAAGCCCTCGACAAGCCCGAGCAACTGGCCGAGTTGCGCAACCAGATGCAGACCCAGCTGTTTCTGTTCGACTGCCTGCGCGCCGACGGGCGCAAGATTCCCATCGAGCTGCGACTGGTACTGGTATGGGATGAACACGGCGCGTTCGAGGGCGTGCTGGGCGTAGGCCGTGATATCAGCCAACAAAGACGCGCCGAAAAAGACCTGCGTATGGCCGCCACGGTATTCGAGCATTCAACTTCGGCGATTCTGATCACCGACCCGGCCGGTTACATTGTCCAGGCCAACGAAGCCTTCAGCCGCGTCAGCGGTTATGCGGTGTCGCAGGTGCTGGACCAGTTGCCCAACATGCTGACCGTGGACGAACAACAGGAAGCCCACCTGCGCTACGTGCTCAAGCAGTTGCAGCAACACAGCACCTGGGAAGGCGAGGTCTGGCTCAAGCGCCGCAATGGCGAGCACTATCCGGCCTGGGTCGGCATCACGGCGGTGCTGGACGATGAAGGCGACCTGGCCAGCTATGTGTGCTTTTTCAGCGACATCAGCGAACGCAAGGCCAGCGAACAGCGCATCCACCGCCTGGCCTATTACGACGCGTTGACCCACCTGCCCAACCGCACGCTGTTTCAGGACCGCCTGCACACTGCGCTGCAATCGGCCGAGCGCCAGAAAAACTGGGTCGTGCTGATGTTTCTCGACCTGGACCGCTTCAAGCCGATCAACGACTCCCTGGGCCACGCCGCCGGCGACCGAATGCTCAAGGAGATGGCCACGCGGCTGCTCGGCTGCGTGGCCGACGACGACACCGTGGCGCGCATGGGCGGCGACGAATT
This sequence comes from Pseudomonas sp. NFACC39-1, assembly GCF_900110355.1. Lineage (NCBI taxonomy): Bacteria > Pseudomonadati > Pseudomonadota > Gammaproteobacteria > Pseudomonadales > Pseudomonadaceae > Pseudomonas > Pseudomonas sp. NFACC39-1. The sequence continues at coordinate 96,645 of NZ_FODL01000015.1, read as the reverse complement.
CACGCTGCTGCTGCAACCGCGCTCCAGCCGCGAAATGGCGCTCAACCGGGCGATCAACGTGGCCGAGCAGATCCTCGCCAGCCTGGTCCGCCCCTTCGTACTGGAAGGTCGGGAGTTCTTCGTCACCGCCAGTATCGGTATCGCCCTGAGCCCTCAGGACGGCAACGAGCTGAGTCAGCTGATGAAGAACGCCGACACGGCCATGTATCACGCCAAGGAGCGCGGCAAGAACAACTTCCAGTTCTACCAGGCCGACATGAACGCCAGCGCCCTGGAACGACTGGAGCTGGAAAGCGACCTGCGCCACGCCCTGGAGCAGAACGAGTTCGTGCTGTATTACCAGCCACAGTTCAGCGGCGACGGCAAACGCCTGACCGGCGCCGAGGCCTTGCTGCGCTGGCGCCATCCACGACGCGGGCTGGTGCCGCCAGGGGACTTCATCCCGGTACTCGAAGAGCTCGGCTTGGTGGTGGACGTCGGTGACTGGGTGATCAGCGAAGCCTCTCGGCAGCTCAAGGCCTGGCACCAGGCCAAGGTCCGAGTGCCGAAAGTCTCGGTCAACATTTCGGCCCGGCAGTTCTCCGACGGCCAGCTCGGCACGCGCATCGCCAACATTCTGCGCAGCACCGGCCTGCCCCCGGCCTGCCTGGAACTGGAACTGACCGAAAGTATCCTGATGCGTGAAGTCAGCGAGGCGATGCAGATCCTGGCCGGGTTGAAAAACCTGGGCCTGAGCATCGCCGTGGATGACTTCGGTACCGGTTATTCGTCCCTCAACTACCTCAAGCAATTCCCCATCGACGTGTTGAAAATCGACCGCACCTTTGTCGATGGCCTGCCATCCGGCGAACAGGACGCCCAGATCGCCCGGGCGATCATCGCCATGGCCCACAGCCTCAACCTGGCGGTGATTGCCGAAGGGGTCGAAACCCACGAACAACTGGACTTTCTGCGCGAACACGGCTGCGATGAAGTCCAGGGCTACCTGTTCGGCCGCCCGATGCCGGCCGGTCGGTTTGAAGCGCAGTTCAGCAATGATGCGCTGTTCATGCTCGACTGAAAGCTTGTGCTGGCTGGGCGGGCCTCTTCGCGAGCAAGCCCGCTCCCACAGGGGGAACGCATTTCAAAATGTGGGAGCGAGCCTGCTCGCGAGGAGGTCAGTACAGGCAGCGTGAATCCCATTCGTCCGCGACATGACGTCCTTTCATATGCCTTCCAAAACCGGTTGGGTTAGAATGCCCCCCTTTTCTGCCCCCGATCCTTGAGGACCGCCATGTTCAGCCGTGATTTGACTATTGCCAAGTACGACGCCGATCTCTTTGCCGCCATGGAGCAAGAAGCTCAGCGCCAGGAAGAGCACATTGAGCTGATCGCTTCGGAAAACTACACCAGCCCCGCGGTGATGGAAGCTCAAGGCTCGGTACTGACCAACAAGTACGCCGAAGGCTATCCAGGCAAGCGCTATTACGGTGGTTGCGAGTTCGTCGACGTGGTCGAGCAACTGGCCATCGACCGCGCCAAGGAACTGTTCGGCGCCGACTACGCCAACGTTCAGCCCCACGCCGGTTCCCAGGCCAACGCCGCCGTCTACCTGGCGCTGCTGTCGGCCGGTGACACCATTCTGGGCATGAGCCTGGCCCACGGCGGTCACCTGACCCACGGTGCCAGCGTCTCGTCCTCGGGCAAGCTGTACAACGCCATCCAGTACGGCATCGACGGCAACGGCCTGATCGACTACGACGAAGTCGAGCGCCTGGCGCTCGAGCACAAGCCGAAAATGATCGTGGCCGGTTTCTCCGCCTACTCGCAAATCCTCGATTTCCCGCGTTTCCGCGAAATCGCCGACAAGGTCGGTGCCTACCTGTTCGTGGACATGGCGCACGTTGCCGGCCTGGTTGCCGCTGGCGTCTACCCGAACCCGGTGCCATTCGCCGACGTCGTCACCACCACCACCCACAAGACCCTGCGCGGTCCACGTGGCGGCCTGATCCTGGCTCGTGCCAACGCCGACATCGAGAAGAAGCTCAACTCCGCCGTATTCCCGGGCGCCCAGGGTGGCCCGCTGGAACACGTGATCGCCGCCAAGGCGATCTGCTTCAAGGAAGCGCTGCAGCCTGAGTTCAAGGCTTACCAGCAACAAGTGGTGAAAAACGCCAAGGCCATGGCCAGCGTGTTCATCGAGCGTGGCTTCGACGTAGTGTCCGGCGGGACCGAGAACCACCTGTTCCTGCTGTCCCTGATCAAGCAGGACATCTCCGGCAAAGACGCCGACGCTGCACTGGGCAAGGCGTTCATCACCGTGAACAAGAACTCGGTGCCCAATGACCCACGCTCGCCGTTCGTCACCTCCGGCCTGCGCTTTGGCACCCCGGCCGTGACCACTCGTGGTTTCAAGGAAGCTGAGTGCAAGGAACTGGCTGGCTGGATCTGCGACATCCTGGCGGACCTGAACAACGAAGCGGTGATCGACGCCGTTCGCGAGAAGGTCAAGGCGATCTGCAAAAAGCTGCCGGTATACGGCGCTTAATCAGCCCCGCTAAACCTCAGTAGAAAAGGCCTCCATTGAAAGATGGGGGCCTTTTTCATGGGCGCAGACAACTGACTCAAACAACTAACCCCGTACTTATCTAACGTCTTGCAATACACACACCACCACCAAGAGCCGATAAATCAATAACATCGCGCCCTAACTGCACACTTCCTAAACCCAACGAGGAGTTGAATCACATGGACAGTGATCAATCTTTTAACGCAACACTTCGAATGTTTGACACCCATGTCAATCTGCTTGAAATACTTCATGGCAAACCGGCAATGGCCACCGTGAGCTTATTCAGCGGTGGCTTTTTTACCGGTCGCCCACAAACCCATGACCACTCCAGCCTGCTCGGCATGCGCCCCAAAAATCAGGGCCACTCCAGCAGCCCGTTGAAATTGCATTTGCGACACACCTCGGACGGCTACAACCTGGTCATTAAAAACACAGGGGAACATGAAAACAAACTTATCGGTAAACGCTGGCTTGAGGTTCTGGGCGCACAGGACTCCGACACGGATGATCCGATGCTCTTTACCCTCGTTGATCATCAGAACAACGCCATTACCCGGAAGAATATTTCCACGCCGCATTTACCCGTCTCGCTCATGACAAAAAATAAAAAATATATCGGCGGATTGAAAGTTCGAGGCTCGCCTTACCTTTATCTCGCCGAGACAGAAGAAAAGTCGAAAGTGACGTTCATCCTGAGTGTTCTTTAAAGAATCTATCGACAACGTCGTGGCGAGGGGGCTGATCCCTCGTCACACGGTGCTGTGGCGCACTGCTTGCCACTGACAACTTTTTTCACCGCAACAAACGGCTCAAGCACAAGGGTTTCGCTCCAACTGGTAAGACCGGTCATGCCAAATCTCAGCAAATCAGCTTGCACAGCCGCCAAAACCACGCCTAGACTGCGCCTGCACTGGACAAACCGGTAAGACCACAATAATGAAGTCCTGACGCCAACAGCTCTATTGACGGCGAAAAAGGACACCGAACCAGGAATCCCTCCCATGCTCAAATGGTGCTCGCGTTCGATCTTCCTTCAAGTTGTTCTCGGATTGGTGCTCGGCATCGTCTGTGGACTGACCCTTCCCGAATACTCCGCACAGCTCAAACCCCTCGGCGACGGCTTTATCAAGCTGATCAAGATGCTCATCGGCCTGATCGTATTCTGCGTGGTAGTCAGCGGTATCTCGGGGGCCGGAGACCTCAAGAAGGTCGGGCGCATCGGCCTCAAGTCGGTCATCTACTTCGAAGTATTGACCACCATTGCGCTGGTCATCGGTCTGGTGCTTGCCTTCAGCACCGGCATCGGCAGCGGTGCGAACATCCATCTGGAACAACTCTCCAGTGCGGACATGGGCGATATCGCCCAGCGTGGCGAGCATCTGGTCACCACCACCCAGTTCCTCATGAACCTGATCCCGACCTCGGTGCTCGGGGCCTTCGCTGAAAACAACATTCTGCAAGTGCTGCTGTTCTCCGTGCTGTTTGGCAGTGCGCTGAACCTGGTGGGCGATGCAGCGTCCGGCATCTCGCGGTTGATTAACGAACTCAGCCACGTGATCTTCCGCATCATGGGCATGATCGTGCGTCTGGCCCCCATTGGTGTCTTCGGAGCCATTGCCTTCACTACCAGCAAATATGGCCTGGACTCGCTGCAACACCTGGGCAGCCTCGTGGGCCTGTTCTACCTGACCTGCATCGCCTTCGTTGCGCTGATCCTCGGTCTGGTGATGCGTGCATCGGGCCTGCCGATGTTGCCGTTTCTCAAATACCTGCGTGAAGAGCTGCTTATCGTGCTCGGTACCGCCTCTTCCGACGCCGTGCTGCCACAGATCATGCGCAAGCTTGAGCACCTGGGAATCGGCAGCTCCACCGTCGGCCTGGTCATCCCGACCGGTTACTCGTTCAACCTGGACGGCTTTTCGATCTATCTGACCCTGGCGATTGTGTTCATTGCCAACGCCACCGGCACACCTCTGGCGATGAGTGATTTGCTGACCATCCTGCTGGTGTCATTGATCACCTCCAAGGGCGCCCACGGAATTCCCGGCTCGGCGTTGGTGATCCTGGCTGCCACACTGACGGCGGTCCCGGCGATCCCGGTGGTAGGTCTGGTGCTGGTACTGGCCGTGGATTGGTTCATGGGCATCGGCCGAGCCCTGACCAACCTGATTGGTAACTGTGTGGCCACGGTAGCGATTGCCCGCTGGGAAAAAGATATCGATGTGCCTCGGGCGCGCAAGGTACTGTCCGGCCAACAAGGTTATGCCTTCCAAACCAGGAAGCCAGTAGGCACTGCGCATCAGCAGCAATTCTGAAAGACTGCGGTGCCGGTCCGCGAACCGGCACCGCCTGATTGATTTTCGAGGAGTCACCCGTGATCAGTTCATCAACCGTCGTCAATTCCGTGGTGGAGAAACTACGTGCCGCCCTCGCCCGGGGCCAATGGCGCTCCGGCGACATGCTGCCCGGCCAGCGCGAGCTGGCCGAGCAATTGGGCATCAGCCGACCAAGCCTGCGTGAAGCGGTGATTGTCCTGGAAACCCTGGGTCTGGTGCGTTCGATGCCCGGCAAGGGCGTCGTGGTGCTGGAGGCCAGCTTCGCCGACACCGCCAGTGAAGGCAGCGCCATGGCCGGCGCGAGCCTGGAGGACGTGCTGCAACTGCGCTACACCCTGGAGCCTTTCATCGTTGGCCTTGTGGCGCAATCCATCAGCAGCAAGGAGGTCGGCCAGTTACGCCTGACCCTCATGGACATGCGCGAAGCGTTGGAGGCCAACGACAGCGACGCCTGCGCCAACGCCTACATTGCCTTCCATGAAGAGTTGTTTGCCTTGACGTCCAACCCGATATTTCAAAACGTGGTCCAGCAGACCAGCAACGCGCTCAAGCAAAGCGCCGATGTGTTGCGCAATTCACCCCAGCATCTGGCCGAACGCCTGGAGGAAAACGAAGCCGTGGTGCGCGCCATCCGCGGCAAGAACAGCGCCCAGGCCAGCACCGAAATGCGCCGGCATATCCTCAGGGAAGGCCAGCGCATGGGCATCGAACTGAACATTCCGGACGACAACCTCGGCACTTGAGCCACGCCCTGCGGAGACCGCCATGAACATCCTCATGCCCCACCCGAATCAGCCTGAGCGCAACGTGCTCGCGTCCCTGTCGCTGCCCGGTCGGATCGGCAAACCGTCGGTGGACGATATCTACCCGCAGATTTTCGACGCCATCCTCGAACAACGCATTGCTCCGGCCAGCCGTTTCACCGAGGAAAGCCTGGGGGATGTGTTCGGGGTCAGCCGCAGCATCATTCGCCGTGTCCTGGCGCGCCTGTCTCACCAGCAAGTGGTGATCCTGCGGCCCAACCATCGGCCCCAAGTGGCGGCACCGGACCTGGAGCAGACCCGGCAAATCCTGCATGCCCGGCGCCTGGCCGAGCAGACCCTGGTGCGCCTGGCCTGCAAGGCGCCGCAACCCAAGGACCTGCAGCGCCTACGCGATCTGGTAGAGCACGAGCGCCAGTGCCTGGATCGCGGCGAGCGCGGCCCGGCGATTCGCCTGTCCGGCGAGTTTCACCTGCAATTGGCGGCCATGGCCGGAAACGCGCCGTTGGCGCAGTTTCTCGGCAGCCTCGTGCCATTAACCTCGCTGGCCCTGGCGCGGCATGAGGTCAAGTCCCGCAGGCATTGCGCCTGGCAGGAGCATTTGGCGATCGTAGACGCGATGGAACGTGGCAACGTTGATCAGGCGTTGCAACTGATGAGTGAGCACCTGGACCATCTTGAACAAAAGCTGCTGATGGCCGCAGGCACCGGGACATCAAAGTAGCGCGGCTTCGAAGCCTGCGCGGATCTTCTCTTCGGGCAACTCGTCGGCGATGAACACAATGACGCTCTCCCGGGCTTCGTCGGGCGCCCATTCGGTGTCCCAATCAAAGCCGTACAGTTTGAGTACGCCCTGGAACACCAGTCGACGGGATTCGCCAGCGATGTTCAGTACCCCCTTGTAGCGCAGCAGCTGTTTACCATGCGCCTCCAGTAACTGGTTCATGAACTCGCTGAGCTTGTCGATATCCAGCGGTTTATCGGTGCGAAGCACGAGGCTGCTGATGCGGTCTGCGGTGCTTGCCTTGCCCACCGGTCGCAGGCTGAACCCCGCCCCCAGGTCTGCGTTGAGATTGAAGCCGCGGATGTCGAGCAGTTCGGCCAGATCGATCTTGCCGTGTTCCACCACCCTGATCGGTGCCCTTCGGTTGATCCGCGTCAGTCGTTCGCTAAGGGCTTGGACATGGGCGGCGTCCACCAGATCGGTCTTGCTCAGCAGCAGACGGTCGGCAAACCCGACCTGGGCCTGGGCAATGGCCTGGGTCAGGTGGATCTCGGCGTGAGCGGCGTCCACCAGGGTCAGGATGCCGTCGAGGATGTAGCGCTCGCGCAGGTCCTCATCGATAAAAAATGTCTGGGCCACAGGGGCCGGATCGGCCAGACCGGTGCATTCGATCACCAGGCGATCAAAGGCAATTTCGCCGCTGTCCAGCCGTTCGAGTAGCAGGTACAGGGCTTTGGTCAGGTCAGTGTGAATGGTGCAGCACACGCAGCCATTGGCCAGGGTCATGACCTGCACCGGCTCATCGCCCAATAGCTGGGTATCGATGCCGGCATCGCTGAATTCATTCTCGATCACGGCGATTTTCAGGCCGTGCTCGGCCTTGAGCAAATGACGCAAAAGCGTGGTCTTGCCGGCGCCGAGGAAGCCGCTGAGGATGGTGACCGGGATGGGAGAGGACAACGTGATTCTCCTGTTGCGAAATTGAAAGAAGAGCACAAAACCCATGTGGAGGCGAGGCAAACTGTTCCGACGCCTTCGCGAGCAAGCCCGCTCCCACAAGGTTCTGTGGTGTATGAAAATCCCGAGGCCACCCCAAAACAACTGTGGGAACGAGCCTGCTCGCGATAGCGGTGGGTCAGTCAACATCCTCGTTACTGACCCGGCGCCTTCGCGAGCAAGCCCGCTCCCACACGGGTATCGGGCTGGTCGCAGGACCCATGTTCACCTCAAATCCCCTGTGGGAGATTCTATGGTGCATGAATATCCCCTAAACGCTTTTTGGCTGGTATTCACTCTGACTTTTCAGCAGAGCGAATACCACTCGGGCAAGCTTGCGCGACAACGCCACCATGGCTTGGGTCGTACTCAGCCCTCGGGCCAGTAACGCCTCATAAACCCCCTTCCATCTCTCGGTGCGCCTTGCCGACATTGCAGCGTTGTGGAGCAAGCGGCGAACCTCCGGATCTCCTCGCTTGGTCAGGCAACTGCGCCCCTTTTTTCGTCCTGATTGCGCTATACGCAGGTCCAACCCCAGAAACGCGATGAAAGCATCGGCATTTCGGAAATCTCCACGCTGAAACGATGCGATCAATCGCGCGCCGGTCAACAGGCCAATACCTTCGACTTTCATGCAGCGCTTGAGCTGCCCCAGCAAGCCCGCTTCCTTGAGCTCTTCCTGGATCTTTTGTTCGACCAGCGTTTCCAGCCTTTGCATGGCGCTTACTTGGCGCTTGAACGCGGCTTTGAGCAGCGGCTCATTCGCCCAGGCTTGGCTCAGACTGACACGGGCTTGAACCACAGCCGCACGACGCCGGAAAAGGCTTACGAGCCTGCGATACAAGGGCGATGGCGGCCTCCAGGGTTTTAGCTCTTGTCCTTCGTTCTTCAGGTAACGGGCCAATAGGCGAGCATCCAGAGCATCGGTCTTGGCGCGAACGTTCACACCTTTGCGGTAGTGACTGAGCTCATAACCACCGACCATATAGATCAAGCAGCCGGCCTTGTGAGCCAGATCGGCGAACTCCAAGTGATAGATGTTGGTCGCCTCAATAGCAATATCCACCCGTGTGGACAAGGCCTTGAGCCATTTCTTGATCGCAGCTTTGGTGTTAGGGATCGTCTCGAGTTGATCTGACTCGGCGTGATACATCACCAACTCGTCCTTGGCGACATCTACACCTACGATCGGTTGGTGGATGGCGACGGGCATTGCCATTGAAAAACCTCCGGGCTAAGGTTTGAACACTTGAAGGGTTCACCCAGAGGCGCAGGCTTGTTCCTATCGTCGGTCTAGGCCAGATGCATTCTTTATCGGCGCTTGGGTGAAAGGAGGAGGGGCGAAATCTCCCACGGTCTGTACTGCGCCTAACAGTCAGAAGCGAACCTTGTCCCTCCTCCTCCCTTCAAGTCCTACCATACAAGCGAGCCTGCTCGCGATAGCGGTGGGTCAGCCACATCAATGGCGACTGACCCGACACCTTCGCGAGCAAGCCCGCTCCCACAAGGGTTCTGTGGTGTAGGCAAATGTTGAGACAACCCCAAACAACTGTGGGAGCGGGCTTGCTCGCGATAGCGGTGTGTCAGCCACATCAATGGCGACTGACCCGACGCCTTCGCGAGCAGGCTCGCTCCCACAGGGGGTATCTCAACCCAAGCGGTGTTTCAACAGCACTTGGGCCCGGCCTTGCCACCGTATCGGGCTTCCTGGCGTTCGCGGAAGAACGCCTCGTAGTCCATCAGCGGCTTGTCCGGGTGTTTGCTTTGCATGTGCTCGACGTAGTTGTCGTAGTCGGGCATGCCGACCATCAGGCGGGCGGCCTGACCGAGGTATTTACCGAGGCGACTCAAGTCATTGAACATCGTTGCAATCCTCGATTCAGGCGTCCGGCACAGCCTGGAATGGCGCTTCTTTATCCGTGCGTTCCTTGTGACCCCAGGCGGCGATGCCGACCTTGAGCGCGTAGAACAGGATGCTGAAGACCACCAGCAGGAACAATACCGTCAGCGTGGCGTTGGTGTAGGCGTTGTACACCACATGTTGCATCTGCTCGATGCTCTTGGCCGGGGCCAGGATCTGGCCGGCGGCCAGGGCATCGTTGTATTTGCGCGCCAGGGCCAGGAAGCCGATCGCCGGGTTGGCGTCGAACAGCTTGATCAGGCCCGCCGTGGTGGTGCAGATCAGCAGCCAGACCGCCGGCAGCATGGTCACCCAGACGTAGCGCTGGCGCTTCATCTTGATCAGTACCACGGTGCCGAGCATCAGGGCGATACCGGCCAGCATCTGGTTGGAGATGCCGAACAGCGGCCACAAGGTGTTGATGCCGCCCAGCGGATCGATCACGCCCTGGTACAGCAGGTAGCCCCACAGCGCCACACAGCCGGCGGTGGCGATCAGGTTGGCGACCCAGGATTCAGTCCGCTTGAGGGCTGGGACGAACGAGCCCAGCAGGTCCTGCAGCATGAAGCGCCCGGCACGGGTGCCGGCGTCCACTGCGGTGAGGATGAACAGCGCTTCGAACAGGATCGCGAAGTGGTACCAGAAGGCCATGGTGTTCTCACCCGGCAACACCGAGTGCAGGATCTGCGCGATGCCCACCGCCAGCGTTGGCGCACCGCCGGCACGGGCCAGCACGGTGGTCTCGCCAATGTCATTGGCCACCGCCTGCAGCGCTTCGGGGGTGATTGCGAAGCCCCAACTGCTGACCGTCTGCGCCACGCTCACCACATCACTGCCGACGATCGCCGCCGGGCTGTTCATGGCGAAGTACACGCCCGGCTCGATCACCGAAGCGGCGACCATGGCCATGATTGCCACGAACGACTCCATCAGCATGCCGCCATAACCGATGTAGCGGGCGTTGACTTCGTTATCGAGCATCTTCGGCGTGGTGCCCGAAGAGATCAGCGCGTGGAAACCCGAGACCGCGCCACAGGCAATGGTGATGAACAGGAACGGGAACAGTCCGCCCTTCCACACCGGCCCGGTGCCGTCAGTGAACTGGGTCAGTGCCGGCATTTTCAGCTCGGGCATGGTGATCAGGATGCCGATCGCCAGGGCGACGATGGTGCCGATCTTCAAGAAGGTGGACAGGTAATCGCGCGGCGCCAGGATCAGCCAGATCGGCAACACCGCGGCAACGAAACCGTAGCCGATCAGCATCCAGGTGATCTGCACGCCGGTGAACGTGAAGGCCTCGGCCCAGACCGGGTCTGCGGCCACTTGCCCGCCGAGCCAGATCGAGCCCAGCAGCAACAGCACGCCAATGAGGGAGATTTCACCGATGCGGCCCGGGCGGATGTAGCGCATGTAGATGCCCATGAACATCGCAATCGGGATGGTCGCCATCACCGTGAAGATCCCCCACGGGCTCTCGGCCAGGGCCTTGACCACGATCAGCGCCAGCACCGCGAGGATGATGATCATGATCAGGAAGCAGCCGAACAGCGCGATGGTGCCGGGAACGCGGCCCATTTCTTCACGGACCATGTCGCCCAGGGAGCGACCGTTGCGACGGGTGGACAGGAACAGGACCATGAAGTCCTGCACGGCACCGGCCAGCACTACGCCGGCGATCAGCCAGAGCGTACCGGGCAGGTAGCCCATCTGCGCCGCCAGCACCGGCCCGACCAGCGGCCCCGCACCGGCAATGGCCGCGAAGTGGTGGCCGAACAGGATGTGTTTGTTGGTCGGGACATAGTCCAGGCCATCGTTGTTGAGCACGGCGGGGGTGGCCCGGCGCGCATCGAGTTGCATCACGTTATTGGCGATGAACAGGCTGTAGTAGCGGTAGGCGACCAGGTAGATGGCCACGGCTGCGACGACGATCCAGAGGGCGTTGATCGCCTCCCCCCGACGCAATGCCACGACGCCCAGGGCGCTCGCTCCCAAGACGGCCAGCAGTAGCCAGGGTATGTGGCGCAGCAGGCTATTATTATTTGTCATTTTTATATTCCGGCCAGGGTGGACAAGAAAGACAGCCATCGGAGTTTAGCGCTAACGAGAACAAAGGCCACCCCCCCGACATTCGTCTGCCACCAGCCCAACGGTGACGACGGCGCGCCAGTTGGGTCTATAGTCAATCAATCTCCAGAAAGGAAGACGTAATGAGCGAACGCCGCCGCTTCGTACGAATCGAGTTCCATGCCCGGACCGAGTTGAGTCAGGGCGAGGGTGAGGACAAACTGACTTGGCCGGTCGAACTGCTGGACCTGTCCCTCAAGGGCCTGCTGATTAAAAAGCCCGAACCCTGGCTTGGCAATCCCGCAGAGACTTTCGTCGCTGACATTCATCTGAGCAATGAGGTGGAAGTGCGGATGGAGGTTCGGTTAACCCACGACGACCACGGTCACCTGGGCTTTGTCTGCGAGCATATCGACTTGGACTCCATCGCCCATCTGCGCCGGCTGGTGGAGTTGAACCTGGCCGATAATGATGAGCTGGAGCGGGAGCTGGCGGCGTTGATCCATATCTGAATCAACAGCGATCCCTTGTGGCGAGGGGATTTATCCCCGCTGGGCTCTGTAGGAGCTGGCGAAGCCTGCGATCTTTTGATCTCTGACCTCTCACCTAGGACTCAAGCGTCGGTGGAAAGATCGCAGCCTCGTTGCACTCGACAGCTCCTACGAGCGCAGCCCAACGCCCTCGCCACAGGACCGCGGTATCACTCGAACAACGCATCCAGCGCCTGTTCCAGGCGGGTGACGGCAATGATCTGCAACCCCGGCGGAGCTTCCTTCGGCGCGTTGCCCTTGGGCACGATGGCGCGTTTGAAACCGTGTTTGGCGGCTTCCTTGAGTCGCTCCTGCCCACTGGGCACCGGCCGGACTTCCCCCGACAGCCCCACTTCACCGAACACCAGCAGATCATGGGGCAGCGGCCGATTGCGCAAGCTGGACATGACCGCCGCCATCAACGCCAGGTCAGACGCGGTTTCCAATACTTTGACGCCGCCCACCACGTTGAGGAAAACATCCTGATCGTGGGTAGGAATGCCACCGTGTCGATGCAGGACGGCCAGCAGCATGGCGAGCCGATTCTGATCCAGCCCCAAGGTGACCCGACGCGGGTTCGCCAAATGGCTGTCATCCACCAGCGCCTGCACCTCCACCAGCATCGGCCGGGTGCCTTCCCAGGTCGCCATGACCACGCTGCCCGGCACTTCTTCCTGGGCACGCGTGAGAAAAATCGCCGAAGGATTCGAGACTTCTTTCAAGCCCCTGTCGGTCATGCCGAACACACCCAGCTCGTTGACGGCACCAAAGCGATTTTTCACTGCCCGTAACAACCGTAGGCGACCGTCGGATTCGCCCTCGAAATACAACACGGTATCAACCATGTGCTCCAGCACCCGCGGGCCTGCCAGCGCGCCTTCCTTGGTGACGTGCCCCACCAGGAAAATCGCCGTGCCACTCTGCTTGGCGTACCGCACCAGCAACGCCGCGCTTTCACGCACCTGGGACACGCCGCCCGGCGCCGATTGCAGTTGTTCGGTGAAAATCGTCTGGATCGAGTCGATCACCATGACCTTGGGTTTTTCCAGGCGGGCTGTGGCAATGATGGTTTCGATGCACGTCTCGGTCATGACCCGCAGTTGATCCTGGGGCAGCCCCAGACGCCGGGCGCGCATGGCGACTTGCTGCTGGGACTCCTCGCCAGTGACGTACAGCGCCGGCATGCGCGTGGCGAGGTTGCACAAGGTTTGCAGCAGGATGGTGGACTTGCCGATGCCCGGGTCCCCGCCAATCAGCACGACCGAACCGTCCACCAGACCGCCGCCCAACACGCGGTCCAGCTCGCCGGACGCGGTGGAAAACCGTGGAATTTCCTCGACGCTGACTTCGGCCAAGGTCTTGATTTGCGCCTGCTGACCGGCCCACCCCGTGCGACCGGTGGGGGCTGCGGCACCGCCACTTTCCACCATGGTTTCGGTCAAGGTGTTCCAGGCACCGCACTCACTGCACTGGCCGGCCCATTTGGGAAAGGTCGAGCCGCACTCGGTGCAGCCATACATGCGCTTTGCCTTGGCCATCTGAACTCCGGGATAAAAACCGCGATGATAGCCCACGCGGGGGTCAGCGCGGGGCCGGCATTCTGATTTCACCGTTGGCCAGGTTCGCCGCGGTATTGCCCAACGGATCCTGGGCCTGCAGGTCCGCCCCTTTGGCCGCCAAAGCGTCGAGCAACTCGACGCGCTTGAACAGGCCGGCGTACATCGCAGCGGTCTGTCCGGCGCCGTTGCGCTGATCCGGGCTGCAATCGGTGGACAGCAAACGGCGGGCAATCTGCACTTCGCCCTTGAAGATGGCGCCCATCAGCGCCGTGTTGCCGCGTTTATCCTGGGCGCAGGCATCGGCGCCGGCGGCCAGCAGCCGCTCCACCGCCGGGCGATGGCCGTGATAAGCCGCGAGGATCAGGGCGGTGTAGCCCTTTTCATCCTGGGTGTCGAGCGCGTAACCGGCCTCGATAAAGGTCTCGAGAATCGGCACATCGCCGCGTCGGGCGGCGTCAAAGTAATAATTCTGCAATTGTTCTTGTACAGCCACCGAGTCAGTAGGCACGGGCTGATCGGCCCACACGCTCAATGAGCAGGCTGCGAGCATCGAAAACAGGAAGTTACGCAGCATGACGTCTCCTTGGCATAAGACTATAGATGCAGGGTTGCGGGAGCATGGCTTGCCCGCAATGCAGACAACTCGGTCTAGCTTCAGACCGCAGCGCCTGCTTCGCGAGCAAGCTTTGCTCCCACCGGTTATGCACGTGCCAGACTGTGGATCAATCGCTGAGTTTTTCCGCCAGCGCCTTGACCCGGACCAGATCGCCTTTGGCGACACGGGCCACGCCCGTGCCGTATTCAGGGTCAGCCTTGTAGAGGAACGACAGGATGATGTGCTTGCTCTCATCATCAGTGGTCGCCAACGACCCGCCGAAACTTTCGATCAGGTCATTGCGCTCCTTCTGGTTGAACGAGCGGTACAGATCACCGGCTTGCTTGAAGTTCTGCTCACGCTGAATCTTCGCCTGCTGGGTACTGCCAGTCAGCGCGGCCTGGCTGTAGCGTGCCGCTGGCTGTTCCTGGCGAGGCATCAGACGGCTCGGCTGATAATTCACGCCGGTGCTGGTGCTGCCCGAATTCATCGCGCCGTCCTGGTTGCCATTGTTGACCGCCACCTTAGGCGCATTGATGGGCAACTGAAGCGCGTTGGGCCCCACGCGATACATTTGCGTATCGGCATAGGAGAACACCCGCCCCTGCAACAGCCGATCTTCCGAAGGCTCAATACCCGGAACAAGATTGGCCGGCGCCATCGCCACCTGCTCGGTTTCCTGGAAAACATTCGCCGGGTTACGGTCCAAAACCATTTGCCCGACTTTGCGCTCAGGCACACCCGGCCAGATTTTGGTCGCGTCAAGGGGATCGAAATCAAACATGGAAAGGTCCTGCGGGTTCAGCACCTGAACGTACAAGTCCCATTTCGGGAAGTCGCCCTTATTAATATGACTCACCAGATCGTTAGTCATATGGCTGTAATCTTGCCCCTGAACTTTCACAACTTCTTTCGGATCGAGATTTTTCAGGCCCTGCAAACTTTTCCAATGAAACTTGACGTAGTGAACTTCACCCTTTGCATTCACCAACTTGTAAGCATGCACACCGTTACCGTCCATTTCACGATAACTGGCCGGCGTGCCGGAATTGGAATACAACTCGGTCAGCGTGCGCGTTGCTTCGGGCACGTGAGAAAAGAAATCGAAACGGCGGGCGTCATCATCCAAGTTGGTCCGAGGGTCGGGTTTGAAAGCATGGACCATGTCCGGAAACTTGATGGCATCGCGAATGAAGAAGGTCGGGAAGTTGTTACCCACCAGATCCCAGTTACCCTCGGCCGTGTAGAACTTGGTGGCAAAACCACGGGGGTCACGCAGGGTTTCCGGCGAATGGTTGCCGTGCACTACGGCAGAAAAACGCACGAACACCGGCGTGGCCTGGCCAGCGGCGAAGACTTTGGCCTTGGTCAGGTCACTGAGGTCGTCGGTGACTGTAAATGTGCCATGGGCACCGGTTCCTCGTGCATGCACCACACGCTCGGGGATGCGCTCGCGGTCGAAGCGCTGGAGTTTCTGGATCAGTTGCACGTCTTGCAACAAGGTCGGCCCGTTAGGACCGGCTGTTTGCGAGTTCTGGTTGTCGCCCACGGCCGCACCGTTATCGCGGGTCAGGGTGGCCGCATTGACGGACAAGGACAACAGGCTGGCGGTGAGCACAAACAAGGCACGGCGATGGGGGAAAGTCCCGCCGCCAAGGGAAATGTTCATAGGCGTTTCCTCTGATGTTATAGAGCGCATCCATGTGCGCCTTGCAGAGGCTAGTGCCGGCAAAAGAAAAACCTAAATAGAAATGCCGCACCGATCCGATAGAAAAATCCTTATGGGGAATCGGCTCGGGACCACGTATCACGCGCGATTGATGGCACTTTGTAAACTTTTCGCCCAGACCCGAGTCGATAACTGGAGGTTTGTAAGCAGGCGTTTCGAGCAGGACGCGTTGGGCTGATTTACACTGCCACCATCCACTTCATCTGTCACAAGGAACAACTCATGGGCGTGATTAACGAGTTCAAGGCCTTCGCGGTCAAAGGCAATGTCGTCGACATGGCCGTCGGGATCATTATCGGCGCTGCTTTCGGCAAAATCGTTTCGTCATTCGTGGGCGATGTCATCATGCCTCCGATCGGCCTTTTGATTGGCGGGGTGGACTTCAGCGACCTGGCCATCACCCTCAAGGCGGCACAAGGCGATGCGCCTGCGGTGGTATTGGCCTATGGCAAATTCATTCAAAGCACCATTGACTTCATCATTGTGGCGTTCGCCATTTTCATGGGCGTCAAAGCCATCAACCGCCTCAAGCGCGAAGAAGCCGTTGCCCCCAGCGCTCCACCGGTTCCCACCAAGGAAGAACTGTTGCTGAGCGAAATCCGCGACCTGCTCAAGGCCCAGAACGAGAGGCCCTGACTCACACTTCGCCGCCTGTGGCGTGGTTTTTTGTCTCCACGCCACAGGCGCCTTTTCTACCAATAGTTTTCCACGGCCACCTGACCTGGCCGACGGCTGAGACTCAGATGCAGGCCTCTGGCCTTGAGCAGCTTGCGCGTGTCATCAATCATCTGCGGATTGCCGCACAACATCACCCGCGAGTGTTCCGGCGTCAGCTCGATGTCAGCCGCCCTTTCCAACTCGCCATTTTCGATCAGTGTCGTGATTCGTCCGCTGAGCGCACCGGGATGCTGCTCACGGGTGACGGTGGCGATGAAACGAAATTTATGGGCGTAGCCGGCCAGGTAGTCACGGTGGGTCAACCCTTTGATCAGCTCCTGGTACGCCAGCTCGCGTGCCTCGCGAACGCTGTACACCAGAATGATCCTCTCGAATTTTTCCCATGCTTCGAAATCCTGGAGAATCGAAAGAAACGGCGCGACGCCCGTTCCCGTGGACAGCAGCCACAAATCGCGCCCGTCAACGAAACGATCCAGCGTCAGGTAACCAAAGGCCTGGCGATCCACCAGCAGGCTGTCGCCCGGCTGCAGCCGGCTAAGTTCGCTGGTGAACTCGCCATCCGGTACCACGATGGAAAAAAATTCGAGGAATTCATCGAACGGCGAGGACACCATGGAATATGCCCGCCAAACGAGGGTGCCATCCGCTTTGGCAACCCCCAGCCGGGCGAACTGGCCCGCCCGAAAACGAAAACCGCGATCCCGTGTGGTGCGCAACGTAAACAAATGAGGTGCCACTGGCTGCACATCGAGCAAGGTTTGACGGGTGAACTTCTCTGAGCTGTCGGTCATGAGCCACTCCAAGGGGACAAGACTTACAGTGTCCCGCAAAGTGAGGCCCTTCACCACTGACAACGAGTAGTGGCACTTTAGCCACTATCGCCCCCGGTGCCGAACATATCTTCTACCAGACTTATACAAAGCCACATCTACTGTAAAATCAAACTCGATAAGTTTATGTCTTAAACATTTCAAACTGTAAGCAAACAAAAAAAAGCTCACTGGAAATTAAGAATAGTCCTACACTAAAAATTCGCATCATGGATTGGATCCGCATGGACGAACTCAACCCAGGAGAGAGCGATGGACAAGTGGAAGGACTTGCTGTTGAGGAAATTATCCTGTGAAAAGGACTTACAGACGGCCTATCGTCTAGTCCTGAATTTCTTTAACAATCAGGGATTTGAATATTGTGCATTCTCAGCTTATCTCGGAAGCCCGGACAAGCATACCAACAAGGTAAACCTAAATAACTACCCTTATGGATGGGACAGACTTTATGAACAGAACGGCTATGCGTCGAACGACCCACTAGTAGCACATTGCAATCAATCACCGCTCCCTATCTTGTGGGATGAGACTGTTTTTGCTCAGGCCCCCAAGTTGTGGCGAGAACTTAATCGACAGGGACTCAAGTATGGCTGGACCCAGGCCGTTCATGATGAACAGGGGGCACATTGCAGCCTTTTCAGCTTGGCTCGGACTCATTGCCCCATCGATATCGACGAGCACTACGCAAATCTCGGCTATGCCATTTTCGCCAGTCAAAGACTGCATGCGCTGGCCAGCAAAAAACTGGCTGATGCTGTCGCGCCCCCACAAAAATGTCATTTATCACCCAGAGAGATCGAAGTATTGAGGTGGTCGGCCGAAGGCAAGACGGCCTCGGAAGTGGGCAGAATCCTCTGCCTCTCCGAGCGCACCGTGAACTTTCATGTGTGCAGCTGCATGCGAAAGCTCAACGTCAACAACAAAATCTCAGCGGTAGCCAAGGCGGCCCACATCCATGTGATCTGAACCGTGCGACGCGCTTACCCACCTGAAAAACCCGCGAGTAATGCCTGGCAAAAAAACGTACCATTTACGGCTCCACTTGAATGATGACGCGCCAAGCACGCGACGCAGTTCATTCAGGCGGTCCCGCTGAGACACCTGCCCCAGGGCAGCGGGACATTCGTTGATCTCCAGAGTCCCAGCCATGCCCTTGCTCGACAGTCCCTTCGCCCAACTTGACCTGATCCGCCAACCCGAACAGCAGAACGAGCCGCTGCAAGCCTTCGACGCGGCCGATGAATACCTGCTCGCGCATCTGGCCGAGCAACAGCCGCTCGCCGCTACCCGGGTCCTGGTCCTCAATGACAGCTTTGGTGCCCTGGCGGCGAGCCTTGCCGGCAAGGTTGAAGTCATCAGCAGCAGCGACTCGTACCTGGCCTTGCATGCGCTGGAGAAAAATCTGGTGCGCAATGGCCTGCCCTTCGATGCGGTACCGACGTTGCCGGCCAGTGAACCGTTGACCGGGCCTTTCGACCGCGTCCTGATCAAAGTCCCGAAAACCCTGGCCCTGCTGGAAGAACAGTTGATTCGCCTGCAAGGCCAATTGGCCCCCGGCGCCCAGGTGATTGCTGCTGCGATGGTCAAGCATCTGCCTCGGGCCGCCGGTGACCTGCTGGAACGTTACGTGGGCCCGGTGCAGGCCTCGCTGGCCGTGAAAAAAGCTCGCTTGTTGATCGCCACACCAGAAGCGCTCCGGCCACAAACCCGAGTGCCGGCCGCATCCCCCTACCCCACGCGCTACTGGCTGGAAGAACCGAAGATCGAATTGCTCAACCACGCCAACGTGTTCTGTCGCGAAGGCCTGGACATCGGCACCCGGGCATTTCTGCCGCATCTGCCAAAGAACCTGGGCACCGCCCGCGTCGCGGACCTGGGGTGCGGCAACGGTGTACTGGCAATCGCCAGCGCCCTGCAGAATCCCGAGGCCCACTACACCCTGGTGGATGAATCGTACATGGCCGTACAGTCGGCCGCCGAGAACTGGCGCGCCGCCCTGGGCGAGCGTGAGGTGACAATACGGGCCGGGGACGGTCTGGCCGGGCAAGAGGCGCAGTCATTGGATGTCGTGCTGTGTAATCCTCCCTTCCACCAACAGCAGGTGGTGGGCGACTTCCTGGCCTGGCGGATGTTTCAGCAGGCGCGCGAAGCACTGGTGGTCGGCGGCGCGCTGTACATCGTCGGCAATCGGCACCTGGGCTACCACAGCAAACTGGCGCGGTTATTCCGGGGTGTCGAGCAAGTGGCCGCGACCCCGAAGTTCGTCATTCTCAAGGCCCGCAAATAATTTGACCCTGCCCCGGGAGGGTCAGTGGGTGGTCAGCCCTGCGGCGCTCATGAACATCCGCATCAGGCTGGCGACAATAAACAGCGCCAGCACACTGCCGGCCCAGATCAGCGCCAGCCAGCCAAGCCGCTGCCAGAGCGGCTTCTTTTCAGCCGCTTCGATGTCTTTCAAATCAGGCTTGGCCATTTTCAATGCCTCGCAGGTCAATCAATGGTAGCCGTCGTCATGGGTCACCTTGCCCCGGAACACGTAGTAGCTCCAGAAGGTGTACACCAGAATCAAAGGAATGATGAACAGCGTCCCGACCAGCATGAACCCCTGGCTCTGTGGCGGTGACGCCGCGTCCCAGATGGAGATGGATGGCGGTACGATGTTCGGCCACAAGCTGATGCCCAGACCGCTGTAACCGAGAAAGATCAGCGCCAGCGTCAGAAGGAACGGCGTGTAGTTGGCGTTGCGGGCGACGGCGCGAAACAACCCGTACATGGTCACCAGCACCAGGATCGGCACCGGCAGGAACCAGAACAGATTCGGCAGGGTAAACCAGCGCGCCGCGATATCAGCGTGGGCCAGCGGGGTCCAGATACTGACGATACCGATCACCGCCAGCACCCCGAACGCCAGCGGCCTGGCCAGGTTATGCATCTGCTCCTGCAACTTGCCTTCGGTTTTCATGATCAGCCAGGTGCAGCCGAGCAAGGCGTAGGCGACGATCAAGGCCAGCCCACAGAAGACGGTGAACGGTGTGAACCAGTCCAGGGAGCCGCCGGCGAACTGGCGATCGACCACTTCGAATCCATCGATGAACGCTCCCAGCGCCACCCCCTGGAAGAAGGTGGCCGTCAGGGAGCCGCCGATGAACGCCTTGTCCCACAGATGGCGCTTGTCAGCCTTGGCCTTGAAGCGAAACTCAAAGGCCACGCCGCGGAAAATCAGCCCGATGAGCATCAGGATCAGCGGCAGGTACAGCGCCGAAAGCACCACCGAATAAGCCAACGGGAACGCTCCGAACAGGCCCGCGCCGCCCAGCACCAGCCAGGTTTCGTTACCGTCCCAGACGGGCGCCACGGTGTTCATCATCACGTCACGATCACGCTCGCCCTTGACGAAGGGGAAGAGAATGCCGATCCCCAGATCAAAGCCATCCATGATCACGTACATCATGATGCCGAAGATGATGACCACGGCCCAGATCAGCGGAAGATCAATACCCATGACTCAATTCCCCTTGTGCGAGCTGTCGTTATGGTCCGTATCGTCGTCGCCATCATCGGCGGCGGACAATGGACGGGCCGGGGTACGTTTCTGACCAGGGCCACCATCGGCCGGCTCGTCTTCATGGGCTTCCGGCCCCTTGCGCACCAAGCGCAGCATGTAGCTCAGCCCCGCACCGAACAGCGCGAAATACACCACGACGAACAGCACAAGCGTGATACTCATCTGCGCAAAGCTGTGGCCGGACGAAGCATCGGCGGTGCGCATCAGGCCGTAGACCACCCAGGGCTGGCGACCGATTTCAGTGGTGAACCAGCCTGCCAGGATCGCGATCAGCCCGGACGGGCCCATCCACAACACCATGTGGAGGAACGGTCGCGATTGGTAGAGCCGGTCATTACGGCGCAACCAGAGACTGCACAGACCGGTGAAAATCATCAGCAGGCCCAGGCCCACCATGACCCGGAACGACCAGAACACAATGGTCGAATTCGGTCGGTCTTCAGGCGGGAACTCCTTGAGGGCCGGCACCTGCTTGTCCAGGCTGTGGGTCAGGATCAGGCTACCCAGATACGGGATCTCCACGGCGAACCTGGTTTTTTCGGCTTGCATGTCTGGCCAGCCGAACAGAATCAGCGGGGTCGGCTCATTGCCGACGTTCTCCCAGTGCCCTTCGATGGCGGCGATCTTGGCCGGTTGATGCTTGAGGGTATTGAGCCCATGGAAGTCGCCGATGACCGCCTGTATCGGCGCTACCAGCAAGGCCATCCACATCGCCATCGACAGCATGCGGCGAATGGCCGGGGTGTCGCGACCGCGCAACAAGTGCCAGGCCGCCGACGAACCGACGAAAAACGCCGTGGCGACAAACGCTGCCGTGGACATGTGCAACAGGCGATAAGGGAACGAGGGGTTGAACACCACCGCCAACCAGTCCACCGGGATGACCCGGCCATCGATGATTTCGTAGCCCTGAGGAGTCTGCATCCAGCTGTTGGAGGACAGGATCCAGAACGTCGAGATGAGCGTGCCGATCGCTACCATGACTGTGGAAAAGAAATGCAGACCACGCCCGACGCGATTCCACCCGAACAGCATCACCCCCAGAAACCCTGCCTCGAGGAAGAACGCCGTGAGCACCTCGTAAGTCAGCAGCGGCCCGGTGACCGCGCCGGCAAAATCAGAGAAACGACTCCAGTTGGTCCCGAACTGATAGGCCATGACCAACCCGGATACCACCCCCATGCCGAAGTTGACGGCGAAGATCTTCGACCAGAAGTGGTACAGGTCGCGGTAGGTGTCGTCGCGGGTCTTGAGCCACAAGCCCTCGAGTACCGCCAGGTAACTCGCCAGGCCGATGGTGATGGCCGGGAACAGGATATGGAACGAGATGGTGAACGCGAATTGGATTCGGGCGAGATCGAGCGCCTCCAAACCGAACATAAGTCTTCCTCTGTCAGGTAAAACCGGCTGCGGGCGGGGCTTGCGTCGCAACCTCCAGGGATATGGAGTGCGACGCTTTTCAAATCGTTCTTTTTTTAAACCGTCACAACGCAGGAACATGGCCGGATGGCCGCCAGCCCAAGGCCCGGAGGGTATTGACCTGGATCAAGCAATGTTCAAAGAGTAGTCGCATTATCGCCGATGGACGGCGTGGTCTTTTGTCGCGTGACAGGTTGTCTCAGTGCGCGATAGAGCTGTGGGCATCGGTGAAGTCTCTTGTGGCGAGGGGATTTATCCCCGCTTTGTGGGAGCAAAGCTTGCTCGCGAAACAGTCACCTCCGATATCTGAACGACCGCGTCGCCTTCATCGCGGGCAAGCCTTGCTCCCACACAGGGATAATTCCCTCGCCACAAAAATTGCATCTCGATCTAAATCGATGCTTGGCTAACTATTTTTCCGGCAACCGCAACCTCCGGTTACAACTCGGTGATAATCTCGATGCCCTCATCACCGGACCCGTCATAGATGCCCAGCCAAGCGCCATTGCTGCTCCGCCACCATCGCCCCTTCATCGCCTTCTGGCTGGCCCGTATCTTCACCGCCAGTGGTTTCCAGATGCTCACGGTGGCCATCGGCTGGAATCTCTATCAACTGACCGGCAACGTATTGGACCTGGGTCTTGTAGGGTTGGTGGAGTTTGCTCCGCGCGTGCTGTTCATGCTGCACACCGGGCATGTGGCCGACCGCTATGATCGCCGCAAGGTCGCGGCGATCTGCCAGTCGTTGCAGGCACTGATTGCCCTGGCGCTGGTCATCGGCAGTGCCACTGATAACGTCACGCGGGAGATGATCTTCATCCTCGCCTTCCTGCTTGGCGCCGCCCGTTCCTTTGAGATGCCCACCACCCAGGCGCTGCTGCCGAGCATCGTGCCGGCCGCGCTGTTTCCCCGCGCCGTCGCCGCCGCGCAGTCGGCCCAGCAGTCCGCGACCATCGTCGCCCCGGCCCTGGGCGGTCTGCTCTATGCCTTTGGCAGCGTCTGGGTCTATGGCCCGACCGTGTTGCTCTACGTCATCGCCTGCTGCCTGATGCTCAACCTGCCCGCCCGCCAGACGCCACTGAACAAAGGCAAGGCAACCATGGATTCGTTGCTGGCCGGGATTCGCTTCATCCGCAGCCAGCCGGACATTCTCGGGGCGATTTCCCTGGACCTGTTCGCGGTCCTGCTGGGCGGCGCGACGGCGCTCTTGCCGGTGTTCGCCAAGGACATTCTGCTCACCGGCCCTTGGGGCCTGGGCCTGCTGCGCTCGGCTCCGGCGGTGGGGGCCTTGCTGATGTCGCTGTGGCTGGCGCGGTTTGCCGTGGAGCGCAAGGTCGGTCGAGTGATGTTCACCGCCGTGGGCGTGTTCGGCGTCGCCACCATCGCCTTCGGCCTCTCCACTTCGTTCTGGTTCTCGTTGGCAGTGCTGGTGGTGCTGGGCGCGGCAGACATGATCAGCATGGTGATCCGCGCCTCCTTCGTGCAGTTGGAAACGCCGGACGAAATGCGCGGCCGGGTCAGCGCCGTGAACGGGCTGTTCATCGGCGCCTCGAACCAGTTGGGCGAGTTCGAGTCCGGCCTGACCGCCCATTGGTTCGGCACCGTGCCGGCAGTGGTCATGGGCGGTGTCGGCACGCTGCTGGTGACCGGGGTCTGGATCAAACTGTTCCCGACCCTGGCCAACCGTGACCGGATGCACGAACCGGTGGAAGCTGCGAAAACCTAAAGCAATTTATCCAGCGTGATGGGAAAGTCCCGGACCCGTTTGCCGGTGGCGTGATAAATCGCATTGGCCACGGCCGCCGCCACACCGACAATGCCGATCTCACCGACGCCCTTGGAGCCGAGGGCATTGACGATCTCGTCGTGCTCGTCGACAAAAACCACGTCAATGTCGCCGATGTCGGCGTTCACCGGCACATGGTATTCCGCCAGGCTGTGATTCATGTGCCGGCCCAAGGCATGGTCAGTCAAGGTTTCTTCGTGCAAGGCCATACCGACACCCCAAACCACGCCGCCGAGGATCTGACTGCGCGCGGTTTTCGGGTTGATCACCCGTCCGGCGGCGACGGCGCTGACCACCCGACTGACCTTCACCGTGCCCAAGTCCTCATCCACCAGCACTTCGACAAACACCGCCGAATGCGTGGCCGTGGCGTAGGCTTGGCGTTTTTCCTCCGGCTCGGCAGTGACCTGAACCTGCAAGGGTGTCTCGCCGCTTTTTTGCGCCAGCTCTGTCAACGAGACACAGGCCTCGCCCAAACGTAGCTGACCATCGGCAAACGTCACTTGCTCAAGGGTCGCGCCAGCAAAGGCAGGACAGGTCTGCCGCGCTACAGCCAGGAGTTTTTCGTTCAGGGCTTCACAGGCCTGCTGCACGGCAGTGCCCACCGACGAGACGGTGAACGAGCCGCCCTGCAGCGGCGCAGTCGGCAGCGACGAATCTCCGAGGATAAAGGTGACGTTTTCCAGGGAAATCCCTGACGCTTGGGCAGCGATCTGGGTCATGACTGTGTAGGTGCCGGTACCGATGTCAGTGGTGGCGCTGCTGACGGTCAACTGGCCGTTGGCATCCAGCGAGGCCCGAGCGCTGGCCTTCTGCTGCATGGCCTCCCACACACCGCCCGCCATGCCCCAACCGACCAACTGCCGACCTTCACGCATGCTGCGCGGTTCCGGGTTGCGCTTGTCCCAGCCGAAACGACGGGCACCTTGGGCATAGCATTCACGCAACTCCTTGCTGGAATAGGGTTTGCCTTCGTTCTCGTTACGCTCGGCATAGTTGAGCAACCGCAGCTGGATCGGGTCGATCGCCAGGGCACAGGCCAGTTCATCCATGGCGCACTCCAGACCGATCAGTCCCAGGGCAGCGCCGGGGGCGCGCATGTCCAGCGGCGTATAGACGTCCAGCGGCACCAGTTTGTAGGTCAATTCGACGTTGTCGCAGTGATAGAGCATGCCGCTCCACTCCACGACATGTTCGGTGAAATCCTCAAAGCGTGAGGTTTGGCCAATGGCCGTATGCGCCACCGCCAACAGCCGCCCGTTGGCCGCGGCCCCCAGTTGCACGCGCTGCAAGGTCCGTGGCCGATAGCCAAACGTAAACATCTGCTGACGCGTCAGACTGACCCGCACCGAGCGCTTGAGCGCCAGCGCCGCCATCACCGCCAGGGGCAGTTGGTACTGTGGCCGCAGCCCGGAACCGAAGGCGCCGCCCACATAGGCGGCAAACACTCGCACCTGGTCTTGCTCAAGCCCGAAGACCTTTTGCACATAGGCCTGGCAGTTTTGCGTGCCTTGGGTCTTGTCGTGGATGTGCAGGCTGCCGTCAGGCTGATACAGCACGGTGGAGGCATGAGGCTCCATCGGGTTGTGGTGTTCGATCGGTGTGCTGTAGGACACGTCCACACTGAGGGCCGAACTGGCGTACTCGCCCTGAAAATTCCCACGGGGCTTGGGCAATTCTGCTGGAGCCGGATGGGCTTCGTTTTGCAGGATGGCCAGATCGGTCTGATGGTCCTGGGCTTCATATTCGATTTCAATAAGCGAACCGGCGTAGCGGGCCAGCTCGAGATTTTCAGCGACCACCAAGGCCAATGGCTGGCCGCTGTAGAGTACCTGATCGTTATACAGCGGTCGGAACGGCGAACCCTCTGCCGCATCGGCGTCTTGGTAAGGCTCGTCGTAGCTGGCGATCCTGGGGCGGTTGGTGTGGTCGATCACCGTGACCACTCCGGGCAACGTCAACGCTCGGCTGGCATCGATGCGCCGCACGCGGCCACGGGCGATGCTGCCGGAGACGACGCTGCCGTGCAGCAAACCGTCCTCGGGGTATTCGCCGGCATATCGGGCCTGGCCGGTGACCTTGAGCAGGCCATCGACCCGGTCAAGGGGTTGCCCTATGGATTTGCTCGAAGCATTCATCAGGCGTGTCCTCCCACCAGTGCGGCATCGCTCAAGGCGCGGACCACCGCACGGCGCGCCAGTCTGACCTTGAAGCCGTTATGTTCCAGCGGCTCGGCGTTTTGCAACAGCGCGTCAGCGGCAGCAGTGAAGGTTTCGCGGCTGACGGTCTGGCCGCTCAGCCAACTCTCCACGGCCCGGTCGCGCCAGGGTTTGTGGGCAACGCCACCCAGGGACAGACGCGCCTGGCGTATCACCGGACCGTCCAGCTCCAGCGCCGCCGCCACCGAAACCAGCGCAAAGGCGTAGGACGCCCGATCGCGAATTTTCAGGTAATGGCTGTGTTCAGCGAAACCGGCGGCAGGTAACTCAATAGCGGTGATCAGTTCATCATCGGCCAGTTGGTTGTCCCGTTCCGGGGCATCGCCGGGAAGGCGGTGAAAGTCAGCAAACTCGATGGTCCGTGCCCCGCCCCGACCGATAACATGCACCACCGCCTCCAGGGCAGCCAGCGCCACACACATGTCGGAAGGGTGCGTGGCGACACATTGATCACTGGCACCGAATATCGCGTGCATACGATTCAAGCCGTCCCGAGCCGGGCAACCGCTGCCGGGGCGCCGCTTGTTGCACGGCACGTTGGCGTCATAGAAGTAATAACAACGGGTGCGTTGCAGGAGGTTACCGCCGGTGCTGGCCATGTTGCGCAACTGCGGCGAGGCGCCCGCCAGGATGGCCTGGGAGAGCAGCGGATAGCGGCGCTGGATCCAGGGATGCCAGGCCAGGTCGGCATTGCTCACCAACGCGCCGATCATCACCCCGCCGGAAGGGGTTTCACTGAGATCCGCCAGGGGCAGCCCGGTAATGTCGATCAGGTGCTCGGGGCGGGTGAGGTTTTCTTTCATCAAGTCCAGCAGGTTGGTGCCACCGGCAATGAAGCGGGACACCGGGCTCGACAAGTCGACGGCGGCCTGCACGGTGTCGGGCTTGCTGTATTGGAAAGGGTTCATTGATCACCTCCCCGCTGCGGGCAGAGCGGCAATGCCTCTTCGATAGCGTCACGGATGTTGTTGTAGGCGCCGCACCGGCAGAGATTGCCGCTCATCAGTTCGCTGATCTGCCCCTTAGTCTGTGCCCGGCCTTCGTTGGCCAATCCCACCGCAGAGCAGATCTGCCCAGGCGTGCAGTAACCGCACTGGAAGGCGTCGTGCTTGATGAAAGCCTGCTGCATGGGATGCAGCTGATCACCGTTGGCCAACCCCTCGATGGTGGTCAGCTCAGCGCCGTCGCACATCACCGCCAGCGTCAGGCAGGCGTTGATCCGCTTGCCGTCGCGCAGCACCGTACAAGCGCCACACTGACCGTGGTCGCAGCCTTTCTTGCTGCCCACCAAATCCAGTTGCTCACGCAGCAAGTCCAGCAGCGTGGTCCAGGGCAGCACTTGCAGTTCGCGTGCCTGGCCATTGAGCGTCAGGCGGATCGGATGGCGGACGAAGGACGCCTGTGTCGTTTCGGACAAGGTCGCGCTCATAAACACCTCACGGTTGGTCGTACACTCGCGGCGTTTTCGCAAACCGCCGTCATAAGGGGTACGACTTCGGGGTGGGATGAGCGTTCAAGACAAATGATTGATGCTGGAAGCCAGCGCCTTTAGTGGGTCAGCTTGCATTGAGGTTGAATGTGCTGACGCCATCGCGAGCAGGCTCGCTCCCACATTGGCTTTCGGGTGATCATAGATCCTGCATCCATCATAAACTCCTGTGGGAGCGAGCCTGCTCGCGATAGCGGTAGGTCAGCTTGCATTGATGTTGGCGGGAGCAAGCGCCCTTGCCACAGACCGCTGCCGGCTTGAAGCGTTTCAGGCCAGCAACTCCGCCGCCACCACACCCCTCACGCCCTTGCCGCTGAGTTGCTCCACCAGCGTCAAGGCAAACGCCAGCGCGGCGGCGGAGCCTTGGGCGGTGATGCAGTTGCCGTCCACCACCACCGGCTGATCGACAAAATTGCAACCGGACAGTTGCTGGCTCACGGCGGGCAGGCAGGTCATGCGGCGCTGGCGCAGTACGCCGAACGCTTGCAAGGCCAGGGCCGGGGCTTCGGCAATGGCGGCGAAGACACGTCCGGCGGCGGCCTGGTCCTTGACCAATTGTTGCAGAGGCTGGTGCGCCGCCAGGTGTTGAGCACCAATGATGCCGCCGGGCAGGACGATCAGGTCAAAGCCCTGCGCCAACAAGTCCACCAGCATGCCATCGGCGGTCAACCGCGTGCCACGGGCGCAGGTCAACATCCGCCGCCCTTCGATACTCGCCACCACCACTTCGACCTGAGCCCGGCGCAGCACATCGATCAACGTGACGGTCTGCAAATCGTCGACACCTTCGGCAACGGCAATCAGGGCTCGGGGGATCTTGGTTCCAGGAATCATGGGCGCTCTCCGCTGGGTGATGCTTGTAGTGTAGGAGTTGCCGAAGGCTCGGGCCGGGTTCGAGCGATCTTTTGACCTTTGGCTGGGGGTTCAAGCGCCGGGGGAAAGATCGCAGCCTCGCTTCGCTCGACAGCTCCTACAGAGGGGCGGCGGGTCATTTGATGTACAGCTGGGTCGCCATCCGGTTGCCTGGGGCGTTGATCGACTGGTTGCTGAAGCTGAAGGTACCTTCCTGCTTGCCCTTCAGATCGAAGATGTACAAATAGCCGACCGTTTGAGTCCCGTTCGAGCAGTCATTCAGGTTGCCATTGCTGAACGCACACACCGGCGAGCGGGTGCCATCGACGTCAAAGCCGTCCAGCGTGACATGGGGCTGACGGCCGTAACCCACCTCCAGCACATAGACCTTGATACTCGGGCCGCTGTGATTGCAACGGGTCTGCGCTTGCCCTTGGGCGATGTCTTCGAAGCCACAGGCGGGCGACTCGACCTTGAGCACCTTGACCTCGCTCAGGGGCGGTGCCGAAGCGGCATTGACGACCTGCGAATGCAGCCCCAGGCCCAGCGCACATGCCCATGCGGCCAACAGGTGTTTTTTCATACGATGCATAAAGACCTCCCGGAACCGCGGGCAGTATGGCCCACTTGGCGCGTCGGCAAAACATCGACGAGGATCGCAGCCATTGCGCCACGCTGCTGGTATGATGCGCGGCTTTTTCCGACCCACAGAAAATTCCCGAGCGCCCCTGGCGGTCTGTGCTTTGCTGTTGAGGTCGATACATTCACGGCGCCCGGCGCGCCACGGGGAGCAGACATGCTGGAAAGGCTGTTTCAACTCAAGGCACACAACACCAACGTGCGGACCGAGATTCTGGCGGGCGTCACGACCTTCCTGGCCATGGCCTACATTCTGTTCGTCAACCCGAGCATCCTCGGCGAAACCGGCATGGACAAGGGAGCGTTGTTCGTCGCCACCTGCCTGGCGGCGGCCATCGGTTCCGCAACCATGGGGTTGATCGCCAACTACCCGATCGCCCTCGCGCCGGGCATGGGCCTGAACGCGTTTTTCACCTACACCGTGGTCCTGCACATGGGCCATACCTGGCAAGTGGCGCTGGGCGCGGTGTTCATTTCCGCCGTGTTGTTCTTCCTGCTGTCGATCTTTCGCATCCGCGAATGGATCATCAACAGCATCCCGCTGCCCCTGCGCTCGGCCATCGCCGCCGGTATCGGCCTGTTCCTGGCGCTGATCGCTCTGAATAATGCCGGCATCGTGGTGAAAAACCCGGCAACCATGGTCGGCCTCGGTGATTTGAAACAACCGGCGCCGATCCTCGCCACCCTCGGCTTCATCCTGATCGTTGGCCTCGAAGCGCTTAAGGTGCGCGGAGCGGTGCTGATCGGCATCCTGGCGGTCACCCTCGCCTCGATCCTGATGGGCTTCACCCCGTTCGGCGGAATCATGTCCATGCCGCCATCGCTGGCGCCGACCTTCCTGCAACTGGACATCAAGGGCGCCCTGGACATCGGTCTGGTGAGCGTGATTTTCGCCTTCCTGTTCGTCGATCTGTTCGACAATTCCGGCACCCTGATCGGCGTCGCCAAGCGCGCCGGACTGATGGGCAAGGACGGGCACATGCCGAAAATGGGCCGGGCGCTGATCGCCGACAGCACCGCCGCCATGGCCGGCTCGCTGCTGGGCACCTCCACCACCACCAGCTACATCGAATCGGCGGCGGGCGTCAGCGCTGGCGGGCGCACCGGCCTGACCGCCATCGTCGTGGCGGTCCTGTTCCTGCTGGCGCTGTTCTTCTCGCCACTGGCCTCCAGCGTCCCGGCCTTCGCCACCGCGCCGGCGCTGTTGTTCGTCGCCGTGCTGATGACCTCGGGCCTGGCGGAAATCGACTGGGACGACATCACCGTGGCCGCTCCCGTGGTGATTACCGCGCTGGCGATGCCGTTCACCTATTCCATCGCCAACGGCATTGCCTTCGGCTTCATCGCCTGGACCGCCATCAAACTGGTGTCTGGCCGTGGCCGTGAGCTGAACCCGGCGCTGGTCATCCTGTCGATTCTGTTTGTGATCAAGTTGGGTTGGTTCAACGCATGACTTTTGATTCCCAGGCCTACGCCGCTCAACTCCAGGACAAGGTCAGCCGCTTGCGTGACCTGCTGGCCCCGTTCGATGCACCGCAGCCTGCGGTGTTCGACTCACCGCTGGAGCACTTTCGCCTGCGGGCCGAATTCCGCCTGTGGCGCGAGGCCGGCGAGCGGCATTACGCGATGTTCTCCCAGGACGACAAGCGCACGCCGATCCTCATCGAGGAATTCCCCATTGCCAGCCTGCGCATCAATCAGTTGATGCCGCAACTCAAGGCCGCCTGGCAGGCCAGCGCGCCCCTGAGCCACAAGCTGTTCCAGGTGGAGTTCCTGACCACCCTGGCCGGCGATGCGATGATCACCCTGTGTTACCACCGCCCGCTGGATGAGCACTGGCACGCAGCGGCCACGAAGCTGGCGAACGACCTCGGCGTGAGCATCATTGGTCGCTCCAAGGGCAAACGGGAAGTGATCGGCCATGATTACGTGGTGGAGAAACTCGACGTCGGTGGCCGCACGTTCAGCTACCGCCAGCCTGAAGGCGCCTTCACCCAGCCCAACGGCACCGTGAACCAGAAGATGCTCAACTGGGCTTATGAGGCATTGGGTGATCGCAGTGATGATCTGCTGGAGCTGTACTGCGGTAACGGCAACTTCACCCTGCCTCTGGCCACCCGTGTGCGCAAAGTGCTGGCGACCGAGATCAGCAAGACGTCGGTGAACGCCGCGCTGAGCAACCTCAGCGAGAACGCTGTGGATAATGTGACGCTGGTGCGCCTGTCAGCCGAAGAATTGACCCAGGCCCTGAACGAAGTCCGCCCGTTCCGTCGCTTGCATGGCATCGACCTCAAAAGCTACGAATTCGGCAGCGTCTTCGTCGATCCGCCCCGCGCCGGCATGGACCCGGACACCTGCGAACTGACCCGGCGCTTCGACAATATCCTGTACATCTCCTGCAACCCCGACACCCTCGCCGCCAACATCGCGCAACTGCACGATACCCACCGCATCACCCGCTGCGCGATGTTCGATCAATTCCCCTGGACCCATCACATGGAATCCGGGGTGTTGTTGACTCGGCGGTAAGCACAGCCCCCCGTGGCGAGGGAGCTTGCTCCCGCTGGGCTGCGCAGCAGCCCCAAGCTTTTTGCGGTTGCTGCGCAACCGAGCGGGAGCAAGCTCCCTCGCCACAGTTTCCGTCTCCAAATTACCGACCTCTGAGGACCGCTGTTCGATCATCGAACACTTATTGCCCGATGCCTTCGGCTTTGTTTGACCAAATTAACCATCTAGTACAATTTATCTCCACCGGCTGAAATCCGCCGACCCCAACAATAAAAATTGTGGAGAAATTGCCATGCCTCCGATCGTTCTGGTGCTCAACGGCCCGAACCTGAACCTGCTCGGCACCCGCGAGCCGGCCACCTACGGCCACGAAACCCTGGCCGACATCTCGTCGCTATGCGGTCGTGCCGCTGAAGAACTTGGCCTGACGGTGGAGTTTCGCCAGACCAATCAGGAAGGCGAATTGCTGGACTGGGTGCATGGCGCACGCGGCCGGTGTGCCGGCATCGTCATCAACCCGGCAGCCTGGACCCACACCTCGGTGGCGATCCGCGATGCCCTGGTCGCCAGCGAAGTCCCGGTGATCGAGGTGCACCTGTCCAACGTCCACGCCCGCGAAACGTTCCGTCATCACTCCTTTGTTTCATCGGTCGCCATCGGTGTGATGTGCGGGTTTGGCAGCCATGGTTATCGCCTGGCGCTGGAGCATTTCAGTCAGCGGTTGAAGGGTTGATGAGCATGTCGAATATCACCGTGCTTGCCGGCCTGATTGGTGCGGGCATCCAGGCTTCGCGCACCCCTGCCCTGCATGAGCGCGAGGGCGATGCCCAGGGCATGCGCTACCTCTATCGACTGATCGATCTGGACGCCCTGGAACTCGACAGCGGCGCCCTGCCCGATTTGCTCAAGGCCGCCGAGCATATGAACTTCACCGGCCTGAACATCACCTTCCCCTGCAAACAGGCGATCATCCCGTTGCTCGACGAGCTGTCGCCCGAGGCCAGGGGCATTGGCGCGGTGAATACCGTGGTGTTCAAGGAGGGCAAACGCATCGGCCACAACACCGACTGCCTGGGGTTCGCCGAAGGGTTTCGCCGCGGCCTGGGTGAAGTGGCGCGCAAGCATGTGGTCCAGATGGGTGCCGGTGGCGCAGGCGCGGCGGTGGCCCACGCGCTGTTGGCAGAAGGCACACAGACACTGAGCATTTTTGATGTTGAAGTCAGCCGCGCCGAAGCGCTGGCAAACAACTTGAATCAACACTTCGGTCCTGGCCGCGCCCGCGCCGGGCATGATTTGCCTGCCGCCATGGCCAAGGCGGACGGCCTGGTGAATACCACGCCCATGGGCATGGCTAAACTGCCGGGCATGCCGGTGCCGGTCGAGCTGCTGCGGGGCGAGTTGTGGGTCGCGGAAATCGTCTACTTCCCACTGGAAACCGAACTGCTGCGCAACGCCCGCGCGCTGGGTTGCCGCACGCTGGATGGCGGCAACATGGCAGTGTTCCAAGCGGTGAAGGCGTTCGAGCTGTTCAGCGGCGTGGCGCCGGATGCGCAGCGGATGCTGGAGCATTTCCAGAGCATGAATCACTAAGACCTGAAGCATCCCCTGTGGGAGCGGGCTTGCTCGCGAATGCGCTGGGTCAGTAAGCCAATATGTGACTGACACACCGCATTCGCGAGCAAGCCCGCTCCCACATTAGGTTCAGAGTCAGGCCTGCAGATACCGCAACACCGACTCACAAATCATCTGGCGATGACGCTGCTTGATCGCTTCGTCCGGCAAATCGATCTGAAAAATCTCACCGAGTGTGTGGCGATTGGACACGCGGTAAAAGCAGAAAGAACTGATCAGCAGATGCACATCCAGCGGTTCGAGGCCGGCGCGGAACACCCCCTCTTCGGCACCTCGGCGCAGGATCACGCCCAGGGAATCAAGGATGGTATTGGTCATCGCCTTGATGGCGCCCGATTGCTTGACGTACTCGGCGTTGTGAATGTTTTCGATGCAGACGATGCGCACGAAATCCACATTGCGATCATGGTGGTCGAAGGTGAATTCCACCAGGCGCCGGATCGCATCGACCGGGGCCAGTTCCGCCAAGTGCAGGCGGCTCTCAGTGTTGCGGATATCGCCGTAGAGTTTTTCCAGCACCTCGACGTACAACTGCTCCTTGCTGCCGAAGTAGTAGTAGATCATGCGCTTGGAGGTGTGGATGCGCTCAGCAATGGCGTCGACCCGAGCGCCGGACAGGCCCTGCTGGACGAACTCGACGATGGCTTCCTGAAGAATGTTTTCCCGGGTTTTCTCCGGGTTGTTCTTGCGACTCTTGCGCGGCTCGACGACAGGTTCGTCGAGGTCTGCGGAAAGCTCTGAATTCATAGTCATCGCGGGGCTCACGGCCATCACTGCACAGGTTGGCGATTATGGGCCGCACCGCGCAGTCAAGCCAAGCCACGGGGTTGCCCTTTACCGCCGCATTTACGATTTCCCTACAACTTGGCGTGCCGCAAGCCACCGCTGCGGGACTTGGCCATGGCCGCCAGCCGCACCGCGACATTGGCGGCGCCGTAGCCGGCATAGCCGTTCTTGCGCTGGATGATTTCAAAGAAGAAGCGCCCTTCGAACGGCTCGGTGTAGACGTGAAACAACTCACCGCCCTGGGCATCTCGGTCGTACAACACGTTGAAATACGCCAGCTCGCTGAGAAACTCATCATCGAAATCGAAACGCGCCGCGAGGTCATCGTAATAGTTGAGCGGAATGTCCAGCAGCGGCACGCCGGCTTCTTTGGCGCGGCTGACCTGGGCAAAGATGTCATCGCAGTCGAAGGCGATGTGGTGCACCCCGGAGCCGCGATAACTGGACAGCGCATGGGAGATCGCGGTGTTACGGTTCTCGGAAATATTGAGCGGTAAGCGGATCGAACTGCAACGGCTACGCAGGGCGCGACTCTTTACCAGGCCATACGGATCGGGCAACACCACTTCGTCGTCGGCTTCGAAATCCAGCAGGCTCTTGTAGAACAGCACCCAGCTGTCGAGGCTATCGGCCGGCAGTGCCATCGCCATGTGGTCGATACGCTTGAGTCCGGCACCGATGACAGCGCCCGGTTGCAGGTTGAAATCGGTGCCGTAGACGTCGGCGTCCTGATCCACCAGATAAATCAGACTGCCATCCGGTGCACGCACCGCCGCCAACTCCAGTTCGTTGGGCCCCACCAGGCCGCGATAAGGCTGACCCTTGTAGGCCACGGCCCGTTCCAGGGCGCTGGCGCTGTTTTTGACCCGCACGGCGGTGGCGCATAGGGACGGCCCGTGAGCTTCGAAAAAGCTGTGGGCAAAAGAATAGGGCTCGCAATTGAGGATCAGGTTGATATCGCCCTGGCGCAGCAGGCTCACGTTCTTGGAGCGATGCTGGCCGGCCTTGACGAACCCCAGCCGCTCCAGCCAATGGGACAGCTTCGCGCCAAGGTTGTCGTCCACTGCAAACTCAAGGAACTCGATACCGTTGTATTCGCTGGCCGGCGGTGTGGCGAACAGGATGTCAGCATGGCTCGCCGGCTCGGCCTCTTCGGCCAGCCGCTGGCGGGTCTTCTCTTCCAGATACAGCAATGAACGCAGGCCGTCGGCGGCATTGGCCCGTGGTGGCGCGGCGCGAAAACCGTCGTTGAAAATCTCCAGCGACAGTGGCCCGGTGTAGCCACTCTTGATGATCGGTGCCAAAAAGCCCGGCAAATCGAACTCGCCCTGGCCTGGGAAGCAACGGAAGTGCCGGCTCCATTCCAGGACATCCATCGCCAGGATCGGCGCATCGGCCATTTGCACGAAGAAAATCTTGTCGCCGGGAATCTGGGCAATCGCACTCGAATCGCCCTTGAGAGACAAGGTATGGAAGCTGTCGAGCAACACACCCAGGTTGGGGTGGTCGGCCTGGCGCACGATGTTCCAGACCTGTTGATAAGTATTGACGTGTCGGCCCCAGGCCAGCGCCTCGTAACCGATGCGCAAGCCTCGCGCACCGGCTCGTTCGGCCAGCAATCGCAGGTCATCCACCAGAATCTGCTCATCACCCAGGCTGTCGGCCGAGGCGTTACTGCACACCAGCACCAGGTCGGTGCCCAGCTCCTGCATCAGGTCGAACTTGCGCTCGGCCCGCTCCAGATTGCGCGCAAGGCGTTCGCGACGGCAACCTTCAAAGTCCCGAAACGGCTGGAACAGTGTGATGGCGATGCCCAGGTCGGCGCACATCTGCCTGATTTCCCGAGGGCTGCCATCGTAATAGAGAAGGTCGTTCTCGAAGATTTCCACACCGTCGAAACCGGCGGCGGCAATGGCTTCAAGTTTCTCCGGCAGGGTACCGCTCAAGGACACGGTGGCAATGGAACGCTGCATGACTTCGGCTCCCGGGACAGGCATCGGCTACACACAGGTGTGCCGCTTTTGAAAGAGTGAGCCGATTATTGAGCTGAAGGTTTGTTTCAGCAATTTAATATGTACTATTCGGTTAGTTTTTTGGGCGATTATCGAACGCAATGCCCGATCAGCGAATTGACGATTTTTTGCTCACTGCGCACCATCGGCCCCCTCATTGAAGCCGCCCTGATCGTCGGCCTCTTTGGACAGCCCCAGACCACACCATAAGAATTTCAAGAACGGGTACACGTTATGATTCCTTCCCAAAGCTCCCGCCTGCCCCCCGTCCTGAGTGCCACGACCGCTGGCGTCGGTGACAAGATCCGCGGCGCCCTGGCCGTGGGCAAAACCCGTTGGGGCATGCTCGCCCTGGTATTTTTCGCCACCACCCTGAACTACATCGACCGCGCCGCACTGGGCGTGATGCAGCCCATCCTCGCCAAGGAAATGAGCTGGACGGCGATGGATTACGCCAACATCAACTTCTGGTTCCAGGTCGGCTATGCCATCGGTTTCGTGCTGCAAGGCCGACTGATCGACCGGATCGGCGTCAAGCGTGTCTTCTTCTGCGCCGTACTGCTCTGGAGCCTGGCGACCGGTGCCCATGGCCTGGCCACGTCGGCGGTGGGCTTCATGGTCTGCCGCTTCATTCTGGGCCTGACCGAAGCGGCCAACTACCCGGCCTGCGTGAAGACCACACGGCTATGGTTCCCGGCCGGTGAACGGGCCGTGGCGACCGGTATTTTCAACGCCGGAACCAACGTTGGCGCGATGTTCACCCCAATGCTGCTGCCGCTGGTCCTGCAGGTGTGGGGCTGGCAGGCGGCGTTCCTGTGCATGGCTGCGCTGGGCGGGATCTGGCTGGTGTTCTGGGGCCTGAAATACTTCAACCCGGAAGATCATCCCAGCGTCAAACAGGCGGAACTGGACTACATCCAGGCCCAGGACGAACCCGATCAGGTCCGCGTGCCGTTCTCCCGTATCTTGCGCATGCGGGGCACCTGGGCGTTCGCCCTGGCCTACTCGATCACGGCACCGGTGTTCTGGTTCTACCTCTACTGGTTGCCGCCGTTCCTGAACCAGCAATACAACCTGGGCATCAACGTGACCCAGATGGGCATCCCGCTGATCATCATTTACCTCACCGCCGATTTCGGCAGCGTGGGCGGCGGGATTCTGTCTTCCTTCCTGATCGGTCGCGGCCTGAATCCGATCAAGGCCCGGCTGATTTCCATGTTGCTGTTCGCCTGCTGCATCATCGGCGTGATCATGGCCGCCGGCGCCAGCAACCTGTGGATGGCAGTGTTTGCCATTTCCCTGGCCATCGGCGCGCACCAGGCCTGGACCGCCAATATCTGGAGCCTGGTGATGGACTACACGCCCAAACACATGATGAGTACAGTGTTCGGCTTCGGCGGCATGTGCGCCGCCGTCGGCGGGATGTTCATGACCCAATTGGTGGGCCACATCCTCACAGTGACCAACAACAACTACACCGTACTGTTCACCCTGATCCCGGCGATGTACTTCATTGCCCTGATCTGGTTGTACTTCATGGCACCGCGCAAGGTGCCGACGCTGGAAAGCTGATACCCGTCAGCCCGGGACTCATCCCCCTGTGGGAGCAAGGCTTGCTCCCACAATCGATCCCACCACGGTCCGCGTTAGCTCCGCCGCTGTTGCCACGCCGCCGCCAACCCGCTGAGGCAGATCAGCACGATGCCGAACACCGTGGTCAGCGTCGGCGTATGGCTGAACAGCAACCAGCCGAGCAGGCCGGCAAAGACGATCTGGCAATACCCGAATGGCGCCAGCAGCGCCGGGGCGGCGAAGCGGAAGGCCTGGGTCAACATCAGGTGCGCCGTCATCCCGCACGCCCCGAGTGCAAGCATCATCGCCCCATGCAACAGACTCGGCACCTGCCAAAAGAACGGTACCAGGGCGCTCATCACCAATGTGTTGCACAGGCCGGCGAAGAAATTGCTGGTGGTGGGGCTGTCGATCTCGCTGAGTTTGCGAGTGAGCAGTTGATAGAAACAGAAAAACAGTGCCGAACAGAACGGCAACAACACCGCCGGCGTGAACAGCTCACCGCCCGGATGGACAATGATCAACACCCCGATAAAACCGAAGATCACCGCGATCCACTGGCCGCGCGTCACGTGTTCACCCAATAAAGGCACCGACAATGCAGTGACTAGCACGGGCGCGAGGAAGTTGACCGCCGTCGCCTCCGCCAACGGGATGTAGAGCAGCGCCGTGGTGAAAAACAGGCTGGTGCCCAACAGGCACAACGCACGCGCCAACTGCCATAACGGCCGCTTGGTACGCAGCACGCGCAGCCCGGAGCGCGGCAGGAAAATCCCCGCCATCAACAGCGTGTGCACCAGATAACGCGCCCACACCACCATGATGATCGGATAGAACCCCGAAAGATATTTGGACAAAGCGTCATGGCTGGAGAACAGGAACGTCGCGCAGAGTATCAGCAGGATGCCCTTGAAGGCCTGATTGACGCCGGAAAGCGGGGTGCTGACGGTCATGTAAAAATCCTGCGCTGCTTGATGTAGAGGAGCCGGTATCTGCGACTGAAAATTCAGCTGAACAACTCCGATGCCTGGCTGGCTTGTGACAATTCCTCGGTAAACGCAAGCAAGGTCGGCGCCAGCTCATGCAGCCTCGCTCGCGTCATCCGTGCGGTGGGCCCGGCAATGCTGAGCACCCCCAAGACCCGGCCATCCAGCGGATGACGCACCACGGCAGCAATGGCTGAGGTGCCGACCGCCGAACTTTCCTCGACACAGGCAT
Organism: Pseudomonas sp. NFACC39-1; assembly: GCF_900110355.1. Lineage (NCBI taxonomy): Bacteria > Pseudomonadati > Pseudomonadota > Gammaproteobacteria > Pseudomonadales > Pseudomonadaceae > Pseudomonas > Pseudomonas sp. NFACC39-1. Next base: position 57,695 of record NZ_FODL01000015.1, on the reverse strand, counting down.
AGCCCTGCTCACGGGCCTGGCGCAGGTACTGAAGCAATTCAACGCTGCTGCGCGGCGCGTTGGGGCCCACGTCCGCCGGCATTTCCAGGGCCTGGCGGTCCACCAGCGACAGCGCCTGGGCGTCGCTCATGCACGCCAGCCAGGCATGGCCCGACGCGGTATAGACCAACGGCGCCTCGCGGCCCATGTCGGGGTCGTAGCGCAACCCGGACCGGGCGCCCTGGGACTTGGCAATCCAGGTCTGGCGATCACCCTCGATCACGCCCAGGCGCACCAGTTCACCGCTTTCCCGAGCCAGGCGATCGAGCACCGGCTGCACGATATCGGCACCGCTGCGCGACAGGTAGCGAAAGCCCAGGGCGACCAGGCGGGTCGACAAGTGATAACGCAGGTTCTCGGGGTTCTGGCGCACGTAACCCAGGCGCGTCAGTTCGGCAAGCAGGCGGTGCGTGGCGCTCTTGGGAATCTGTAAGTGTTCGGCCAACCCTTGCAGAGCCCAGCCGTGGGGATCGCTGGCAAGACATTCCAGCACATTGAACACCCGTTCGATTTGACTGCCGGCCATGAAAAATCCAGATGAGAGACGTCGATTCCAAAATATGCGAAGTGTAATGCAAATTCTGGAACCCGACATTCAATGTTGACCGATGAACCAAAACCCGTGGCGATTGCCTGAGAGCTCAGGCGTACACCCTGCGCCTTCAAAAGCTAGACTCACTGCGAATGTCTGTCCGTTAACTGGCGGCAACCCCACTCAGCAGCAACACTCTTCACACGGTCAATCAGAGGATTTCCCACATGTTATGGAAAAAAGGTCGCCGCAGTGACAACGTGGTGGACGCCCGCGGGGACGGTGGGGGCGGCGGCGGGATGCGTTTCGGCGGCGGCAAGGGGCTGAGCCTGACGGCCATTGTCCTGATCGTCGGCATCGGCTGGATCACCGGCCAGGACCCCATGCAGATTCTCGGGCAACTGGCCGGGCAGATGGACCAGACTTCGGCCCCTGCCTCCTCCCAGACCCGGCAAGCGCCGCCCGCGAACGATGAACAGGCCGAGTTCGTGCGCTCAATCCTCGGTGATACCGAAGACACCTGGGGCCAGGTCTTCCAGCAGGCCGGGCGCCAGTACCAGCAACCCAAACTGGTGCTGTTCAGCGGCCGGGTCAACTCGGCTTGCGGCCTCGCTTCATCAGCCACCGGCCCGTTCTATTGCCCGGCCGATAAACAGGTCTACCTGGACATGAGTTTCTTCCAGGAAATGTCCCAACGGTTCGCCGCCGCCGGGGATTTCGCCCAGGCCTACGTCATCGCCCATGAAGTCGGACATCACGTCCAGACACTGCTCGGGGTGTCGGCAAAAATCCAGGAGGCTCGCCGTCAAGGTCGCCAGATGGAAGGCGATGGTGGCTTGCTGGTACGTCAGGAATTACAGGCCGACTGCCTGGCGGGCGTCTGGGCCAACCATGCGCAGAAGCGCCTGAACTGGCTGGAGCCGGGGGACGTCGAAGAGGCCTTGACCGCCGCCAACGCCATCGGTGATGACCGCCTCCAGCAGCAGGGCCAGGGCCGGGTGGTGCCGGACTCCTTTACCCACGGCACCTCGGCGCAACGGGTTCGCTGGTTCAAGACCGGGTTTGCCCAGGGTCAAGTCAGCCAATGCGACACCTTCGCGGCGAAAAATCTGTAATGAAGTGGGGTGCCCTCCTCAGCCTGCTGCTGTGCTGCACCTTTACCCAGGCAAACGAACAGGGCGTGGGCGTGGTCGCTCAAGGGCGACTGCAGCTCAAGGGCGGCGCCATGGTGGTCGGCGTGAGTCCGCCCCCGGCGTCTATCCAGCGCGTGTTGATCATCCTCCATGGCCGGCTGCGCAACGCCCAGACGTATCTGCACAGCGCCGAAAAAGCCGCCGCACACGCCGGTCAACTGACCACGACCCTGATCATCGCCCCGCAGTTTCTCAACGAACATGACGTTGCCCGCCATCAGTTGTCCAATGACCTCTTGCGCTGGCAGGGCAACGACTGGATGGCCGGCGGCTTATCCACGGGCCCCAAGGCGGTCAGTTCCTTTCAGGTCCTCGACGACATCGTCGCCCGGGTCAGTGACCGGCAGCAGTTTCCCGAGGTGAAAGAGATCGTCATCGCGGGCCATTCCGGCGGTGCGCAGGTCGCGCAGCGCTACGCCTTGCTCGCTCGCGGCCAAACCCGGATCACACCCAGATTCGTCATCGCCAACCCGTCCTCCTATGCCTATTTCGACGCGCAGCGCCCCATGGCCTTCGACCCGGCCGGTTGTCCCGGCTTCAACCATTGGAAGTACGGCCTGCAGAACCTGCCCGCCTATGCCGCCGGGCAAACGCCCGCTCAACTGGAAGATAACTACATCAAACGCGACATCGTTTATCTGCTTGGGCAACAGGACATCGACCCTGAGCACCCAGCGCTGGATAAAGGCTGCGAAGCGCAGACCCAAGGGGCGTATCGGTTACTGCGCGGGCAGTTCTTTTTCGACTACCTGACCCGGCGTCATCCTGAAGGGCTGAACCAGCGGCTGATCGAAGTCCCCGGGGTAGGGCATGATGGGGATGGCATGTTCAATTCGGCGCAGGGGCAGAGGGTTCTGTTCGGTCAGTGAGTCCTGCAGTGGTAGACAGGGCCTCATCGCGAGCAGGCTCGCTCCCACAATAGATCTGCGGTGGGCACAAATTTTTGATCGACACAGATTCCCTTGTGGGAGCGAGCCTGCTCGCGATAGCTATCTATCAGCCAACATAACTTTCAAGCCGACAGCATCCGCCGCAACTCCCCACAGTCGCGCGCATGCCAGTCCGCCAGCTCCGGCCACGGATTGTCCGGCAGGTTCACCAATACCGTCCGCGTGCCCGCCGCACGGCCGCAGTCCAGGTCGAAACGGTAGTCGCCCACCATCACCATCGCTTCGGGCGCCACACTCCAGGCCTCGGCCAGTTTCAACAGACCGCCTGGATGAGGTTTGGGCGGCGCTTCGTCACGGCCCAGCACATCCTCCACGGCGAAACAGTCGGCCAAACCGATAGCCTGCAGGGTTACATGGGCCAACTCGCGGGCGTTACGGGTCAGAATCCCCAGGCGATAGCCGCGCCCCGCCAGTTCGCGCACCAGCTCGACCGCCCCCGGCGCAGGCCTGGAGCCCAGCGCCAGGTCCCGCTCGTGTTCCAGCAGCCAGGCATGCTTGGCGGCGGCTTCGTCAGCCGGCAACGCCGCCAAGTGGGTCAGAATGTCGTCTTCGGCCGGGATCGCCAGCGCCACGCGGATCGCCGCAAAATCATGCACGGCGATAGTCAGCGTACCGTCCATGTCGAACACCCAGTGGCGCACATCGGCCAGGCTCATGCCCAGTCCTTGCGGTGACGGATCAGGCCTTCCTGGGTCACCGACGCCACCAACTGTCCGGCGCGATTGAACACGCTGCCACGGGAGAACCCACGGGAATTGCCGGCCCACGGACTGTCCATCGCATAGAGCAACCAGTCATCGGCGCGCAGGTCGGCGTGGAACCACAAGGCATGGTCGAGGCTGGCAACCTGCATGTCCTTTTGCCAGACCGACTTGCCGTGGGGCAGCATCGAGGTGGTCAGCAGACCGAAGTCCGAGGCGTAGGCCAGCAGGTATTTATGCAGGGCCGGCGAGTCCGCCAGGGCACCATCGGCCCGGAACCATACGTACTTGACCGGATCGGCCGGCTGCGGATTGTAGGGATCTTTCTCGGTGACCGGGCGCACCTCGATCGGTTTGGGGCACAGCAGTTTTTCCCGCATGTGTTCGGGCAGCAGGTGCGCCCGCTGCTGGGTCAGTTCCAGCTCCGAAGGTAGGTTCTCCGGCCCTACCACCTGGGGCATGGAGTTCTGGTGCTCGAAACCCTGCTCGTCGTATTGAAACGAAGCGCTGCATGTGAAAATCGGGTGGCCTTTCTGGATCGCCGTGACCCGGCGAGTGCTGAAACTGCCACCGTCACGCACCCGGTCCACCTGGTAGACCACCGGCAAGGCCGCATCGCCTGGGCGCAGGAAATAACCGTGCATCGAATGCACATGACGGGCCTCTTCAACGGTCTGGCTGGCCGCCGACAGTGACTGGCCCAGCACCTGGCCGCCGAACAACTGGCGGAACCCCAGGTCCTGGCTGCGACCGCGAAACAGGTTCTCTTCGATGGGTTCCAGGGTCAGCAGGTCGACCAGATCTTCCAACACGTGGCTCATTCAGACTTTCCTCACACAGCTCAACCGCGCAGCCGGTGCTGCGACGGTGGATCGATTGTTGGCCCGGGCCATTGTGGCGGGCATTGTAAACGTCCGTGTCGGCTAACCGTGCAGGGTCTGTAGCCACTGTTCACGGTTGATGCGATAGAGCACATGTTGACGCAATGGATGACCGACGGCGAGCTTTGGGTGTTCGAAGTCATCGGCCGGGTCATGCTGCATGCCGATCGCTTGCATGACTTTCTGCGATGGCAGGTTATCGACGGCGGTGAACGCCACCACCTCCTCCAGCCCGAGGCGATCGAACGCACACCGCAGGGCCGTCCATGCGGCTTCGCTGGCATAACCCAAGCCCCAATGCTCCCGGGCCAGACGCCAGCCGATCTCGACTGCCGGAGTGAAGTGCGCGTCGAACCCGACCACGCCCAAGCCGGTAAAGCCAATGAAGGCCCCGGTGTCCTTGCGCTGCAGGGCCCACAAACCAAAACCATGCTCGGCAAAATGGCCCCGCACGCGCCCGATCAGCGCGGCGCTTTCCAGGCGGCTCAGGGGCGCCGGAAAATAACGCATCACCTGCGCATCGGCAGACATGGCGGCAAACTCCGGCAAGTCCGCGTCGCGCCACTGGCGCAGTATCAGCCGCGCGCTTTGCAGTTCCAGTATCGGCTCCATTTCCTTCCTCTCCATGCCCCAACGCCTACTCAAGCGAAATCGCCACGCCCAAATAAACGGCCCACGGCCGCTGCCGGAATCAAGGTGGAGACACCGACGATGTGTCCACCATGATCGAATGAGCCACGCGGCCGCGCCAGGTATCAATTATCGACAGGCTTGCCTTTGCTGGCGAGGCGTTCGTCGCGCTCGTGGGGCGCTACCGGTTCAGACTGCGCTCGTAAGCGGCCAGGACGGTACGCTCCGACTGCACCAGATAGGCTTCGAGCAACCGGGTTGCCTCCGCTGATTGCCCCTCTTCGATACAGCGCAGGATTGAAACGTTCATATCGACATAGGGCATATGCAGGAACTCCGGATCTTTGAGCAGGCCGAACGCCAGCCGCAGCTCGGCAGATATCTGACCGTAGAACACCACCAATCGCGGGCTGTCGGCGAGTTCGACGATCGCCTTGTGGAACATCATGTTGGCGGTGCCGACAGCCTTCCAGTCCTTGACTTCACGGGCGCGCATGCCCGCCTCCACCGCCTCACGCATATGCAGTGTTCCCGGATGCAGCGGGTAACCCTGGGCAATGGCCTTGCATTCGATAAAGCGGCGGACACGATAGATGTCGATGATCGACGCCATATCGGGCACCGCCACGCTCACCCCGCGATTGGGTTCATGCTTGAGCAACCCCTCACGGGTAAGGACCCTGAACGCTTCCCTCAAGGTGTTGCGGGAAATCTGCAGGCTTTCGGCCAGGGCCGCTTCGGACAGTCGTTGACCCGGAACCAGTTCACCTTCGACCAGCATTCTGCGGACTTCCTGGGTGATGGACTCTCCCAGCGAGCGAGGAAGGGAAGGTGAAACGTCGTTCATGTGCAATCCAGGATAAGAGAAAGCCACGATGTTCCACGAGAGCTTGGTGCAAGGCAAGAAGCCAGGGGCCTGCGTGCATCATTAAGTAACACGCACGAGTGACAAGGTTACAATTCGGTGCAGATTGTAGCCTTCCACGATCATGATTGTTCAACGATCCAATAGGTATGGATCAACACTTTCAACCAGATTCCTGGGTTTTGGCATGTTCGTTGCTCAACACTCATCATCTCCCACCGTAGGAATGATGCCGTGACACAGATCGCTCATGAGTTCACAAAGGCGCGACGCTCTTCCCTGATCGCCGCAATCTTCATGATGGCGACCTCCGCCATCGGCCCTGGCTTCATTACCCAGACCGCGACCTTTACGGCAAACATCGGCGCGGCGTTCGCCTTCGGTATCCTGGCCTCGATCCTGATCGACTTCGTCGTTCAACTGAATGTCTGGCGAATTGTTTCGCTGACCCGGATGCGCGCGGCCGACCTGGCCAACCGGGCGATTCCGGGGAGCGGCTACCTGCTGGCAGTCCTGGTGATCTTCGGCGGCCTGGTCTTCAACGTCGGCAACATCGCCGGTGCCGGACTGGGGCTCAATGCCCTGATGGGCCTGGATGCAAAATGGGGCGGTGGTCTGAGCGCCCTGCTGGCCATCGGCATTTTCTCCTCCCACCGTGCAGGGATTGCCGTCGACCGGCTGATCGTCGTGCTGGGCCTGGTGATGATCACCCTGACCCTGTTCGTCGCCTTCGCCTCCAACCCGCCACTGGGCGAAGCCCTGTACCAGACCGTGCTTCCAGACCAGATCAACTTCGCCACCATCACCACCATTGTCGGGGGCACGGTCGGCGGTTACATCACCTACGCAGGGGCTCACCGCCTGCTGGATCGAGGCACCACCGGGGAAGAGAATCTTCAGGCCGTGTCCAAGGCCGCCTTGAGCGGCATCATGGTCACCGGCGTCATGCGCTACATCCTGTTTCTGGCCATCCTCGGCGTTGTGGCCAGTGGCGTCGTCATCGACACCTCCGGTCAAGGCGCAAATCCCGCGGCGCAAGCCTTCCAGGCCGCGGCAGGGCAGTTCGGCCTGCGCGTGTTCGGCCTGATTCTCTGGGCCGCCAGTATTACCAGCGTGATCGGTGCCGCCTACACCTCCATGTCCTTCATCACCGTGTTCAAGCCGAACATCACTGAAAAAGGCCGAAACCGCGCCACCACTGTGTTCATCGCCCTGTCGCTGCTGATCTTCACCCTGATGGGCACCGCCCCCGCCGCGCTGTTACTTTTTGCGGGTGGGTTCAACGGCCTGATACTGCCCATCGGCCTGAGCATCTTCATCTACGTTGGCTGGCGCCGGTCGGACTTGATGGGCGGCTACCATTATCCACGTTGGCTGCTGGTGCTCGGCGCGCTGACCAGCGTGTTGACCTGGTACATGGCGTTCAAATCCGTTGGGCCGATCTTCGCCTTCCTCAACGTGGTCTGAGCCCGATAGAAACAAAGGAGCCACTCTCATGCCAAATATTGATCTCAACAGTGACCTGGGCGAAAGCTTTGGCGCATGGAGCATGGGCGACGATGCCGCGATGCTCGATGTCGTGACCAGCGCCAATGTCGCCTGCGGTTTCCACGCCGGCGACCCGGCCGGCATCTTGCGGACACTGAAAGCGGCGGCGGCAAAAAATGTCACCATCGGTGCCCATGTCGCTTACCCGGACAAAGTGGGCTTTGGTCGACGCAACATGGACGTGGCCAGCGATGAGCTGACTGCCGACGTGATCTACCAGATCGGCGCGCTGCAGGGCCTGGCCAAGGCCGCCGGCACGTCGGTGCGCTACGTAAAACCCCACGGAGCCTTGTACAACACCATTGCCCACGATCGCCGGCAGGCGCTGGCGGTGATCGAAGCCATCCGCGCTGTCGACCCGACTCTGATACTGGTGGCCCTGGCCGGTTCCAGCCTGATCGAACTGGCCCGTAACGAGGGCTTGCAGTGTGTCGCCGAAGCCTTCGCTGACCGCGCCTACACACCCCAGGGCACGTTGGTCTCGCGACGCGAACCCGGGGCCGTGCTGCACGATCCCAAGCTCGTGGCCCAACGCATGCTGCGCCTGGTGGAAGACGGCACTGTCGAAGCCATCGATGGCAGCCTGACCCGAATCCAAGCCGATTCGATCTGCGTCCATGGCGACAGTCCCGCTGCTGTGGAAATGGCCCGCGAGCTGCGCCGGGTATTGGAACAGGCGCACATGTCCTTGCTGCCCTTTGCCGGAGCACACTCATGAATGCCCTGGATCTCGCCCGCCAGGCGGCGATTGCCGCTGCCCGGGATGCACGCGCGACTTACCGTAACGGCCTGATCGCCCCCACGGCGGGTATCGCGCCGGGCATGACCCAGGCCAACCTGATCGCCCTGCCGCGCGCCTGGGCGTACGACTTCCTGCTGTACGCCCAGCGCAATCCCAAAGCCTGCCCGATCCTTGACGTCAGCGACGCCGGCAGCCCGAGTACGCTGCTGGCTGAAGGGGCCGACCTGCGCACTGACATCCCGCTGTACCGCATCTGGCGTGATGGAAAGCTGGCCGAGGAAGTCAGCGATGCCACTCAGGCCTGGGCTGAACACGACGATATGGTGGCCTTTTTGATCGGTTGCAGCTTCACCTTTGAAACCGCCCTGCAAGAGGCCGGTATCGACGTGCGGCATATCACCGATGGCTGCAATGTGCCGATGTACCGGACCAACCGTGCCTGCCGCCCGGCCGGACGTCTGCACGGTGAAATGGTGGTGTCCATGCGCCCGATCCCGGCCGATCGTGTAGCGCAGGCAGCGAGTATTTCCGGGCGTTATCCTTCGGTCCATGGCGCCCCAGTGCACATCGGCGAACCGGCGCTGCTCGGCATCCAGGACCTGGCGCGCCCCGATTTCGGCGACGCCGTACGCATCGAACCCGGTGAGATTCCGGTGTTCTGGGCCTGCGGCGTGACTCCCCAGGCAGCGGTCATGGCGTCGGGCGTGCCCTTCGCCATCACCCATTCGCCGGGCCATATGTTCATCACCGATGTGCCTGACAGCACCTACCACGTCTAGGAGTCTCCCGTGCGTTTTCTACCGGTCAACCTGGACGCCCTGCTCGTCGAATTGAAAGACCTCGACGAGACCCTGGCGTTGTACGACACCCTGATGGCCGAGCCCATTGCCGGTGTGGAGCACATCATTCCCGCCGCTCGAACGTTGCTGATCGAGTTCCGCCCCAGCGCCATCGAACGCCAAGCGCTGGTTAACCGTATCGCTGTCCAGGATTTGAGCCAGCGCCGCGCGCACGAACATCGTCGAGTGGAAATCCCTGTGCACTACACGGGTGAAGACCTCGACGAAGTCGCCACTTTGCTGGGCCTGAGCCGCGACGAGGTGGTCCGCCGCCACACCGCCCATGACTACACCGTGGCCTTCTGCGGTTTTGCCCCAGGCTTCGCCTACCTCACCGACGGTGCCGGCTTCCAGGTGCCGCGCCGGCAAACCCCGCGCACCCGCATCCCCGCCGGCGCCGTGGCCCTGGCCGGTGAGTTCAGCGGCGTCTATCCGCAAGCCAGCCCCGGCGGCTGGCAGATCATCGGGGTTACGCCCTCACGCATGTGGGACCTGAACCGCGATGAACCGGCGTTGTTACGCCCCGGTTACAAGGTTCGCTTTACCGATGCCGGCCCTCTTCCGGCCGGCGGTTTGCCTGCGCCCACCCCGCCGACACGCGCCGCCCCACACAGCGGCGCCTGCCTGGAAATCATCACCCCCGGACTGCACAGCGTCCTGCAGGACTTGGGGCGTCCCGGCCAGACCAGCCAAGGCGTGTCCAAATCCGGGGCGCTGGACCTGAGTGCCCTGCGAGCGGCCAACCGCGCCGTGGGCAACCGCTCGGACATGGCCTGCATCGAAGCGCTACTCGGCGGTTTGAGTGTTGTCTGCCATGGCCGCACCGTGATCGCTGTCACCGGCGCCCAGACCCCGGTCAGTATCACCACGGCCGGCGGCCTGCAATGGCAAGCACCCAACTATCAGCCCATCGAATTGGACGAGGGCGATCGCGTCAGCCTCGGTTCACCCAAGGCGGGGCTGCGCAGCTACCTGGCGATTCGCGGCGGGTTTGACGTCACGCCCGTGCTCGGCAGCCTGTCCACGGACACCCTGGCCCAAGTCGGCCCCCCTGCCCTGGCCGCCGGCGACCGCCTGGGTTTTGCAACACTCGGCACGGGCACCAGCGTATCGCTGAACGAAGCGCCGGCCTTTGAACTGCCAACGGCAAGCGACATCGTCACCCTCGACGTGGTCATGGGCCCCCGCACCGACTGGTTTACCGAGGACGCCATCGAGCGCCTGAGCAGCCAACTCTGGCGGGTCAGCGCGCAATCCAATCGGGTCGGCATTCGTCTGGCCGGGGAAACGCCGCTGACGCGCAGCAATCACCAGGAGTTGCCCAGCGAAGGCACCTGCGTGGGCGCCATCCAGGTTCCGGCCAGCGGCCAACCCGTGCTGTTCCTGGCGGACCACCCATTGACCGGCGGCTATCCGGTGATCGCCGTGGTGGCCAGCCATCATCTGGATCTGGCCGGACAAATACCGGTCAACGCGCAGATTCGCTTCAACCCACTGGATGAATTCCACGAGATTCAACCCAGCACAGCTGCTTCTTTTCCAACTGCCGATGCGAAGAAAATCCCATGAAAAAATTATTGATCGCCAACCGTGGTGAAATTGCCGTACGCATCGCCCGCGCCTGCCGCGACTACGGCGTGCAATCTGTCGCCGTCTACGCCGACGCAGACATCGATGCCCTGCACGTGCGCCAGGCTGACGAAGCCTATTCACTGAACGGTCAGCGTCCGGCCGAAACCTATCTCGATATCGGCAAACTGCTTGCTGTCGCCAAACGCAGCGGCGCCGACGCCGTGCACCCGGGTTATGGTTTTCTGTCGGAGCGGGCCGATTTCGCCCGGGCAGTAATCGACGCGGGGCTGATCTGGGTCGGCCCCAACCCGGAAACCATCGATGTGCTGGGGGATAAGGTCCAGGCGCGAAAACTGGCCCAACAGGTCGGCGCCCCCCTGGTAGCCGGTACGCCAGGACCGGTCGAAGGCGCAGCCCAGGTGCTGGCCTTTGCCGAGCAACATGGCCTGCCGATTGCCATCAAGGCCGCCTTCGGCGGCGGCGGGCGCGGGATGAAAGTCGCCTGGCGCATGGACGAGGTCGCCGAGCTGTTCGCCTCGGCCGTGCGCGAAGCCGAAGCGGCCTTTGGTCGTGGCGAATGTTTCGTCGAACAGTTCCTCGACCGCCCTCGGCATATCGAAGCGCAGATCCTGGCTGACAAACACGGCAAGGTGGTCGTGGTAGGGACCCGGGATTGTTCGCTGCAACGACGCAACCAGAAACTGGTGGAGGAAGCGCCAGCGCCTTTTATCAGCGAAGAACAGCGCCAGCGCATTCATCAGGCCGCCCACGATATCTGCGCCAAGGCCGGTTACGTCGGTGCCGGCACGGTGGAGTTCCTGCTCAGTCAGGATGGCACGCTGTCGTTTCTGGAGGTCAACACGCGGTTGCAGGTCGAGCATCCGGTAACCGAAGAAACCACCGGCGTCGACCTGGTGATCGAGCAACTGCGCATCGCCGATGGTTTGCCGTTGTCCTTCAGCCAAACGCCCACACCGCGCGGCCACAGCTTCGAATTTCGCATCAACGCCGAAGACGCAGGCAAGGGTTTCATGCCGACCCCCGGACACATCACCGCCTTCCAGCCACCCTCCGGCCCGGGCGTACGCCTGGACAGCGGCGTGACCAGCGGTTCGCAAGTGCCCAGCACCTTCGATTCGATGATGGCCAAACTGATTGTCACGGGCGCCACCCGCGAGCAGGCGATCGTGCGCGCCCGGCGCGCCCTGGCCGAATTCAATATCGAGGGTATCGCCTCGGTACTGCCATTTCACCGGGCCGTGATGGACCATGACGACTTCACGGGCGCGGGTCGATTTGCCGTGCATACGCGCTGGATCGAAACTGACTTCGCTGACCAGATCACCCTCGCACCACGCAACGCCATGTCGGCCGACCCTGGGGTGCTGCGCACGTTCGTCGAAATCGACGGCAAGCGCCACGAACTGGGCCTGCCGGCCGAGCTGTTGCGCGGCTTGAGCCTGAACGCCCCGGCCACGGCGGGCGAACGCACGGCCCCAAGCGAGTGGGATGATCCACACGCGCTACGCACCTCGGTCGCGGGCAATCTGCATACCTGGGTCGTCGAAGACGGCGAAGCGGTGAACGCCGGTCAAGTGGTCGCCGTTATCGAAGCGATGAAAATGGAAACATCGATCCTGGCCCCTGCTGACGGCAAGGTGCGGATTGCTGAACAGGCAGGCGCCTATTTCGAAGCCGGCTCGATCATCGGCCGCATCGAAACCGCTCACTGATCCAAACGTTTTTCTTACGCAGATAACACGCGCAACGGGTGAATAACCCGGTTGCCGCGTGCTGCCCGCAAAAAATGTTCGATGTCATGTTGCATAGACACTAACGATAAAACACACACCCTCAATCTGGCGTTATCTGGAGCATAAAGAGCATGTTGATCAACAAGGCTTTTGCGGTGGCGGGTACCTGCGCGTTGGTTTTTCCATTGGCGGCATCTGCCGATTTTATTGCCGACAGTAAGGCCAGTGTAGAACTGCGCAACTTCTACTTTGATCGCGACTTTCGCAACGGCCCACCCACGGCCCAGCGTGACGCGGCAAAAGAATGGGCGCAGGGCATCATGATGCGCCTGGAGTCGGGGTATACCGCCGGCACCGTGGGCCTGGGCATCGACGCCGTTGGCATGCTCGGCCTCAAGCTTGACGGCGGTGATGGGTCCGGTGGCACGGGCCTGTTGCCGGCTGACCTGGGTTCGAAAAACGGCCGCGGCTCACAGGACGAATATTCCAAACTCGAACTCACCGCCAAGGCGAAAGTTTCGCAAACTGTTTTGAAAGTCGGCTCTCTCGCCTTCCGCACGCCCGTGGTATCGAGCAATGACACGCGCCTGTTGCCGTCGACTTTCGAAGGCGCGCTACTGACGTCCAGCGACATTGATCAGTGGGTCCTGCAAGGGGGCAAGCTGGAACAAATAAAATTCAACAGTTCCTCCAACTATCAGGACTTCACCGGTAACCGCATCGGCGGTGTCAGTGATGACTTCCGCTTTGCCGGTGGTACTTACAGTTTCAACAAAACCCTCAGCACAAGTTTATTCTATGGCAACCTGGAAAATGTCTATCGGCAGTTCTTTGGCGGCGTCGTCTATGAAATTCCCCTCGCCGAACAACAGTCGCTGAAGTTCGATCTGCGCTATTCGAAGAGTACCGACGATGGTCACTTCCGCCCCCTCGATAACCGGGCAGCGAACGGGCTGGTTTCCTACACCCTGGGCGCCAACGTGTTCACGGCCGCCTATCAGCGCATGAGCGGAGACGATCCGTTCCCCTACATCGCCAACAGTGACCCCTACCTCGTCAACTTCGTACAGATCAACGATTTCGCCAACACCCAGGAGCGCTCATGGCAACTGCGCTATGACTACAACTTCGCCGCGCTGGGCATCCCCGGGCTCACCTTCATGACGCGTTATGTCAACGGCGACAATGCCCAAGTCGCAGGCAGTAACACGGGTAAAGAGTGGGAGCGCGATACCGACATCGGTTACGTGATCCAAAGTGGTTCATTGAAGAATCTCGGGGTCAAACTCAGGAACGCGACGGTTCGTTCGAACTTTGGCAATGACCTGGATGAGACCCGTCTGATCGTGAGTTACACATTAGCGCTCTAAGAATCACCGCCCTCCCTGTGGGAGCGAGCCTGCTCGCGATAGCCGCGGATCAGCTTGCATGGATGTTGGCTGACAGATCGCTATCGCGAGCAGGCTCGCTCCCACAGGGATCTGTGCTGATAGAATGCCCCGCTTATTCCCGTCCTCCGTAGCTCACGCCATGACCCCAACCGCCCGCCCCCATACCCCGAACATCGCCATCATCGGCGGCGGCCCTGCCGGCCTGATGGCGGCCGAGGTGTTGAGCCAGGCCGGGATACAGGTCAACCTGTACGACGGCATGCCCTCAGTGGGCAGAAAATTCCTGCTGGCCGGTGTCGGCGGCATGAACATCACCCACTCGGAGGACTTCTCACCGTTCCTGTCCCGCTACGGCGAGCGCGCGCCCAATATCGCCCCGCTGCTGCGGGCATTCGGTGCGCAGGAGTTATGCGAATGGATTCACGGATTGGGCATCGATACCTTTGTCGGCAGTTCCGGACGAGTATTTCCGACCGACATGAAAGCCGCCCCGCTGCTGCGCGCTTGGCTCAAGCGGCTGCGCGATGCCGGCGTGGTGATCCACACCCGCCATCGCTGGCTTGGCTGGAACCCGGACGGCAGCTTGAAAATGGCCTCCCCCGACGGTGAAAAGGCGTTGCAGCCCAACGCGACGCTGCTGGCCCTGGGCGGCGGTAGCTGGTCACGCCTGGGGTCGGACGGTGCCTGGATGCTGCCCCTGGAACAGCGCGGCGTAGCCCTGGCGCCACTGCAGTCGAGCAATTGTGGATTCGACGTGCAGGCCTGGAGCGATCTGATGGTCAACAAATTCGCCGGTGCCCCGCTGAAAAATGTCGCCATCGGCCTGAACGATGACAAGCCGCGCCTCGGCGAATGCGTGATCACCGCTACCGGTATCGAAGGCAGTCTGATCTATGCCCTGTCGGCGCCGATTCGCGAAGCCATCAACCAGCACGGTAGCGCGACGATCCATCTGGACCTGCTGCCGGGCCGGCCGCTGGACAAGATCCAGCAAGCGTTGAGCAAGCCTCGCGGTTCACGCTCGGTGGCCAAGCACCTGCACAGTCAATTGGGGATCGATGGGGTCAAGGCTGCGCTGTTGCGCGAGCAAACACCTGCCGATTGCTTCGCCGACCCGGCGCGGCTGGCCAAGGCAATCAAGGCCTTGCCCATCACCCTGGTAAAAACCCGCCCGCTGGACGAAGCCATCAGCAGTGCCGGTGGCGTGACCTTCCAAGCCCTCGACGAACGCCTGATGCTCAAGCAGATACCTGGCGTGTTCTGTGCCGGGGAAATGCTCGACTGGGAAGCACCGACCGGCGGCTATTTGCTCACGGCCTGCTTTGCCAGCGGCCGGGCGGCTGGCCTAGGGATGTTGGAATTCTTGAATGGTTGATTCGTAGGAGCTGACGAGTGCAACGAGGCTGCGATCTTTTGATCTTTCGCTCATGACTCAATGGTCTGGGAAAAGATCGCAGCCTCGTTGCACTCGTCAGCTCCTACAGGTCTCAGGAGACCTTTGAGATCAAGGCTTACGCTTACGCGGCCCGGTATTGAACACCGGGACTTTGCGCACAGGCTTGACCGAAGGCTCCATGGGCGAGGCGTCGCCGCTGTCGACCCACTTGCCCAGGTTGCGCTTGCCGCCACCGCCCGAGGCTTTCGGTTTCTTCGGCTTTTTCGGCTTCTTGATGACCTGGCCGCTGGCATCGGTGTCCGGCACCCGATGCTCAGGCTCGAAGTCCTGTTCCATCTGCCGTGGCAACGTCTGACGGGTCAGGGTTTCGATGGCTGACAGCAGATTCACTTCATCGGCGCAGACCAGGGAAATCGCTTCCCCGGTGGAACCCGCCCGGCCAGTACGACCGATACGGTGGATGTAATCCTCAGCGACTATCGGCAAATCGAAATTCACCACCAGCGGCAAGTCTTCGATATCCAGTCCACGCGCGGCGACGTCGGTGGCCACCAGGATCTGGATCTCACTGGCCTTGAAACGGTCCAGCGCCCGCTGGCGGGTGGCCTGGGGTTTATCGCCGTGGATGCCGTCGGCATTGACGCCCATGCCCTGGAGTTTGTCCACCAGCGCATCGACACCGTTGCGGGTCTTGGCAAAGACCAGCACCTGTTTCCACTTGTTCTTGCGCATCAGGTGCACAAACAACTCTGGCTTGCGCTTCTTGTCCACCGTCACCACCCATTGCTTGACGGTGTTGGCGGCCACATTGCGCGGGCTCACTTCGATGCTCAGCGGATCGTTGAGCATTTGCCCGGCCAGCAAGCGGATCGCGTCGGAGAACGTTGCCGAGAACAGCAGCGTCTGGTGCTTCTTCGGCAGCGCTTTGTAGATATTCGCCAGCTCCTCGGAGAAGCCCAGGTCGAGCATGCGGTCGGCTTCGTCCAGCACCAGGGTCTGCAGCTGGTTGAACTTCAGCGCGTTCTGGCGGAACAGGTCGAGCAAGCGTCCCGGCGTGGCGACCAGCAGATCAACCCCTTTGCGCAGCTTCATCATCTGCGGGTTGATGCTGACGCCGCCGTACACTGCATAGGTGCTCAACGGCAGGTTTTGCGCGTATTGGCGCACGCTTTCGTGAACCTGCTCGGCCAGTTCACGGGTCGGCACCAGAATCAGCGCCCGTACCGAGTTGGCACTGACCTTGGGCCCTTCGGTGGTCAGCAACTGCAACAGCGGCACGGCGAAACCGGCGGTTTTGCCGGTGCCGGTCTGGGCCGCGGCCATCAGGTCGCGACCGGCCAGCACCGCCGGCATGGCTTGAGCCTGCACCGGGGTCGGGGTCTGGTAGCCGAGCGTCTCAAGGGCGCGCAGCAAGGGTTCGATCAGGCCAAGGGTGGCGAAAGTCATGGAAGTACCGTAGGAAAAATCAGCGCAAGGTGTGCAATGCGCGGCAGTTTACCCTAAATCAGGATTCGGCCGGCGCAGGCTTGGGTTTGCGCCATTGGGGCAAACCGATCAACACCACGGCACTGATGATCACCAACATCGCCAGGGCCTCCTCGATGCCAATGGTTTCACCCGCGAACACAATGCCCAGCAACACCGCTACCGCCGGGTTGACGTAGGCATAGCTGGTGGCCGCCGCCGGACGTACGTGCTTGAGCAGGTACATGTAGGCGTTGAAGGCAATGATCGAACCGAAGCAGGTCAGGTAGGCCAGGGCGATCCAGCCTTCCAGCGGCGGAATGCTGTCCAGGTGTTCGCCACTGGCCACGCTGCCGATCAACAGCACCACACCGCCCACCAGCATTTCCACGGCACTGGCCATCGCCCCCGCCGGCAGCGGCAGGTGCTTGCTCAATACAGAGCCGAAGGCCCAGGACGCCGCCGCGAACAGCAGCAAGGTCGCGCCCAGCGGGCTCGATTGCAGGTTGGAACCCAGGTTGAGCATGGCAATGCCGATCAACCCCAGCACAATCCCCGCCCACTCCAGACGGGTGTTACGGGCGCCCCAGAAATATCCGCAGAGCAAGGTAAACAACGGCACCGTCGCCACGGCCAGCGCCGCCACCCCGGACGCCACGCCCGTGTGCTCGGCGACACTGACCGCGCCATTGCCGAAGCTGAGCAACAACACGCCGATCACAGCCCCCGCCTTCCACTGCGCCCAGGTCGGTGCCGGCGCCCCGCGCCAGCGCAGGAAACCGTACATCAGCGAGCCGGCGATCACGAAACGAATCCCGGCCAGCAGCAGCGGCGGCCAATGCTCCACACCGATGCGAATCACCAGGTAGGTCGACCCCCAGATGACGTACAGGGCAAAAAAGGCAGCGATCAATGGCAAGGGGAAACGGCGTGGGCCAGGCATGGTCAGCTCGAAGTCAGGACAATGAGAGACGCTATTCTAGAAAGGCGACAGGCGGAAAATAAGTTACAAAACCTGTTTATCCGAACCGTACACTTTTCAAAACACGGAGATCAGCGCTATAAACCGTACTTTCGAAAGTCAGCCCCCTGGGAGCCCGAACCGTGGATAAGTACGACCGCATGCTGCTCAGTGCCCTGCTGGAAAACGGTCGTGCGTCCTACGCCGAACTGGCCCGCAAAGTGAACCTGTCGGCCCCGGCCGTGGCCGAGCGGGTCAGCAAGCTGGAAGCCAGCGGCGTGATCACCGGCTATCAAGCAAAAGTCGACATGGCGAAAATCGGCCTGCCGGTGCAGTGCGTCATCGAACTGCGGATGAACCAGCACGGTAACCAGAAGACCTACGACGAACTGTGCAAAATCCCGCAACTGACCGAATGCCATCGAGTGACAGGCGACCCGTGCGTGATCATGCAAGCGGCCGTCGGCTCGATGCCGGAATTGGAAGAGCTGATCAACCGCATCGCCAAGTTTGGCTTCAGCAAGACCTCGATCGTGCTGTCCAGCGCGATTGAAAAGCGCGTGCCGCTGGGGCAGTTGGAAGGCAACGGAAAATAACCTGCTTCACACAGATCAACCTGTGGGAGCGAGCCTGCTCGCGATAGCGTTGGATCTGCCAACATCAATGTCGACTGACACGCCGCAATCGCGAGCAGGCTCGCTCCCACATTTTTTTTCGGTGGTGTGGTCAGAACCCGCGATGGCGCTTGAGGTGCTCGTTGATTTTCGCCGCCGGCACTTTCTGCAAACTGCACAGCAGATCGTGGGACAACTCCCGCAGCCCGTGCTGTTGCCGCAGCTGCGTCGCCAGGTGCGCGGTGAGGTTGGCGGCCATTTCGGCGTCGGCCATGGCCCGGTGAGCCTGGCCCGTGTGAGGCAGGCCGGCGAAGGTGTTGAGCGTGCCGAGCTTGTGGTTCGGCGCCGTCGGCATCAGGCGCCGGGCCAGCAGCAGTGAGCAGGCAAAATTCTGCAGGCGGGTGCGCTTGATCCGGCCCAGTTCGAAGTCCCAGAACTTCTGGTCGAACGCGGCGTTGTGGGCCAGCAGCGGCGTGATGCCGACGAACTC
Source organism: Pseudomonas sp. NFACC39-1 (assembly GCF_900110355.1). NCBI lineage: Bacteria > Pseudomonadati > Pseudomonadota > Gammaproteobacteria > Pseudomonadales > Pseudomonadaceae > Pseudomonas > Pseudomonas sp. NFACC39-1. The sequence goes on along the minus strand of NZ_FODL01000015.1, from coordinate 39,133 downwards.
GTTGACCTCGTTCATCACCTTTTCCGCGGACGGGGCGCTGCGCAGCATGGCGTTGCTGATGCCGGTCAGTTGCTCGATGAACGCAGGCACGCGCACACCGGCGTTCATCAGGCTCTGATAGCGATCCACAATCCGGCCTTGTTCGAGGATCACCACGGCGATTTCGGTGGCCCGGCAACTGCTGCTCGGCGTGATGCCGGTGGTTTCAAAGTCGATGACTGCGATGCGTTCCAAACCTGTCTGAACTCCGTAAAAATCAATTCTTGAGCAGCAACGCGCCTTCGATCGGCACGTAGCGGCTGGCGGCGCGAATCAGCGAGTTGGCCGTCAGCCCCGGCACACCATAAGCCACCGCCTGGACCCCGTGTTTGCTGATGATGCGTTCCAGCAGCATGTCGAAATCGCCATCACCGGACGCCAACACCACTTCGTCAACGTGATCGGCTGCGTCCATGATGTCCAGGGTGATGCCCACGTCCCAGTCGCCCTTGGCCGAGCCGTCGCTGCGCTGGATGTAAGGCTTGAGCTTCACGACAAACCCCAGGTTGCGCAGGATCTGCTGGAATTGCTGCTGCTTGCTGTCACCGCGATCGATCGCATACGCGTAGGCCTCGACGATCTGCCCCTGTTTGCTGACATCGGCCCACAAGGCCGCGTAGTTGAAATGGCAACCATAAGCCTGGCGCACGGTGTAGTAGAGGTTCTGGACATCGGCGAACACTGCGATTTTTTTCACCGCGTTTCCTCTTGAATGCACAAGCCAGCAGAGCGGGCCCGAAAAGTTGCCCAGTATGCCAGCCCAGAGGAATGTTCCGCGAATAATCGGTCCGAGGCACCAGGGCGCCCCGGACGAATGGCAGGTCAGACGAAGGAGTCGTCATCGCCGAAGAAAGATGAATCGTCGCCGTAGTCGGCGTCGGCGAAACCGCCCTGGTCGTTGCCATAGGCATCGTTACCCGCGACGCTTGAGTCATCGCCCCAGCCGCTGTCACTGCTTGCCGTGTCGTTGACCGGTTGGGCCGGCTCTTGCTCGATGACCTCGACCACTTCCTGAGGCTGCTGGGCACCGTGGAACAGACTGCTGATGCCCTGGGCCAGCATCACGCCCCCGGCCACGCCAGCCGCGGTTTTCAGCGCGCCGCTCATGAAGCTGCCGGCCCCTGGAGCCTGCTGTGGCGCGGCGCCGTAGTTAGCGGGCGGCGCGGCGTAGTTCTGCTGGGGTGGCGCATTGAAGCCAGGCCGCGCCGGTTCGCGCCAGCCGCCACCGCTGGCGGGCGAAGCGCCTGGAGTTGACGCGGGACGTGAGTCGCGCGAGCTGCCACCGAAAATACTCGAGAGAAAGCCACCACCGCTGGACGCTGGAGGCTGTTGGCGGGCCTGTTGCAGGTCCGCCTGCAACTGCTCGATCTGCTGGCTCAACTGCTTGTTCTGCTCGTCGAGGCTTTTGAGCGCCGTCTCTTGCACCAGAATCGCCTGGGTCATGAAATAGCCCGCTGCGGGCTGGCGGGTCATATGTTCCTTGATCCGCGCCTCGGCCTGGGCATCGCGGGGGGCTGAATCCTTTTCGGCCTGTTGCAGCCGTGAAAACAGTCCATCGATCAGGGTTTGTTCTTCGCTGTTCATGGCGACCTCATCAGATTGCCGGGTAGAAAAACCATGCCGGCCCTACAGGACCGGTGCCAGCCAGTAATGGGGCTGGGCTCAGAGCTTTCAATGGTCTTTACCTGATGTTTACGTTTGCTTGTGCAGGCGCCTGATCGGTTAAAGTGTCGGACCGCTTTTTGACCTGCGATACCGACTCATGAATCCGTTTGACGTGCTGCGCGACTCTTTGTATTTCTTCAAGCGCCATCTTGGCCGGATCGCCCAGCTGTGCCTGCCGCTGGTGATCCTCGAGGCCGTGCTGCAACAAGGCGTGGACAGCGTCGTGGGCCCCGAAGGTTTTACCGGCTACAGCCTGATCGTCGGGCTGCTGATATACCCGCTCTACACTGCCGCGCTGATTCTGTTTCTCGACGCCCGCAGTCGCGGCGAATCGCCCCGTCCCCGTGACCTTCTCGCGACGGCCCTGACCCTGTGGCCACGCTTTGCCCTGCTGACCGCACTCAATACGTTGCTGATTCTGGTGGGCATTTCGTTGTACTTCCTGCCGGGCCTCTGGCTGATGGTGGTTCTGGCCTTTGGCGAGTACCTGCTGGTGCTGCGCGGCCTGACTCCGCTGGCAGCAATGAAGGAAAGCCTGCGCCTGAGCCGCGGCAGTTTCTGGCGCATCCTGTTGTGCATTCTTTGCGTGATGGTCCCGCTCTGGCTGCTCAAAGGCGCCAGCCTGTCGGTGTACCCGCCGCCGCAGAACCCGCTGATCGCCTTGCTGATCGACAGCGTTCACAGCTTCCTGCAGCTGTTCACCACCGTGGTGCTGTTCCGAATGTTCATGCTGGTCGCGGAAAAACCTGACAACCGTTGACGACTGCTGCGCAGGTGACGGGCTTGGGCTCGGCAACTGCTCTCGGTTATGCTCGGGATCACTTTTGCGTAACGCCCATTTAAGTCGAGCCATGACCCGTCTATTGCGCAACACCTTGCTGGGCCTGTTGTTGATTCTCGGCCTGGCCGCCCTGTCGATCTACAGCCTGACCTGGCGCCCACAGCCCCGGGAAGCACTGCCGGTCAGTTGCCCCGCCAACACCGCAACGCTCGTGCCTGGCCAGGCCTTGAAGGTGATGACCTGGAACGTCCAGTTCCTGGCCGGCAAGCGCTACGTGTTCTGGCACGACCTGGCCCACGGTGACGATGAAAGCCCGACCCTCGAAGACATGGCCTTCAGCCTCGACGAAGTGGCAAGGGTCATTCGCGACGAGCAACCGGACATCGTGTTGCTTCAAGAACTGGACGACGGCGCCAAGGCCAGCGACTACCAGAATCAGCTCAAGTTGTTGCAGGAACGCTTGACCGACCTGTATCCGTGCAGCACCAGCGCCTTTGACTGGAAAGCCGATTTCATCCCCGACCCGCATATCTTCGGCAGCGTTGGCCGGCAGTTGGCGACGTTGAGCCGTTACCGCATCGATCAAGCGGAACGGGTGCAGTTGCCAGTGGCCGGGGCCAATTTCATCAGCCGCCAGTTCCAGCCGAAAAACGCTTTGTTGGTCAGTCACCTGCCGCTGAGCAGTGGCGGCCACCTGGTCGTGCTCAACACGCATCTGGAACGGGCCACGCAACCGGATGAAACCCTGCCAAATCAGGTCAGGGCCGTGAGCAAGGTCCTGGACAAACTTGAATCGCGAGGCACGCCCTGGCTGATCGGCGGCGACTTCAACCTGCTCCCCCTGGGCCAATACCGGCGCCTGCCTGCCGAGCAACGCACGCCCTACTCCGCCGACAGCCCGTTGCACCTGCTGTGGGACAAATACCCGATGATCCCCACCAACAACGAGGCCAGCGGCATCGACCGCGCCCACTGGCTGACCCACTACCCTAACGACCCCGGCCTCAACGGCCCTGACCGCACTGTCGACTACCTGTTCTACAGCCCTCGGATCAAGCGGGTCGAGGCTCGGGTGCGGCAGGACGATACCTTGCGGATCTCCGATCATTTGCCGGTGATTGCCCGGTTCCTGTTGCCGGCCACGCCGTGACGGCAAGCCACATTCGTCGCCAGACGAGTGTGGCGCTGGCCCGCATCACCCACACATGATCAGGGTCGAGTCCCTGTCTCAGCTGCCTGGACCGTCCAGGGTTTGACCTGTTCGCTCAGCGTCAGGCCCAAACCGGGACGAGTGGGTACCAACATCCGACCGTCGCGGGTTTCCAGACGCTCGTTGAACAGCGGCTCAAGCCATTCGAAATGCTCGACCCAGGGCTCGGTTGGATAGGCGGCTGCCAGGTGAACGTGCAGTTCCATGGCGAAATGAGGGGCCAACATCAGGCCCGCCTGCTCGGCCATTGATGCAACCTTCAGGTAAGGGGTGATGCCGCCTACTCGTGGTGCGTCGGGCATCAGGAAATCAGCGCCGCGCTGCTTGATGAACTCGGCGTGTTCAGCAACGCTGGTGAGCATTTCACCCGTGGCAATCGGTGTATCGAACTGCTGCGCCAACGCGGCATGGCCTTCAGCGTCATAGCAGTCCAGCGGCTCTTCAATCCAGATCAGGTTGTACGCTTCAAACTGCCGACACATGCGCTGGGCCGTCGGGCGATCCCATTGCTGGTTGGCATCCACCATCAGCGGGAAGTTGTCGCCCAAGTGCTTGCGCACCGCACTGACCCGTTCAATGTCGATGGCGCAATCCGGTTGCCCGACTTTCAATTTGATGCCGCCGATACCTTTTTCACGCGAGAGGTCGGTGTTCTTCATCAACTGATCGAGCGGGGTGTGCAGGAAGCCACCGGACGTGTTGTAGCAACGCACCGAATCACGTTGAGCACCGAGCAAGCGGGCCAGCGACAGGTTGGCGCGCTTGGCCTTCAGATCCCACAACGCCACGTCGAACGCACCGATGGCCTGGGTCGACATGCCGCTGCGGCCCACCGACGCGCCAGCCCAGCACAGCTTGGTCCAGAGTTTGGCAATGTCACTGGGGTTTTCGCCTATCAGCGCCGGGGCGATTTCCTTGGCATGCGCGAATTGTCCCGGCCCGCCGGCACGTTTGGAGTAACTGAAACCCAAGCCCTGATGCCCATCGACGGTCTCGATTTCGGCAAACAGGATGGCGATTTCAGTCATCGGCTTCTGTCGGCCGGTGAGCACCTTGGCATCACTGATGGGATTGGCCAGCGGCAGGATGACCGAAGCGACACGAACCCAGGCAATTCGGTCGTCGTCGGAGGACTTGAGTGTTTGTTGTTGTACGAGCATGGGGCTCTCCTTGGACAGGCTCTGAAGGCGACGATGATTGCGCAATCATCAAGAGACATAAAAAAGACCTTCGCCGGTGCTTCAGAAGGTCTCTTGCCTCGATACTACACTGATTGCGCAATCATTCAATCCCGCAAATCCCCGGAAAATCGCTGCCAGGTTCAGGTACTGGCGCGGTCGATGAACGTGAAGCCGGTGTCGATCCGCACGGGTTCGAGGTGGGCGCCGGGATTTTCGAAGCGCTCAAGCAGCGCCTCAGCCACGTGCAGGCCAATCCTGGCGCCGTCAACGCTGACGGTCGACAGCGCCGGGTAAACCTGTGCCGCGCTGCTGAGATCCCCGAAGCCCATGACGGCCAGCTCAGCGGGCACCTTCAGGCCAAGGCTGGCGGCTTGCGCCAACACACCTTGAGCCACGGTATCGGAGCTGCACACCACGATGTCGGGGCGCACCGGCAGATCCAGCAGCCGCCGAAGCCCCTCTCGGCCCACCTCCAGCGTGGCGGGGGGCGCCAGGACTTCCATGGGCACCTCTTCAATGCCCTGGCGCTTCAGCTCGGCGATAAGACTGTTGCAACGACGCAGGCCACGGGGGTCGCTGATGGTCACCACAGAAAAGCGCTTGTAACCTTTTTTGATCAAATGCCGCGCCGTCTCTTGCCCCACCTTTTCATGTGAGAAGCCCACCAGCATGTCCAAAGGGTCTTCACTCAGATCCCAGGCCTCGACCACGGGAATTCCCGCCTGGGAGAGCCGCAAGCGGCTTGACTCGGTATGCAGCGTACCGGTCAACACGATGCCGTCCGGGCGCCGACCGAGTACGGCTTCAAGCAGTTTTTCTTCCTGCTCCGCGCTGTAGCCTGTCAGACCGAGCAGGGTTTGATAGCCCGCGTGGGTCAGGCGGTCCATCAGCGATTGCACGGTGTCCGCAAAAATGGAGTTAGCGATGGTGGGCAGGAAAATCGCCACCAGACGACTTTTGTTGCTCGCCAGGCTACCCGCCAGCATGTTCGGTACATAGCCCGATTGGCGCACCGCTTCGCGGACCTTCTCCCGCGTGTTCTCGCTCACCAGTTCCGGGCGATGCAATGCTCTGGAAACGGTCATTGGCGAAACGCCTGCAATCTTTGCCACATCGATCAACGTCAGGCTCGAACCCCTGGTGGCTACGGTCATCGGTGCCTGGGAGGTGGGCGCTGCTGGTTTCTTTGCCATGAACTGTTCCGAATCTGAAGCCAACTAACCGGGACTGCGTATAAAGCAGTTGATGGGGCGGTGAATCTACCATTTGCGCCGCCGTGCTGGCGGGCCAAACCGGCGGTTTTTCACTTGCGGGGTTTGATCCGTGCCGTGGCTTCGGCCACCAGCGGATCGTCCGGCCAGTAATGCTTGGGATAACGTCCCTTTAGGTCTTTCTTCACTTCGGCATAGGTGCTGCGCCAGAAATTCGCCAGATCCTGGGTCACCTGCACCGGTCGCCGCGCCGGTGACAGCAGGTGCAGTTTGACGACCTGTCGGCCGCCGGCAATGCGTGGGGTGTCGGCCAGGCCGAACAGTTCCTGCAAGCGTACCGCCAGAATCGGCGGATGCTCGCTATAGTCCAGGCGAATCGACGAGCCCGAAGGCACGCTCAGATGATGGGGTGCCCATTCATCCAGGCGTTGCGGCAAGGGCCAGGGCAGCAGGTTGTGGACGATACTGGGCAGGTCAAGGTTGGCAAAATGGCTGAGGCGTGACACACGCCCCAGGTACGGCATCAACCACTGCTCAAGATTGTTCAGTAGCGCCCCATCGCTGACATCTGGCCAATCGCTCTCACCCGTGGCCTCCAGGTCGAGCCGGCGCAACAGTGCCACCCGCGCCTGCCATTGCCGCAGCTCCGGCGTCCAGGGCAGCAACTCCAGGCCCTTACGCCGTACCAGGTTCACCAGCGCCTGGCTGCGGGCCGACTCATCCAGGCCGGTCAGTGGCTCACGGCTGAGCACCAGTTCGCCGACCTTGCGCTGGCGCTCGGCCCGCAGCACGCCTTCACGCTCGTCCCAATCCAGTTGGTCCACCGTGCGCACCTGTTCGGCCAGCACCGAATCAAACAGCGCCGGATCGAAGTCCGTCGCCAGGTAGATCCGCTCTTCGCGCTGCCCCTGACGGCTGCCCAGGTCGGCGATCACCAGCCACGCTTGTTTCATCAGGCTGTCCGCTTCGGCAAACAACGCCGCGCGGCCGTTGGCCAGGCGATACTCTGCCCCGCCGGGCCGCCGCTGTTGAGCGACGCGGTCCGGGTAGGCCAACGCCAGTAAAGCGCCCAACCAGCGCGGGTGTTCGGGGTCGGCGACGGCTTCTTCGGCCTTGCCCCGCAGGTAACCGCGATATTGCCGGGCCAGCTGCCGCGCCCGTTGAACCCCGCCCTGAGCACCACGGGCTGCCCGCTCTTCACCAGACAGCAACGCCAGGCGCGTGTGCAGGTCCGCCCCGGCGCCGCGCAGAATATCTCGCTCCCCCAACAACGCCGCGACGTTACACGCCATGTCCGCCAGCCCCAGCGACTGCCCACGCAGCAACAAATGGGCGATGCGTGGGTGAGCCGGCAGTTCGGCCATGGCTTGGCCATGCCGGGTCAGTTGCTCGCCGTCCAGCGCGCCCAGGCGTTGCAGCAGATCCTGCGCCTGGGCATAAGCGGCGGCGGGCGGAATGTCGAGCCAGACCAATTGCTGCGGCGTCACGCCCCAACGTCCCAATTGCAGGGCCAGCCCGGCCAGGTCCGCCGAAAGAATCTCGGCGCTGCCATAGGCGGCCAGTTGTTCGTGCTGGTCTTCGGACCACAACCGGTAACACACCCCCGGCTCCAGACGTCCGGCCCGCCCGGCCCGCTGAGTGGCGCTGGCCCGGGAAATACGCTGGGTGTCGAGGCGGGTCATGCCACTGCCCGGATCGAAACGCGGCACTCGCGCCAATCCGGCATCGATCACCACCCGCACGCCATTGATGGTCAGGCTGGTTTCGGCGATGTTGGTGGCCAGCACCACTTTGCGCTGGCCGGGCGGCGCCGGGTCGATGGCCGCACGTTGGGCGGCGAGGTCCAGCTCGCCATGCAACGGACAGAGCAGCACATTGCCGCCCTCACCCAAGGCATCGGCCAGTTGCTGATGAACCCGGCGGATCTCCGCTTGCCCAGGCAAGAACACCAGCACGCTGCCGGTTTCATCGTGCAGCGCTTCGAGCACGGTCTGCACCAGGCGCGGCTCGATGAACTCGCCGGGCTGGAACGGCCGGCCCCAGCGTACTGCCACCGGGAACATGCGGCCCTCGCTGCGCAGAATCGGCGCGTCGTCCAACAACCCGGCCAGGCGCTCGCCTTCCAGAGTCGCGGACATCAGCAGGATTTTCAGCGGCTGGTCGTCGCGAAACAGCTTCCGGCCATTGAGGCTCAAGGCCAGGGCCAGGTCGGCGTCGAGACTGCGTTCGTGGAATTCATCAAAAATCAGCAGCCCCACGCCCTCCAGCGCCGGGTCGTCCTGCAAGCGGCGGGTGAGGATGCCTTCGGTGACGACTTCAATGCGGGTCTTGGGGCCGACCTTGCTGTCGAGCCGAATCCGGTAGCCGACGGTTTCACCGACCTTTTCCCCCAGCTCGCTGGCCAGTCGCTCAGCCGCCGCCCGTGCCGCCAGACGCCGGGGCTCAAGCATCAGAATGGTCTGCCCGGCCAGCCAGGTCTCATTCAACAGGGCCAAGGGGACGCGGGTGGTTTTACCGGCGCCGGGCGGTGCTTCGAGCACGGCTTCGTGGCGCGATGCCAAGGCTTGACGCAGGGCGGGTAAAACTTCATCAATCGGCAAAGAAATCATGCTGGCTCCAAAACAGAGGGCCGAGTATAACGGCGAACTGTTTAGCGTGGTCTGGACTCCAACCAGCAACGCCTTTACCTGCTCAGGAGATTGCTATGCGTATTCCCTTTCGCGTGATCGGCGGCGTTCTGGTCGCCTCTCTGCTGACCCAGATCAGCGCCTGCGGCTCGATCTTCTACCCCGACCGTCGCGGCCAGATCGACGGCAAGATCGACCCGGCGATTGCTGCGCTGGACGCCGTCGGCCTGCTGTTCTACATCATTCCCGGCTTGATCGCGTTCGCCGTGGACTTCGCCACCGGGGCGATTTATTTCGAACCCGGCCGCAGCGTCCAGATCGAGCCAGAAAAACTCAAGCCGGCCATCAACGCCGACGGCAGCGTCAATAACCTCAAGCTGCAAGCGATCCTGGAAAGCGAACTGGGGCGCAGTTTCCCCTTGGACGACCCACGCTTGATCCAAAGCAAGGGCAACGCCCAGCAACTGGCCGCCCTCGGGCTTAAACCGGCCGCGTGATGGGCGCTATTGAAGGAACGACCGCGCCATGACCACCAGCACCGAACATGCCCGTCTGCTGCGCCTGGCCACGCGCGCTTCGGTGGCCGTGGCGCTCATTCTGGTCGTTGCCAAGGCACTGGCCTGGTGGCTGAGCGGCTCGGTGAGCATGCTCGCCGGCCTGACCGACTCGGCGCTGGACGGCGTCACGTCGCTGCTCAATCTGCTGGCGGTACATTACGCCTTGCGCCCTGCCGACGAAGACCATCGTTACGGCCACGGCAAAGCCGAGTCCCTGGCCGGCATGGCCCAGGCATTGTTCATCGGCGGCAGTGCCGTGTTGATTGCGTTGCAGGCAGTTGAGCGCCTGAAAAACCCGGTCCCGGTGGAGGCGGCCTGGCTCAGTGTCGGCGTGATCGTCTTCGCCCTGGGGCTGACCCTGGCCTTGTTGGCGCTGCAACATCAGGTCGTCCGCGCCACCGGCTCCACCGCCGTGCGCGCTGACTCGCTGCACTATCGTTCGGATCTGTTGCTCAATGGCAGCATCCTGGTCGCTTTGGTACTGGCCGGGCTGGGTTGGGATCGGCTCGACGCCTGGTTCGGCCTGGGCATCGCCGCCTACATCCTGTGGAGCGCCATCCAGATCGCCCGGGAAAGTTTCGCGGTACTGATGGATGAGGAACTGCCACCTGACGTCAGCCAGCGCATGCTGGAACTGGCCTGCGCAGTGCCCGGCGTACTGGGTGCCCACGACCTGCGCACACGTATCTCGGGTAACCACTGGTTCGTGCAGCTGCATCTGGAGCTGCCGGGCGAGCTGACCCTGTCAGTGGCCCACGGCATCAGCGACCAGGCCGCCGATGCCATACACCGCGCCTATCCGAAGGCGGAAGTGTTGGTGCATGCCGATCCGTCGGAAGTGGTGAAAGGCGCCGGCGCTTGACGCTGAACACAGAACCCGTGGCGAGGGAGCTTGCTCCCGCTGGCCTGCGCAACAGGCCCAGGTTTTGCGGTCGCTGCGCAACCGAGCGGGAGCAAGCTCCCTCGCCACAGGGGAGTGTTTTTCTTTCGCGTGATCAGTACGTTACCTGATATCCCCGACTGCTCAAGCAACTCCCCTGGGCCTGACGATAGGTCTGCACCACTTGCGGCGCGGGTGGGTAGGTGTAGTTGCGTGGATCGAAACCGCTCTGTTGCACCGCCCAGCGATAGCATTCGTAGCCGTCCTGATTGACCTGCTCGGGAGACTGGCCGTTGGCTGGATAAGCCACCACATCGAAGCTGTTGCCTTGGGGCTGGGGCTGCGGGTTGCTCATCGGCGCGTCGACAACGACGTAGTCCCGGGTGTTGGCTTCATAGATGTAATAGGCGCCAGCGGCAAGGAAAAACAGCGAGCCGCCGATCCAAACTTCCCGGGCGTAATCGGGCAGATAACGGGTACGGATTCCGCGCGGTGGCTCAACCACGATATAGCGCGGCCCTTGGGGGCGATACCAGTAACCGCCCGAATAAAAATAGTCATGGCCACGGTAAGGCACGCGGTAGTTGCGATCCGGAAAACGATCGATGACATACCCGGGACGATATTGCGGCCCCGGCCCCCAGCCGTTGCCATGACCGTCCGGCCGGCCGGGCCAGTGCTGGTCCGGGCGAGGGTCATGGCCAGGGCGTGGCCCACCGCTCGGATAGCCATCGCTGCGGCGCGGGATATCGCGGTAGTAACCCGGCTTCGGTTCCTGGGTCTGGGTCACGCTGTCGGGGCGGCCCTGGATCGGCAGGCTGTTACCAGGTTGCTGCGGCGGACGACCATTGGGGTCTTGCGGCGGGCGGTTGTAGGGCTGCCCGCCTTGAGCGTGAGGCTGGACCTCAAACTGGCGGCTGTTGTCGCCGCGAATGATCTCGTTGCTCTGTGGCCGGGGTTGGCCTGAATAACCCTGGCCGTTACCACCTCGCCCTTCCGGCCCGCCACGATTTTGCTGATCGTCGGCCACGCCCTGCGCACTGACACTTGCCCACAACAGACCAACACCTGCCAAACGCCAGATGCGCGACTTCATGAAATTCCTCACAACGGTTCAGGGCCTGATGAATGAGACTGGAAAAGCCTAGGCCGGTTCTGCGACAGGTTATCAGTCGTCGCCATTATTTAGGCATTAAAAAAGGGAGGCCCGTCGGCCTCCCCTTGAGAACTTCGTCCGTGCGCGACGCTTTTGACGTCGGCTCACCTCACGCCGTCTTCTGGACAGTGTGCAGCTCGGGGGTCTGCCAACACCGGTGGGTGCTGCGACCGCAGCCGGCCGGATTGGGCGGGCCGCACTGGACTGTTTGTCCGAGCAGTGATCTTGGTGATAAGAATAGGCCCGGAGTACCGACGAATGATTGCGAAGATTGCGTAAATAAACATTACTTGCGCAATTTTTTACCCGCGACAGATAATATCCAGCAATTATCACGACAAAGGCCCGACCAATGAGCAAACTCGACCGTTACGACCTGAGCATTCTGGCGGAATTGCAGCGCGACGCGCGCATCTCCAATCAGGAGCTGGCCGAACGCATCGGCCTGTCGCCGTCCCCCTGCTCGCGGCGGGTCAAGCAATTGGAAGACGACGGCTACATTACCCGTCAGGTCGCCCTGCTCGACCGTAAAATGCTCGGCCTGAGCCTGACGGCCTACGTGCTCATCGGCATGGACCGCCACACCCCTGAACGTTTCGAGAACTTCGAAGCCGCCATCCGCAACCTGCCCCAGGTGTTGGAATGCAGCCTGGTGACCGGCATGGATGCCGATTACCAGCTCAAGGTCGTGGTGCCGGACATGGACCACTATCAGAAACTGCTGCTGGGGCACCTGACCCGGATTGACGGGGTCACCAGTGTGCGCTCCAGCTTTGTGTTGAACCAGGTGCTCAACAGCACCGAACTGCCGCTGACTCATCTGCGCGGCTGACGACAAACGAGCGCCGATTCACAGCCTCGCACCGACGTACGCTCGGGCATCGGCCAGCCCTCGAACCCAAACCACACTCGCCTTGAAGCCACGAATCAGCCTTTGAAGTCCCGCGAGGCGTATTCGGCGAGCTTGCCCTGGATGAAGTCCAGAAAGCACTGGATCCTCAGGGCCAGTTGGGAGTTGCGGTAATACACCGCGTTGATCGGTTGGCGATAGCCGCTGTTGGCATCGGCCAGCAGCACCTTGAGCCGGCCGGCACGGATATCTTCGCGAGTCATGAAGTCCGACAGACACGCTATGCCCTGCCCTTGCAGCACCAAGTGGCGCACGGTCTCGCCACTGGACGCGCTGATGGCTGACTGGATCGGCCAACGATCACCGTGCTCGTGACGCAGCGGCCACTGATTGAGGCCCTCGTTCTGGGCAAACCCCAGCAGCGCATGCCGGGCCAACTCGGCGACTGTGGCAGGTGTTCCGTGCCGCTTCAGATAGGTCGGACTGGCCAGTATGTGCAGCGGGCTGCAACCCAGGGATCGGGCGTGAAGCGTCGAGTCGCTGAGAGTGCCGATGCGAATGGCGATGTCGGTACTTTGCTCGAGCAAATCGATAATCAGGTCGTTGCTGTTGAGTTCGAGCTGGATGTCCGGGTAGAGCCCGCGGAACTCTTCGATGTGCGGCACGATAGCATGCAACATGAAAGGCGCCGCCGCATTGATCCGCAACCGCCCGGCCGGGTTTTTCTGGCGGGACGACAGGCGTTCCTCCAGCTCATCCATCTGGTCGAGAATGCCCTTGGCCTGCTCGAAGAAATACTTGCCCTCTTCGGTCAGGTCCATGCGCCGCGTGGTGCGGTTGATCAGCGTGGTATCGAGCTTGGCTTCCAGGCGCGACAAGGTACGACTGACCGCAGACGGCGTCTGCCCGACCTGCTCGGCGGCGGCGGAAATCGACCCGCATTCGATCACGCAGACGAAAATCTGCAATTCGTCGGATCTGGCTTTCACATATCCCCCTGTCGACTGCGCGCGCTTGTGGCGAGGGAGTCTATCCCCGTTGTGCCGCAAAACGGACCTGAGCCACAGGATAGTATCGGGATACGTGACAAAAGAAAGTCAGGCCTTCAGGCCGAACACCTCAATCAAGTGCTGCTCATAGCGCGCCACATCGGCCTCGATATTCGGGCGTTTCATCACGTCCACGCTCAGAAAGGTTGGCAATCCACTCATGCCCAGGAACTGGTTGGCCTTGTGGAACGGGAAGTACACAGCATCCACACCCTTGGCTTCAAAGAAGTCGGTCGGGTCATCGAAGGCTTGCTGCGGGGCGTTCCAGGTCAGCGACAACATGTATTGCTTGCCCTGTAACAAGCCACCGCTGCCGTATTTCTGCGAAGCATCGGAACGGGTGCGGCCGTCGCTGGCGTAGAGGCTGCCATGGCCTTCGGTGAAGACCTCATCGACGTATTTCTTGACGGTCCACGGTGCGCCCATCCACCAGCCTGGCATCTGGTAAATGATCACGTCGGCCCAAAGGAACTTGGCGACTTCCTCTTTGATGTCGTAACCACCGTCGATGAACGTGGTTTTCACATCAAACCCGCCACGATCCAACACGCTGACCGCCGCATCATGGAGGGTGGCGTTATAGCGACCGTCGGAGTGAGCGAATTGTTTACCACCGTTGAGCAGCAGGACTTTTTTCATGGAGAGCCTCATCGGATTCCAGGGGACACGGTTGAGCGGTCACCCAATGGAAAGATTGAAAATGATGGCGGCAGAGTACCGATGAGCTTGCGGCGGAGTAAGCGCTGCAACGGCAAAACTGATTTGACCTATACGCACGAATAGGCAGCCAATTCTTGCCGTAGCATTCGCATACTTTTATTCAGGAGCCACTCCGATGAGCCAATTGCACGGTTTCATCTTGCACGCCAAGACCCGTCCGGAAAAAGCCGAAGCCTTCGAAACGCTGTTTCGTGCCTACGTGGAACCGAGCCGTGCCGAACCCGGTTGCATCGAATATCACATGCTGCGAGACCGGCAAGACCCGACACTGTTTATCTTCTATGAAATCTGGCAATCCCAGGCTCATCTGGACGTGCACTCGAACCTGCCGCACATGAAGCAGTTTTTTGAGCAGCGCATGGAGTACCTGGAGCGCGATTTCGAAATCCGCCGCGTCGACATGCTCAGCCCGTCCTCGGCTAGCCGCTGATCAGCAAATGGCCGCCGAGCACACCCAGGCCAATGAAAAACGCCCGCTTGAACAGCACGGCGCTGATGCGCTGACGCAGCCATTGCCCCAGCCACATCCCCAGCAGCGCCGGCGCCAAGGCCAGCAACGAAGCGCTTAATTCGCCCCCGCCCAAGGCGCCGTGCCATAGCAGGCCGGCCGCCAGGGCCAGTGTCGACACCGTGAATGACAAGCCCAACGCCTGCACCAGTTCGTCCTTGCTCAAGCCCAACGCTTGCAGGTACGGCACCGCCGGAATAACGAACACACCCGTCGCGCAGGTGATGAGGCCAGTGAGCAGACCGCACAACGGCGCTGCCCACCGCTCAACACTGGCAGCGACCCGCAATGTCGGCAGCAACAGCCCACTCAGCGCGTACAGCAACAACGCGCCACCCAAAGCTCGAACCGCCCAAGGTCCACCCACCGTATCGAACCACAACGTGCCCAGTCCGGTGCCAATGCAAATCGCCAGCAACAGTGGCCACAAACGCCAGATCAGGGTTTGCAGATGACCGCCAAAGGTCAGTTGCCAGATATTGGTCAGCGTGGCCGGGATGACGAGCAACGCCGCAGCCTGTGTCGGAGCCATAGCCAGGCCGAGCAAGCCCATGGAAATGGTCGGCAGGCCGAGGCCGATCATGCCCTTGATAGTGCCGGCCAGCAGGAAGGTGCCGACGACCAGCAAAGAAAGGACAGGGCCAAGATTTTGATAGAAAGCCATGAGTGTGTTCATGGGCGTATCGTGGGCCCTGGCGGTCAGGTTTTAAATCTGCCATATACTGAGACAGCCTCTGGCCGAGCAAGAGGCTGAAGAATTTGCTGAGGCTGTAGACGCCATCGCGAGCAGGCTCGCTCCCACCTTGGATCCTGCATTGTTTTTGTGGGAGCGAGCCTGCTCGCGATGACAATGTTCCAGGCACCCCAGAACCCGGCACAGGATCACATCACTCATGCACTTCGACCTCATCGACCTGCGCCTCTATCTACATATCCTCGACACCGGCAACATCACTGCCGGCGCTGCCCGCAGCCATTTGTCCCTGGCGGCGGCCAGTGCCCGGGTCCGCGCCATGGAGGCCTCCTTGGGGATCGAATTGCTCGAACGCGGGCGGCGCGGTGTAACACCCACGTCGGCCGGCCAGGCGCTGGCGCAACATGCCCGGGTGTTGCTGCAACATGCCGAACACCTGCAACAGGACCTGGGCGAATACGCCCGGGGCGTCAAGGGCCGGGTGCGGTTGTTGTGCAATACCAGCGCCATGACCGAATACCTGCCGGAATTGCTGGCCGACTTTCTCAAGGCCCATTCCAACCTCGACATCGACCTGCAGGAACTGCCCAGCTCAAGGATCACCCATGCACTGCGTCAGGGCGCGGCGGACCTGGGTATCATCTCCGACGCGGTCGACACCGCCGGCCTTGAAACCCACCCTTTTCGCGATGATCCGCTGGTCTTGATCATGCCCTCGGAACATCCCTTGGCTGACGGTCGCCCGCTAAGTTTCAATGAGACCCTCAGCTATGATTATGTAGGCCTGAACGCTTCCAGTGCTCTGGCGATTTACCTCGAAGAACAGGCGCTGCACACCGGACGACGCATGCACATTCGCATTCGCGCCGACGGTTTTGATGGGGTGATTCGCATGGTCGCTCATGGTGCGGGCATTGCCATCGTGCCAAAGGCCGCTATCGCGCGGCGCCCGCCCGAGCCTTCCTGGCGATGGGTCTCGCTGCAAGAGGCCTGGGCTCAACGCTCACTGCGCCTGTGCGCCCGCCGCTTCGACACCTTGCCCGCCTACGCCAAAGCCCTGTCCACGCACCTGACCACTCGCTGACGCGCGCTTCTGGATAGGCCGGTGTCGAGCACAGGCATCTGCCCGATCATGTCACGCGTTAGGGTGCCTGCTCTCTTCTGTCCCTTTCGGAGTTCACATGACCGCCCCCATCACCGTCCTGCGCGATACCCATCCGCTGCCCGTACTCGATGCCTGCAAATGGGAAAAACTCGAAGGCGATCCGCACACCGTCAACCTCAACGCCTACACCAGCGAAGACGGCAGCAAGATCATGGGCACCTGGATCTGTACGCCGGGCAAGTGGCGCGTGGACTATGTGAAGTGGGAGTACTGCCATTTCCAGGAAGGCTACTGCATCATCACCCCCGATGGCATGGAGCCGATCCATCTGCGGGCCGGTGACATCTTCGTCGTCGAGCCGGGCATGAAAGGCACGTGGGAAGTGGTCGAGACCGTGCGTAAATATTTCGTCTTTGCCTGAAACAAAAAACCGAGAGACCACCCGACATGGTCTCTCGGAAAACAGCTTTTCGGGATCTGCATGTTGCTTGTATATGCCCCTGTGGCGAGGGGATTTATCCCCGCTGGGTTGCGCAGCAGCCCCAAAACCTGACACTCGGTATGTCAGGCAGTTTGAAGGGGGGCGCTTCGCACCCCAGCGGGGATAAATCCCCTCGCCACAAAAAACCGCCGATGCCCCAGCGCTTATTGCGGTTTGCGATAGCTGTTAACAATCGCCGAAAAATCCTTGCCGCCCTCGCCCCGCTGACTCATCGCCTGGTACAACTGCTGCGCCACCGCGCCCAGCACCACCGGTTGATGAACCTGCCGCGCCGCTTCAGTCGCCAGGCCCAAATCCTTGAGCATCAGCTCGGCTCCAAAGCCCCCGGTATAGCCACGGGACGCCGGTGCTGTTTCGATCACGCCCGGCCACGGGTTGTAGGTGTCCGAACTCCAGCAACGGCCTGTTGAGCTGTTGATGATCCCGGCCAGTACCTGCGTATCGATCCCCAGGGCATCGCCCAGGGCCATGGCTTCGCTGACGCCCACCATGGAAATCCCCAACAGCAGGTTATTGCAGATCTTGGCAATCTGCCCGGTGCCGACGTCGCCGCAATGCACGATATTACGGCCCATCTGCGCCAATACCGGTTGCAAGGTGGCGAACAATTCAGCAGTGGCACCGACCATGAAGGTCAACGTGCCAGCCGCCGCGCCACCGGTGCCGCCGGAGACAGGCGCGTCGGCCATCGCTACGCCTTGTTTGGCGGCCGCGGCCGCAACATCGCGTGCGGTCTGCGGGTCGATGGTGCTGCAGTCCACCGCAGGCGTACCGGCGGCGATGCCGGCCAGTACACCGTCTTCACCGAGCCAGACACTGCGTACATGGGCAGCAGCCGGCAACATGGTGATCACCAGGTCAACGCCCTGGGCCGCATCGCGAGGCGAGGCGCTGATGGTGCCGCCCAATGAGGCCAATTCGGCCAGCACCGTCTGGTTCAGGTCGAACAGGTTCAGCGAATGGCCGGCCTTGAGCAGATTGCGCGCCATGGGGGCGCCCATGTTGCCCAGACCGATAAATGCGATCTTCATGTCCGGCTCCTTAACGCAGATTGATGGTGGTGTTCACACCGTCATTGACGCTGTCGTCATCGAACCAGCGCGCAGTAACGGTCTTGGTCTGAGTGTAGAACTGCACCACTTGTTTGCCGTAGGGCCCCAGGTCACCGAGTTTCGAACCACGGGAGCCAGTGAAGCTGAAAAACGGCACCGGCACCGGAATCGGGATGTTGATCCCCACCTGGCCAACGTCGATTTCGCTCTGGAATTTACGCGCCGCTGCCCCGCTCTGGGTGAACAGACCGGTGCCGTTGCCAAACGGGTTGGCATTGACCAGGGCGATTGCCTGATCAAGGGTGTCGACTTCCAGCACCACCAACACTGGGCCGAAGATTTCTTCGGTGTAAATACGCATCTTGGTCGTCACGCCGGAAAACAGGGTCGGGCCGACGAAGTTGCCTTGCTCGAAACCCGGCACGCTGATGTCACGGCCATCGAGTTCCAGCTTCGCCCCTTCCTGCACGCCACTCTCGATCAACTCAAGAATCCGCGCCTTGGCCCGCTTGGAAATGACCGGACCGACATCGGTGCCGGGCTCACTGCCGGCGTTGACCTTGAGCTTCTGCGCCAGGGCCTTGAGCTCGGGCAGCCATTGCTTGGCCGCGCCCACCATGACCACCACCGAAGTGGCCATGCAACGCTGGCCCGCCGCACCGAAACCGGCGCCGACCAAAGCATTGAGGGTCTGTTCGCGATTGGCATCAGGCAACACCACCGCATGGTTCTTGGCGCCCATCATCGATTGCACGCGCTTGCCATGGCGACCCGCCAGGTCATACACGTGAGTGCCGACCGCCGTCGAGCCGACGAAGGAAACCGCCTTGATGTCCTTGTGAGTGCAGAGGGCATCCACCACATCCTTGCCGCCATGCACCACATTGAGCACGCCCGCCGGCACACCGGCCTCAATGGCCAGCTCCACCAGCAGCATCGTCGACAGCGGGTCCTGCTCCGACGGTTTGAGCACGAAGGTGTTACCGCAGGCGATGGCCATCGGGAACATCCACAGCGGAATCATCGCCGGGAAGTTGAACGGGGTAATGCCTGCGCACACACCAATCGGTTGGCGCAGCGTGTAGGTATCGACACCGCCGGCAACGTTCTCGGCAAACTCGCCCATCTGCAGGGTGCCGATGGAGCAAGCGTGTTCCACCACTTCCAGGCCACGAAAAATGTCGCCCTCGGCATCAGCGATGGTCTTGCCCTGCTCGGCGCTCAGTACGGCGGCGATGCGTTTGAAGTGCTCGCGGATCAACGCCTGGAGCTTGAGCATGATGCGCATCCGCGCGCCAATGGGGGTCAGCTTCCAGGTCTGGAAAGCATGCTGGGCGGCGGCAACGGCGGCATCGACTTCCGACGCCGTGGCGAACGGAACTTTCGCCAGTACCTGCTGGGTGGCCGGGTTGACGATGTCGTGCCATTCGCTGGACTGGGATTCAACCCACTCGCCGTTGATCAACAACTTTACGGTTTGCAGGGCAGTGTCGCTGGGCGTAAGGGAAACGTTCATGCTGGCCTCCGGGACTTGTTCTTATAGAGAGCGCTGGTTCAGCACAGATCAAGGTGCCTAGACAGACACCTTGGTGATGAGACGGTTTTTGGAGTATAGATGTGCAAACTTCTAATAAGAACGCACATAAAAACCGGTCCATCATGCAAAAAAACATCACCTCCCTGGGGTCGCTGAATTGGGACGACCTCAAGTTTTTCCTCGAAGTGGCCCGCACCCGCAAGGCCAGCACGGCGGCCAAGCGCCTGGCCGTCGACTACACCACGGTGTCGCGGCGCATCAGCTCGCTGGAAGCTTCGTTGGGTACGCTGCTGTTCGAAAAATCCCGGACCAACGGTTTTGTCCTGACAGCCGAAGGCCAGCGCCTGCTGGGTTACGCCGAATCGATCGAAAGCACCCTGCACATGGCCTGCGAACAGGTTTCAGGCTCTGGGGTGGCGTTGTCCGGCCACGTGCGCATGGGCTGTACCGAGGGCTTCGGCAGCTTCTTCATCACGCCGCAGCTGAGTCATTTCGTCGATGCCTACCCGGCCATTTCCGTGGACATCCTGCCGCTGCCGCATTTCATCAGCCTTTCCAAGCGCGAAGCCGACATCGTCATCGCCCTCGAACGCCCCGAACATGGCCCGTATGTGTGCTGCAAACTGTGCGACTACCGACTGCAGCTCTACGCCACCCAGCAATACCTGGACAGCCATCCTCCCATCCACCGACCGGCGGACCTGAGCAAGCACTCGTTCATCAGCTATGTGGATGATCTGGCGTTCAGTTCCGAGCTGCTCTATCTGGCGAATGTATTGCCAGGCGCCCATGCTCACCTGCGCAGCACCAGCGTGATTGCGCAGTTCGTGGCAGCGCAGCAAGGACGATCATTGGCTATCCTGCCGTGCTTCCTCGCCGCCCAGGATCCCCGCCTGCTGCCGGTGCTGCCGGAGGAAATCACCGTCACCCGACAGTTCTGGATGTACTGCCGGGAGGATCTGCGCAAGCTCAAGCGCATCACCCTGTTGTGGGATTACATCCGCGAAGTGACTGAGCTAAACCGCCTATTATTGCTGGGCGAAACGCGAGACCTCCGGTTTACAGACTGAGCGTCTGCGAGTCGTGAGGGAATCTTATCCTAACGATGTCAGAGAGGTCTTGGCAACGTGTTGTGACAGGGGTTGTAACGCTACTTGTGACAGCACGACGAGTTATCGAAGGGAACCACGAGGCACTCGATTCAACAATCCGATAGGCATCTGAGTGGGCACACGGGAGGAAATCGCGGGGCCTGTATCAATGAGGTGGTCTTTCAGATTTTTCTTCCAGATTCTCATTGAGGATCTTGAGGTGCCCATACAGCCAGAAGACCAGATGGACAGCCACGCAGACCCAGTAGGCAGCGCGTAGCTTGTCCATTAGGTTCCTCCTAGAAGATCGCGTAATGGTACTGATGTCGTTTACGTATATATTGTATCTCGAGCGCTAGTGCTACTTTAAACGGGGATAGATTAGCCATGAAACATTTTGAAATAACACAAAAGGGCGCGGGGTTGCATATCGAAGGTTTCCCCGATGCCGTCAAAGTCGTTCATATAGAAAGCCCCGATGCCGTCCGGCTGTCGGACTTGGCTCTACATAAGCAAGATCTGGAGTTTGCTGACAGTTGTTTGGAAGCCATAAACACAGTGCCAGAGGATCCGCGTGTGATCCGTGAAGCTCTCTGGCGATCTGCGATTATTCATTTTCTAAAGTGCTTTGGAAAGTCAAAGGCGCGATTCAAGCTCACCACTGACGAAGCGTTACGAGGGGAGCCATCAGAGGCTATGGAAGCTTTCAATTATTTCAAAGCCCTGCGTGACAAGTACTTCGTTCACGATGAAAACTCCTACAGCCAAAGCATTCCCGGAGCAGTTCTAAACGACGGGAGTAAGGATTACAAGATTGAGAAAATCGTATGCCTATCGTTTGGTTCGGTAACGATGGAGCAAGGAAATTACAGCAACTTAAAGCTGCTTATTGGCAGGACGCTTTTGTGGGTAGTTCAGGAATTTGACAAGCTATGCGAGAGTCTTACTGAAGAGCTGGAAAAAAAATCCTATGCAGACTTGACGACTAGAGCGGATGTGACTTACCAATTTCCGACAATCGATGAAGTGCACAAGAATAGGCGTTAGGTAAGTAATCACCTCTCGCCCCCATCTAGTGTCAGGCGGTCAACTTGATATTGGTAATCATAGGAAAGGCCACCGTCTCGGTCTGAAGACCATCCGCAGTCAGCTTCACTTTGACCTTGCCGCTAGCCACGATGTCCACGACTGTCATGATCTCAATGTCCCAGCACTGATGGGCGCCGTTACGAGTCGCTTGGATCTTCCAGATGTCTCCGTTACGACCTTCGCGATAACTCAGCGAGGTGAACATCTTAGGCAGCAGGAACAGACCGTAGTCAGTGCCGCTATAAGGCTGCACAGAGGCACCAATCAAAGACTCAATGTCTTCCACGCCTGCACGCTGAGCCGCACGCTCCAGAACAGCGAGCAACGACACCGGCAGCAGAACCACAAAGTCCGACAGCGAGCTGCCTACGGTCTGATTGATGTTCATCGTCAAGATGTCGATCAGATCCTCAGCGACCTCCACAGGCTTACCGGTTGGCTTAGTCGCTGACACGCTTTCAGTCGATGGAGCGCTAGAGAGGATACCGGCGATCTTGCCAGCGGCATCATGTTCGATGTCCCGTAAGAGCTTCTCACCGGTCTGGTGCATTGAGCCTTCAGTGAAGCCCGCCATCAGGTTATGGTCGAGGATGGTGAAGCGCTTGCTAATGACCGATGCTGTATCGGTTGGCTCGGTGAAGATCACAGACCCGGCCAGGACTTCGCCCTTCGAGACGGTCTGGTTATCCCAGTTCTTACGAGGATCGAAAGTGACGGAGCGATCAGCCATCGTGATGATTTGCTGACCAGTTGCTTCAGAGCCAGCCGGACGGAATTCACAAGGGGTGTGTTCGATTGCCGCTTGGCGCCACTCATCACCGTTGAGGTAATCGTCGAGGGCCTCTGTAAGGGCTTCCACATAGACGGACACATCGGTGGCCGCTTGGGTCTCCACACGGACATCAGCCGTATTGAAGCGGATCGACCCATTTTGACTATCGGTGAGAGCAGTACTGTAAGTCGATGGCTTGACGTATTGGTTAGGCTGTTTCATTGGAATGGGTCTCCTGAAGAATAAGTAGGGAAGTGATTGGTGCATGTCTGGAGCTATCAGCCGTTATTACGGGAGCGTGCTGCCAAAACCTTTTGAGCTTGTTCACGGATGGCAGCAGCACGGGCTTCTCTTTCAGCTTTCGCTTGGGCAAGTTCGCGTGGAGTCCGCTCGCGCAAACGCTCAGCACGCTCGTCAGCTTCCCGCTGAAGTTGCTCACGGGTCTCTTTCTGCTCCCGCTTGGTCATGAAGTAGACCTGAGCGTCCTCTTGGATGGCCTTGAGGGACAAACCGGCCTCCTCGAAAGCTTTGATAACGCCGAACTTGGTGCCGTTGTTCCGGCCACACTGGGCCATCAACAAGGGCAACATGACGCTTTCGACGTACTCACGATTGAGGGTCTGCCCCGACACAGTTACTTCGTTCTTCAGGACTTTGGTGATGGTGATAATCATGGGTTTGGATCTCCTGTGAGGTGACCCTTTGATCGACCTTGGCGCCATAGACGCGCACGACAAGACGGCAAGGAGGGAGCCGCATGGGCATCTTCCAAGGTCGATCAAAAGGTTCTTGGTTTGGGTTATGTGGCTAATGCTGGATCAGGACATGGCAAGCCTGAAGGCATCTGAAGGGACAACCGTGGCGACGGCTGGGAGCTACTGCTATCGAAGAGAATTATTTTTGAGAATATTTCTACCGGGTAGCCATAGTGAGGGGTTTTAAACGTCACTGGACAGACTGCTCATTACCTGAGTGAGATTCGCTCTGTTCCAACCATGGGAATCTTCAAGGGTGTCGTTGCGACAGCTTGGAGCAGCCCCCTCGATCTATTAGGAGGGAAACCCGGTCAGCGGTCTTCAGGGAACACTTCAAAGAGACTTCAGTGAGCATTGCTTCTTCGTCGATAGAGACCAGACCATGAGCGTAGGTTCTCCAAGATTCCTTTCTATTGCTCAGGACACCACGAAGCGCTATCAGGTGAGACCGAGTTGATTTGGGAAAGAGGTCAGAAAGGATCTTAGCGTCCGCTTCGGTAAGCTTGGAGATGGCTGAATAAGACAGGATGGGCATGATTGATGAGCCTCCTTTGCTTTGCTCTTTAAGATTCCTTTCGAGGAGGGGTGATTATTATCACTACCCCTCTCCTCAATGAGCGGGTCGATAAGGGGTCTGATTTCTGGTCGATTGCTATGGTCGATTGGGTGTCTTAATGGTTCTTATAAGTATGCGGCATTTAATCAAGCTGCCTCTTTGCCGAGGGTCCTCAGGTCATATTGCAGCTTTGCGAGGGCTTCAGGACTCGGTGGCTCAAGCTGGTCTTCCCAGTCATTGACGCGGGTGTCGGGCCTCAGGAAGCCGTAGCGCATCTCGTGGCTGAGGTCATCGGGGCGACTCTTAAGAAGGTAGGGCATCGCCAATTCAATGGCCTTCACGTAGCGCTGAGCCTGTCGGAGACCCAGTCTGTATTGAGCCATGAGGATGGCCGCTGAGACGACCTCAAGTTCCGCAAGGATGGCTACGAGGCGCTTCACGGACAGAGGCTTGGATGAGCCACCAGACCCGATAGACCGGTCATGCCAGTCGAGCCGGGCGATGCCCTCAAGGATGTCCATGGCGAAGGTAGGATATTGCCCGTAGTCGGTGGTCGGCCCAATGAAGCCGTAGAACAGGTTGGTGATGATCTTGGTGGGTCGGCCTCGGCCACGCTTGGCGGTGGTGATGGCTTCGTGTTGCGCGGGAGAGTAGCTGGTCAATGGGATGGTCCTCATGTGGTGGGTTAGCCACAGTGAGGGTTTTTAACGACATCCAACCTGAATTTTACAGGGCATGTCCGAAACACCTAAATTCATTCGGGAAGTCCGTTTAGAAGTATAGTTAGTGGCAGCTAATCAATCATAAAATCACTATTCGGAGCCTATTAGTAGAGCTATAAGCCGAGCATACACTGGCAAGGCGGGGCCAATGCATGCTCGTTTTTCACCTCAGAACGGGATGTCGTCATCCGCATTCATAGCAACCCGAGTTACTGTCTCATAACTAAGCCCTTCAAACTGCTCAAACAGCTCGCCGAGCTTTGATGACTCATCTTTGTATCTCTTTGAAATGTATCGTATCGAACGAGCCATCTCCTTAAGTGCGTCTAACGACTCCTCATAACCCCCAATCATTTGCGCATCAATATCGTGGGCGCGGATAAACGATTCCAATAACTCCTCGATTGCTTTAGGAGAAAATTGAGTAGTCTGCCGGGCAGCTGACCGAGACAGGAGCAAAATCTCATCTAAGATTTCTCTATCAGCACGCACAGGGCCATCAACGATAGTAATTGACGTCAGGATTTCATTGATTTTTTCTTCAAGATCCGGCCACCACTTTTCGAAAACAGTGTCCAGCGTCTTTGCAGGTAGTTTCTGATCACCAAGCCTACCGTTAATCACAGTGATTAGTTTGTGGAAATCCGCCTTCGTAAACTCAGTTGTTTGGAACTGTTTTAACGGACCGGAGAGATCAGCATTGTTTATTCCAAACAGAATAGGGCAGACATAGCTTTTATCGAGACTCTTTGATAGTGCTCCTGCCTCAAAAAGAATCCAGTCACTGTGAATATTGTCTCTTGTGATACAAAGAATCCCGAGCTCAGCGCTTGAAAGCTCCTTCGCAATGTCGTTAGCCCATCGACCTCCCTTCTCAATATCAGAAGGTGTGAAATACGGACTCACAAGCTGCAACACTCCGGGGAGCCAATCCCGGATGGACTCTGCTAATCGTTTACTGACTGAACCTGACCAACTAATGAAAACTTTCATAAAGAGCTCTGCCGAGATCAAAACTGCAGATGATAGCAGTGCGATACTGTTTTGCCATCCACCTTAGAAATCCTGAATAGCCCCTTCACTACCTGGCCCATAGAAGTCATCGCTGATCGC
Organism: Pseudomonas sp. NFACC39-1; assembly: GCF_900110355.1. Classification (NCBI taxonomy): domain Bacteria; kingdom Pseudomonadati; phylum Pseudomonadota; class Gammaproteobacteria; order Pseudomonadales; family Pseudomonadaceae; genus Pseudomonas; species Pseudomonas sp. NFACC39-1. Next base: position 13,711 of record NZ_FODL01000015.1, on the reverse strand, counting down.
CCCCCCCCCCCGACGAATGCCTCAAGATCGACTCAGCGGCTCCCAATGCACCCACAAAGCAAACCATTGAGCATCTCAGCGATGACCGCCACGGGGACACCTGAGCCATAAATATCAAAGGTTACCGTTCCCGTGGCGTGCCCCATGACAGCTTGAGCATGAGTCGTAGGAACCCCTTTGGCCTGCATGAGGGAAGCCAATGAGTGGCGCAATGAGTGGAACACCAAGCCCCTTTCATAGGACTCCCCAAGAGCCTGAGGGATTGCCTGCTGGTTGACCCATTCGCCTGCTGGTCTGTAGCCGATCTGTGCCAACGAATCGTTCCCGCTCTGTTTGCAGGTCTCGACATACCGCAGGAAGGCTTGAAGGTCGAACCCATAGGCACCATCAGTCAATGGCACCAGCCTCTCACTACGCTTGTTCTTGATGGATTTACCCTCACCAACCTCATTGATGTGGATAACGACGATGCCTGATTTGAGGGTCTGAATGTCGCTGACGCTCAACTGAGAGATTTCATTGAGTCGGCCACCAGTGATGATGCCAAGGCTCAGCAGCCAGCGTTTCCATGACGCCTCAGGGAGCTTATTCGCATAGGCCATGAGGCTGCCTATCTGGTCCTGAGAGAACGCCTTACGGGTGGACTCAGTGCCTTTAGTGAACTTGAATTTCTTGTCGAATGACTTTTCGAGATGACCATTCTCAACCGACCAGTTTAGTACAGCAGAGAGCTTCATCAGCATCTGGTTTACCGTTGATGGTTTCCGCGTGGTCGCAAGCCTATCCCTCAGGGCCACAAGATCCGCCCTTGTGTGCTTCCTCAGGTCCAAAGCTCCTAACTCGGCACATAGGACGCCATGAGTGAACTTGGTTGAGCTGAGGGTGCTGGCTTTCTGTTCTCCTGCCCGGTCAGCCATGTAGAGCCCAGAGAGGACCTCAAAGGTTAGTGGAGGAGCTAAAACAGATAGGGACAGAGGCACGTCATTGGCGTGCTTCAATGCATCCTGAGAGCCTCCTTCGAGATCCCTAATGATCTTGACCAACGGCACTGAGTCACCTTGTAGTCGAACCTGAGCAGCAGCCATCACATCCTTAGCTTAGACACATGCTCATGCTGATCGACGTTAAGCGGCATCGTTGCGGCGATCTCCGTCAGGTTCGTCCTAACGTCCTCATACAGGTCGCCCCAGTCACGCAGCGAGTGAACATCATGGGAACAGGACAAGAGACCCTCAGCGACCCACAGCAAATGCTCGCGAAGCTCACTCCAAGTGGCCTCAGGGTGATCCAGATGGAAAGACTTGATGGTCTCGGCAAGTCGTCTTGAAGCGTCCATAGCGGCCTTTCTATCGGTGGTCTTAAGGGATACGGAGGTAGCCTGCGTGGTGCTGCCGGTCTCTCTGAGGCGTAGATAGTAGATGCCGTTGCGCCTGTAGTGATAGGGCTTAGCGAGCCTCGTGGTCGGCCTGAGAGTTAGAGCAGAGTTTGTGACAGCACTTGTAACAGGATAGGGCTTGGAAGTGGTCATCATGGCGTTAGGGTCCCGTAATCATTGGGTGGAACCCTTACGTCCTGTAGTTCTGGATGTACTGCCGGGAGGATCTGCGCAAGCTCAAGCGCATCACCCTGTTGTGGGATTACATCCGCGAAGTGACTGAGCAGAATCAGCCACTGCTGATGGGCGATAGCCGGGAGATGGTGTTCGCCGACTAGTCGGCGATGACCACGATGGCGACGCGACGGTTTTCGGTACGCCCCTCCACCGTGTCGTTGGAGGCGACTGGCCTGCTACTGCCCAGCCCCCGTGTTTGAACGTTTTCTTCGCGCATGCCCACGTCAATCAATACCTTGCTCACGCTGCTGGCCCGACGTATCGACAGTTGCTCGTTATAGGCTTGCGAGCCTGATGCGTCGGTATGACCATCGATCCGCACCCGTTCGATTCCAGCCCCCAGCAGAGCTTTACCAATTCGTTCGACGATCTCGGTGCTGGCCGCGTTGAGGTTTTCCACATCGCTGCCAAACAGCACCTTGCCCGATAGACCGAAGGCCCAGCCTTCGTCAGTCAATTCGAACCCTTGTTGTTTGAGCACGGCGACTTGCGCCGGGGTAAGACCTTTTGGGGGCGGCGTCTGGCAGCCGGTCAGGGCCAGAACGGTGATGAACAAAAGCGCGGCTAAGCGCTGCAGGGAGAGTTGAGGATAGAGGCGCACGAGTCAGCTCCTGGCTTGAAGATCAGCAACCGGGTGCTCCGCCCCGGCCGTGTGTTGACCGCCTCTGGCGAGGCGTTTGGCCTGATACATCGCCGCATCGGCGGCATTGAGCAAGGCGCCTGGTGTAGCGCCATGATCAGGATAAACGGCGATGCCGACACTCAGAGAAGTCAGCACCGAGGCATTGCCGGGCAATTGAATGGGCATTTCCATGCTGGCTATGATTTTTTCGGCAATCAGCTCGGCATCCTCGGCCCGGTGCAAGGGCGCAAGCAGCACGGCAAATTCGTCCCCGCCCAGGCGCGCCACCAGGTCACCTTCACGCAACTGCGCCCGAACCCGTGTCGCCACCGCCGTCAGCACCGCATCACCGGCAGCATGGCCGAAGTTATCGTTGATACCCTTGAACCGGTCACTGTCCAGATAGAGCACGGCGACCTGCTCGTCGAGTTTGTTGGCATTGCGCAGTGCACGGATCAGCCGGCCTTCGAAAAATGCGCGATTCGGCAATCCGGTCAGGCTGTCATGACTGGCCTGGTGAGCCAGGGTTTCGTTCTCGCTTTGCAGGTGGGTTTGCCAAGACTCCAGTTCATCAAGCAGCGCGTTGAAGTCATTGCCCAGGTTATCCAGTTCGGCGATAGCGGCCGGCGGTACGCGTCGGTCGAGGGCGCGTTCGCTGCGCGCGGCATGGGCCACCTCGGCAAGGCTGCGCAGCGGCCCGGTGATTGCGCGTAACTGACGCCGCGCCAGATACAACGCCACCCAGGCGCTCACCGCCGTGCACAGGACAATTCCCGCCAGGCCGCTGAGCAAAAACCGCAAAAGACTGCCGCCATGCCCCGACAGTAGAACTGCGCCTATATTCTGGCCCTGATGGATGATGGGCAGGCTGATGGGCTTTTCCAGGAAGGTTTTGGCGATGTGCCTTTCCAACTCCGACAACAAGCCTGTTTCCGGCCGCTGCCAGCGAGCCAGCAGACGCCCGTGCTCGTTGAACACCTCGGCATCGGCGACTTCTTCGGTGGAGGCAATCACAGCCAGCGCCTCAGTCGCCGCCACTGAGTCATCGAACACCACGGCCGCTTCAACGGTATAGCTGATCGAACGGGCGATCAGGTGCAGGTTGTGATCGGCATAGACTCGCAGCGCAAGTACACCGAGCAACGTCAGGGAGACACTGGCCATGGTGATCGCCACCAACGCGACAATCAGGTGACCGCGACCGATGACCGAGCCCAGTGTGGGACGAATCCGTGCCATGGGCAGATTCATGGTGCTGCTGGCCTGCGACGTGAAAGCTGCAAAACGCTGGGGTGAATGCGCACGCCACTGCGCGCCACCGAATCCAGGTTGACCTCGAACGAGACCTGTTCGTCAGCGACCCGCAGACAGAACAGGCTGCCGACGGTGCACTGATCGCCGCCTTCACTGATGCTCAACACAGGTTTGCCGATCAAGGACGCAAACAGACGGGTGCGCTCGTCAAGGGTCAATCTGCCGATGTAGATCGCGTTGCAATCAGTGGCGATGCTGGGGTGATCGGCCAGCACCCGCTGCACAGTCACGGGCCGGCCAGTGGCCTGCGTCGTACCCTTGACCAGATCGTCGGTGTATTGAGTCGGCCCGACAATGCACAACTGCAATTGCGCTGGTTCCACGGGCCAGCGGGCGTAGCTGAGAATTCCCAACACAACCTGGGTGACGGATTCGGCCCGCTGTTCAGCCCGGGTCGTGGTGGCCTGCTCCTGGCCGACAACCACAGGCGCCAGTAAGCACAGAAGGCTGGCGAGCAAATATTGCCTCCAGCCCTTGCGGCGCACTGTCTCCTGAACAGCCACACTCATGGAAAGTCTCTTGGTCGATGCAATAAGTGCCGGAAAGATAGCACAGTGCCAAAAAGCCAGCGAGGCAGCGTTCTGCGACGCTTGCGATATCCGCCGGCAGAACAGCTTCCCAGGACATTGACCGTGAAAGTCGGTCGCTCAGACAGTTCCTTCCAGCTCCAGCATCAACCCACTCAAGCGCTTGACCTTGCGCCGAACCGCCTCTTCAAAGACTCCCGCTCGCGGCTCTATCAGGCTGAACCACTGCTTGCCCCGAGTAATGGCGGTGTACACCAACTCTTTAGTCAGCACGGGGTTCAGCGCATCCGGGAGAATCAAAGCCGTATGGGCGAACTCCGACCCCTGGGATTTGTGCACCGTCATGGCAAAGACAGTTTCTACATCATTCAGGCGACTGGGCAGGACGAAACGCACACCGCCCTGGCCATCGTTACGAGGGAACGCGACCCGCAGAACCTGCTTGCCCGCGTCCGGTCCATCTCGTTCGGGCAGCTTGAGCGCGATACCGATATCGCCATTCATCAAGCCCAACCCGTAGTCGTTGCGGGTCATCAGAACCGGGCGCCCTTCGTACCATTGGTGATCGCTGTCGATAAGCTGGGCCTTGAGCAGTGCGGCGGTGATGCGCTGGTTCAACCCCTCGACGCCCCACGGGCCTCTGCGTACGGCACAAAGCAGCTGGAACTCGTCGAAAGCCGACAGGACCTCTCGAGCCCAATCTGTCCAGCAGCCGTCCTCAAGCGGTCGGGAAATGGCCGGGCGGCGCTGACGCAACAGGCTCAAGTAATGCCGATAACCCTTCGGCCCTTCTGCCTTGCCATCGAGTAACAAGCGCTCCAGCGCTCCATCGTGTTCGCCCCTCAGCGCCAGGGAAAACAGGTCGGGGAATTCACCTTCGAGCAGCAGTTGACGGGCCTGTTCCGGTTGTTGCTGGTTGACCCGACGCGCCAGTTGACCGATCCCACTGCCCTCACCGAAGCGCCGCGAATGCCTGAGCATGACCACTTGCTGGGCCAGGGCATGAGTACCATCGAGGTCTTGCCGCAGATCACTGGCCGCCAGGTTTTCGCCGCTGACCGACTCCAGCCAGGCCAGGGTCCGGCGGCTGTACCAACCCTCCTCGGCGTCCCGACACAAGTCCCCCAATACGGCCCCCGCCTCAACAGAGGCCAATTGGTCCTTGTCGCCCAGCAATACCAGTCGCGCATGAGTCGGCAGCGCATCCAGCAGATTGGCCATCATCTCCAGATCGATCATCGAAGCTTCATCGATCACCAACACATCCAGTGGCAAGCGATTGCCCCTGTGATGGCGAAAATGTCGGGTACCAGGCCGACTGCCCAACAAACGATGGACCGTGGTCACATCGCAGGGAATGCGTTCACGCACGGCGTCAACCACATCGAGAGTGCGAACCTGCTGGCTGATGGACTCGGTCAGACGTGCCGCCGCCTTGCCTGTGGGCGCGGCCAGGCGGATCCGCAGCGGTTTGCCTGCCTCGACAGCGGGCGCCTGAAGCAAGGCGAGCAAGCGCACAACCGTGGTGGTCTTGCCGGTACCCGGGCCGCCGGTGATGATGCTGAAGGCTCCGCGGGTCGCCAGCGCACAGGCCAGTTTTTGCCAATCGATCGGGCCCGCGGCTTTGGCCGGCCCGAACAATCCGCTCAAACGCTCGCGAAGATCGCCAGGTGCGGCTTCATGTTCGGCAAGCCGTTGCCGCAACGCCTCATCGATCCGCCGCTCATAAGCCCAATAACGACGCAGATAAAGACGCTTACCTGATAACACCAAAGGGCGCTGCCGCGCCTCTTCATGCTCATCGACGGCCAAGGCCACCAGCGCACTGGAGGCGAGGACCTTGCACCAGTGAGCCCCATCGAGGGTCCGTAGTATTTGCGAGGGCAACAGCTCCACGCCGGTTTGCGAGTCGCCTTCAGGCGGCAGTGACAGGGCGAAATCCGGCTCCTTGAGCGTTTCGAACAAATCCAGGCAGACATGCCCGTGTCCCAACTGATGGCTGGTGAGCGCCGCAGCAAGCAGCACCAATGGATCATCTTCAGGCGCGAGTTCATGGAGGAAGGCGACGAATGCCTTGTCCAGGGCGCGCAGCCATCCTCGTTCGACCCAGCGGGTGAGCAACAGCAGCAAGTCATCCGCACGGCTCAGAGGAGCCAGATCCATCAGGCTCTCGTCATCAGACGGCTTGGGTAACAGATCGGCAAAAGAACGTTTCATAGCAGCTCCCCCTGTTCCCATGCCGGTTCAGCCTTTGGCTCGCACCTCCCCTGGAACATGCGGTCCAGGTGCTCGATCAGCGCCCGTGGAGGCTTGGTGAAGTAAACGCCCTGACTGGCTGAGCGGGTACCGCGCAGGAACAGATACAACGCCCCACCGACATGCCGGTCGTAGTCATAGCCAGGCAGGCGCGCCTTGAGCTGACGGTGCAGGGCCAACAGGTACAACACGTATTGCAGGTCGTAGCGATTGTCGAGGATTGACTGTTCCATGGCCGGCGCGGTGTAGGCCATGTCATCGACACCCAGCCAGTTGGACTTGTAATCGGCCACGTAATATCGGCCATCGTGCTCGAACGTCAAATCGATGAAACCCTTGAACATCCCGTTGAGTAACACCGGCTCAGCGGCCACGCGAGCGACACCGCCATGGGTGAATTGGCAAACCAGTTGGTCGAGCTTGAGCACATCGACCTTGTGGCTGGCAAACCAGAATTCCATTTCGACCTGGAACTGGGACAGGTTTTCGAGCACCACCGGCGCCTGACCGTCCCCTATGTGCATAGGCAGTTTGATCAGGTGTTGCAGCCAGTCACCCAGGGTAGCGATCCAGCCTTTCCAACCTCGACGATTGCAGCGCCGGGCTATGGCATCCTCGATGGCGCTTGGCGTCGCTTCAAATCCTTCGCCAGCAGCCCATTCCAGTAGACCATGAAGAAAAGTGCCGGGGCCGGGGCCACGAGGGAAGCGGTGAATATCGCCACCCACGGCAACAATTTCCCTTGGGGCATCGGGGTCAAGCCGCTCATCGTCGAACAGCTTCTGAGCCTGCGGGTTCTCCGGTGCATCATTGCTGGCCGCACTCAGGCTTTCCCCGATACGCAAAGCGCTGTAGGAGGCGATCCACCAGTTTTCGCTGGCTTTGCGTACGGGAATCAAAGGTTCAAGCAATACCGCTTCGTTGCGTGGCGGCCGGTAATGCTCATCGGTGGCCTGGGGCATCTCCTGATAGCTGATCACTGCGCTGCCTTGTTGCAGGTCCTCCAGCCAGCGCCTCAACTCCACCGACTCGACCAACGGCATACCACCGCCCAACAGATAGCCCAATGCGGACAAGTGCAGGATCGAACTATTGCTGTTGCCCCGTTTAAGATCAGCCACACCCAACCAGCAAGCGTGTTGTGCGCGGGTCAGGGCCACGTAGAGCAGCCGCAGATCCTCGGCCAGACGCTCGTCATCGGCCTTGGCAATCAACTCGGCGGTAGGCTTGAGACTAATCTGTGCCTTGCAGGCTTCATCGTGGTAATGCAAAGGCAACCGACTGCCATCCACCGGTTTCGTTGAACAGATGAAGGGCAAAAAGACCAGTGGATATTCAAGTCCCTTGGACTTGTGAATCGTGACCACCTTGACCAGTTGCTCATCGCTTTCCAGGCGCAGGATCTGTTCTTCGCCAGCCTGTCCGGACAGCGCCAGGTGCTCGGACAGATGCCGAATCAAAGCTTGCTCGCCATCCAGCTCGCCGGCGGCCTGTTGCAACAGCTCGCAAAGATGCAGCAAATTGGTCAGCACCCGCTCGCCGTCGCTGCGCGTCATCAAGGCTTGGGGTAGCTCGAAATCATGTAGCAGGCGACGCAACATGGGCAACACGCCCTGGGTACGCCAGACCGTACGATAACCTCGGAACTGCATGACCCGACGCTCCCAGGCCAGCTCATCCTGATTGAGACGTTCCAGCTCCGTCAGCGCAAGATTCAGCGTGATGCTGGCCAGCGCTGCCCGCAGTGGCCGCTCGACATCCGGTTCAGCGCAGGCCTTGAGCCAGATCAGCAGGTCCCGCGCTTCCTGGGAAGCGAAGACCGAGTCTTTATCGGACAGATAGACACTGCGCACTCCCCGTGCGGACAGCTCGTCGCGCACTGCCTGAGCTTCTTTACCGTCACGCACCAGGATAGCGATATCCGACGGGCGTAATCCCTGGAGCGTCCTCTCATCGACCGTAAAGCCATCGCGCCCCGATTGGCCGCCATTGAGCAACGCCGTGATCTCACTGGCACAAGCCGCCGCCATGTGCTTGCGATACACCGCCCCGGAAAGCGGCTGATCAGAAGACAGGTGCCAGATATTCAGTGCGGCAACGGGTAGCCCGTCGACCTGCAAGGACTCCTTGCGCCCTTGGGACTCAACGGGCAGGAACGGCACCGGGTTCTTGCCCGACGGTTCACGAAACAGAAAAGCACCGCGCCCTTCAGGGCGGGATTCGGCATTCTGGAAAATATGGTTCACCGCACTGACCATGGCGTGGCTGGAACGGAAGTTTGTTCCCAGCGTATGCAGCCTGCCGGCGGTGGCTTCGCGGGCGCGCAGGTAGGTATAGATGTCAGCGCCGCGAAAAGCGTAAATGGCCTGCTTCGGGTCACCGATCAGGAACAACCCGGTGTCGGGGTTGCTTTCTGCGATGTGGTAGATGCTTTCGAAGATGCGATATTGAATCGGGTCGGTGTCCTGGAACTCATCGATCAGCGCCACCGGAAACTGTTCGCGGATCAAGCTTGCCAGACGTGCTCCACCTTCGGCTTGAAGGGCTGCGTCCAGACGCAGCAGCATATCGTCGAACCCCATCTCCGCACGGCGCCGTTTCTCCGCCTCAAAACGTGCCCCTACCCATTGCGCGGCATGTTGCAGCACCGCGGCATCGGGGGTGGGCAAGGCTTCCAGGTTGGCCTTGAGACCGGACATGGCGTCCAGCCCGGGATGACTGGGCACTTCGCCTTTCCAGGCCTCGGCCATACCCTCGGGGGTCAGGCGTGTGAAGCCGCTGCCGATGTCCAACAGTTCAAGGCTTTCGTCCTCCACCCAGGCATTGATTTTCTGAAACCACGGCTCGAAGTAGCGGGCCTGCATCTTGCGCCCGTCGACGCTTTTGTTGGCAACGCCTTGCTGGCAGATCTCCAGCAACTCCACGGCCCATTGCCGCCACGGCGCCTTGAGATCGAGCAAGGCGGCGCTGCGCTCCTGAAGCGATGCGGCGATCAGTTCGGCCGGTTCAAGCCCCTCAGCAGCATCGCGTTCGCTGGAAAACAGGCCTCTGACTCGCGGCAGCAGCGCAGCGGGCCCGCCCCAATGTGTCCGCACCCAGTTCAGCGCCTCACCTTGCATCGAGTAGCAGAACAGCCGCCAATAGTCGCGGAGCACTTCGCCAAGCAAGTCGCTGTGATCGGTTTCCAAGGTCTGTGTAAACAGGCTACCACTGTCAAAAGCATGTTCACGCAGCATGCGCTGACACCAGCTATGGATGGTCGACACTGCTGCTTCATCCATCCATTGCGCAGCGATGTCCAAACGGTTCGCACAGCCAGGCCACTGCGTTGCATCGAACTCATCCCGCAACTCGGCGATCAGCGAATCCGGGGCGGCAATTTCATCACGAAAGAAACGCGCCGCCTCAGCCAGACGCGTGCGGATACGCTCACGCAACTCCTTGGTAGCAGCGTCCGTAAAGGTCACCACCAGGATCTGCGGAGGAAGCAGTTCGCGACCAAAACCGGTAGCCGGGCCGCCATGCCCCAGTACCAGACGCAGGTACAACGCCGAAATGGTAAAGGTCTTGCCGGTACCGGCGCTGGCCTCGATCAATTGACTGCCACGTAGCGGGAAGGCCAGGGCGAGTGGAGGCTGGCGAGTCATGAGCTTACCTCCTCGCCGGCCAATGAACGCCATGGTGCGTCGAGCAGTGGCCGGTAAAGTGCATCGCACCAGTCGGAGAATGTCTCGTCGGCCGTCAAGGCATCGAAGTCAGCAAACTGCCGGGCCAACGCCGGACTTTCCCGCCGCTCGCCTTCAGAGTTCTGCCCGTCGCCTTCGTAGGCTTTTCGAGCTGCCGCATCGGCTTTGGCAGGATCACTCTGGCCGAGCCAGGCGAAGGCGGTCTTCACCGCGACGGGAAGCGGCTGACGCATACCCGCCTGCCAGGCTTGCAAAAGATCACCGAGCAACCGTCGTGCTACGGGCTCTTCAAAAGGAGCCAGCAGCAAGCTGTCATCACTGGCCACCAGTGCCGTCGTCATCGAAAAGCCGTTAGCGCACGCAACAAGATGATTGACCCAAGGACGAATCAGACGATGCCATTTACGGGTCTTGGGGGAGCCAATACCGTTGGGTATGGCGCTGATGGTGAGAACCGCTCCATCGGCACGCTGGTGCAGGCCACTAAGCCAGCCCTCGACGCTCACGCCGTGCAACTGCAAGCTGACAGGCAAGGCACTGGTCAGCGGTGTGGGCCATAACGCCAGAAGCTGCTGGTAACGCTGGAGCAAATCAGGCAAAGGCTCGATCAGTTCACGTTGCATGCATTCACCGAAACCGGCCATCGGTAACAGGCCGCTGTTCTGCAGTCTTTTGGCATGAGTGGCCAGTGCCAGATCCGGTTGATCGAGGCGAACCAGGGCGGCCTCCAGCAAGCTGTCGCTCAGGCTGTAGCGTTGCAGCGCATCAAGAACGAAGGGTTCGTCATCTGCCAAAGGGGCCTCGATGGCCTCGAAGAATATTTTGAGTCGTTGACTGAAGAAGTGCCGGACGGGATTGCGCAGGAAGTCCTGCAGTTGCCCAAGGCCCAAGGGCTCTTCCTGAACATAGGGTTCCAGCACCTGGCTTTGGGCGGCGTGTTCGTGGGCACCATGAAGCATTCGCCATTCGCTGGCGTAACTGAACAACGCGCTGCCTTGATGAAAATAACGAGCACTGAACGGTTGCAAAGGATGGTCCTGGGTCAGCGCCTCAAGCAGATCCTTGCTGTCATCTGCCAACCGCCACCCACTGGCAAGATGATCCCGCAGTTGGCCGACCAATACTGACGCAGGACGGTCACTGTTGTCGCGGATGCTGCGTCCGACCCAACTGATATAGAGCTTTTCCCGGGCAGAGAGCAGCGCCTCCAATAACAGATATCGATCATCTTCGCGTCGGGAACGATCCCCGGGGCGATAGTCGCTGCCCATGAGATCGAAATCCAGGGGCGGTTGCGCTCGCGGATAATCACCGTCGTTCATTCCCAGCAGACACACCAGCTTGAAGGGGATGGCGCGCATCGGCATCAAGGTGCAGAAGTTGACCGCACCGGCCAGGAAGCGCTGGGACAGTCGGCCCTGATCCAACCCTGCCAACCAAGCCTCACGGACAACAGTCAGGGGCAACTCATCATGCAGGGCAACTGACTCACAGGTCTCCAGCCAGGTTTCACGCAGGTCTTCAAGTTGCGCCAGCAGATAATCGTCGTGTTCGTTGCTCGCCTGGAAAAACAATTGCATCAGATCCTGCAGACGCGAGCCCCATTCTTGCGGTGATGCGGGGAGGCTGAGTTCCTGATGAGCCACTTCCAAAGCATCCAGCAACGCAACCAGAGGACCGATCAACGCCGCATCCAGGCCACCAATTTCATCATAGGGTTCGATGCCGTCGTAGGCGCCCGCGCCGCCGACGGCATAGCCCAGCAGCATGCGCCGAAGACCGAAACGCCAGCTGTTCTGCTCGAGCTCCGCGGGCAATCCCAATCCGGCACGATGTTCGGCATTCATGCCCCAGCGGATACCGGCACCCTCGATCCAGCGGTGCAGCGTAGGCAAGTCAGCTTCATCGATACCGAACCGCTCACGCAACGCCGGAACATCGAGCAGATCGAGGATTTCGCTGACCGGAAAGCGGCTATCCGGCAGCTTGAGCAAGTGTTCGACAGCGATCAATAACGGATCACGTCCACGCTGGCCCTGATCAGTGAGGGTGAAAGGAATGAAACGGGGATCAGTTCTCTCAAGCTGACCGAACACAGCACGTATATGCGGTGCGTAGCTGTCGATGTCCGGGACCATGACGATGATATCCCGGGGGCGCAGGCTCGGATCCGCACTGAAGCGGGCCAGCAGTTGATCGTGGAGGATTTCAACCTCACGCTGGGCACTGTGGGCGATATGGAAACGGATAGACCCGTCCTGCTCCGTATCGACCGCAGGCCAGTGCTCCCGGGTTTCGTTCAGGGGGCGCAGCTCGAGAATGTCATCCTGCAGCTGACTGAGAAGGGTCGTGGGATTGCCCTCGCTGAACAGGTCGATCCGTCCATCGCGAAATACCGAGCGATAACTGTTGGGGTCGTCGTAGCTGTCGAGCAGGTTGATATAGTCACGCCCCTGCTTGCCCCACGCTGCCAATAATGGATGAGCGTGCTGATGCAAGGTCTGCGGGTCGAGGACGACAGGCATTCCGGCCTTGCGGGCCTGGCGCTTGTATTGGTGACGTAGCAGGTCCTTGTCGGCCACGATGTCCGCCCAATGGTGGCGACATGGGTTATGGACGCACAGCAGAATCTGGCTAAACCGGGACAGACCGGCAAGTGCTTCCAGGGCTTGGGCCGGCAGAGAGGAAATGCCGAACACAATCACCCGCGCGGGCAGGTTCCTGGGAGCCACTTCCAAACTGTTGATGCGCTCGATGTACCGTTGATGAACTCCGGCACGGCTTTGGGCCATGCCTTGCTCGCCCACATCCACCAGAAGGGCGCGCCACAGTTCGGCCTGCCAACAGTTTTCTGGCGCGAGCGGCTTGATTTCGCCCCGGACACTTCTTGTCTGATGCCGACCCTCCGCCCAGTCCTCCAGCCAATCAGCCCGGTACACCTGGTATTGGTCAAACAGATCGGCAAGGCGCTCGGATAACTGATAACGCTTGCGCAAGTCGGTATCGTGGGTAAGAAAACGCCGCAGGGGTTCGAAATGGGGCTGCTCGATCAATTGCGGCAGAAGGCGCATCAGCCGCCAGGTAAGGGGAGCCTTATCAAGCAACGACTTGGCCGGAATTTCGTCACGCCCCAGAACCGTTCGATAGAGTTGCCACATGAAACTGCCGGGCAATTGCACATCAATGGCGGCGGCAATACCGCAGCCACCGGTATCGTCGTCTTGCGGATCCTCAGCCAATGCCAGCTTCAACCACTGGGCGATGCCGTTGCTTTGAACCAGCGCGATTTCATTTTCAAGAGGCCCCAGCGGATAGCGCCGCATCAAGCTGATCACCAGGCTGCGCAACTCATCCAGGCGATTCCCGTGGACCACCATGAACGCAGGGCTTAAGGACGTCGCGTCCGGCATAAAGGCATCCTTGAAAATGCAAAAGCTAGGGCCGAACCTTAGCACTGTCGGGGGGCTGTGACAGCCGGGAGCTGTCCGTGCCTGTCGTAAGAAACTTTCCTGCGGGCAAAACAAAACCCCTACCTGCATCAGCAGATAGGGGTTTCGGAATTTAATCTTGACGATGACCTACTCTCACATGGGGAAACCCCACACTACCATCGGCGATGCATCGTTTCACTGCTGAGTTCGGGATGGGATCAGGTGGTTCCAATGCTCTATGGTCGTCAAGAAATTCGGTAGCC
>NZ_FODL01000014.1:0-102070 GCF_900110355.1 Pseudomonas sp. NFACC39-1 | reverse complement strand
AATGCGAGGGCTTTGTTGTTTCTGCACATCCACTTTCCTATCCACACACTGAACTCTGTGGGAGCGAGCCTGCTCGCGATGAGGCCATCACAACCACCGACAATCTGCCATACAGACGCAAGCTCGCTCCGTCCGCCCCAGATGCGTTAATCCCGGACACAAAATTTCTAATCCCGCCAGCATGGCGCCACGATTGTCCCCTATCCAATCGACCGCTACCCTCCAACTGTCGTTGCCAATTCAGCGACCGGGCGTAGGAAACCCGAAGTAAATCAAGGCGTATCAGCTGCGCCTCGCTTACTATTGCAGGCGCTTTTTTTGTATCTGCGATATGCGTTATGGCGGCTGTGCGCGGGACACCTTCGGGTGTGCCGGGTGCCTTGATTCCCGGTTTTCCTACCCCGTGCATGGCCGCCACCCAATCCCGTAGGAAAGGACGGTTGCGGCTCTCTCAGTCAAGGAGCCAGACAATGCCAAACCCGCAAGACCTCAAAACCCCAGGCCTGACCCCCTTCTCCTTCCACTCCGATCGCCCATTGTTCCGCGTCACCAGCGGCGTCCCCATCGGCGAAGCCCTCTCCCATGCCTCCGATCTGCTCCACGTCGCCAAGCTTCTGGCCGAGGATGCGGCGATGATTCGCAGCACGGATCGGTATGCCTGGGCGTCGTGTTATTTACAGGATATGAGCAAGGCGGTGATTGATGATGTGGTGAAGGTGCTGGAGGCGCCGGGGAATATGTCCGCTTAGGTCACCGGGGACATCCGATGCTGCTCACTTAAGCGGGGGCGGCATTGGACCAGGAGCTGAGCGATTCGGGAACAGACCACGATTCCTAGCTTGAATGAATATGCAGAGACGCCAAATTAATCGTGGTCTGTGCCCGTTATTTCTTAAATGAGTCTGGAGGATGTACGTCGTCCCTCGCTTTGCGCCCCGTCACCACTTGGCGCGAGGGCGTTGCCGCGTATGGAATACCCCAAGGATTTGAAGGCGGTCACCGCGTACCCGATAGGGGATGAGATAGGACCAGTTGGGCACTGCCCATGGCCGGAAACCGGACAAGTTTGTCTACGCTGGCGAAAATCGCATCTGAGAAATCATCAGCAGCCTTGGGGTTTCAAGGGCTATATAGCTCGCTTCGTCTTCCAGGTTTCTGAGGGCTTTTTCAAGCCACTCAACCCGCATTCCTGCTCCAGCGGCGGGCGCGCATTGCCGCAACCTGGTCGTCGGTGGCGAATTTACCTTGATCAGCCTCTTCGACCGCCAGTTCAATCTGCGCAGTCAAAGCCTTCTCGTGCTCGATGTAGTCGCGAAGAACATCCATCGCCAGATAGCTACCGGTTTGGCCATTCGTCTTAGCCAGATCGGAGAGCGAGTTCGAAAGGTCTTCCGGCAGGTTCAGGGATATTCCGGTCATGGCAGCCTCGATGGTGAGCGGTTGATGAACACCTTACACCGGCAAGGGTCTGTCCCCGATTTTTTTCATTGGATCAGGCACTGAGAACCGGGCGCAGGAACAAAGGGGGCTGCTTCGCCCCCCCAATGGGAGCAAGCTCCCTCGTCACGGGCCGTGCGCAACATTCACTTAATCTTTTTTCCGCCGATACCCTTTATAGCAGCGTCGCCCGCACCAGGCGCTGCGCTTGCGCTCTACTACACTTGCCCTCAAATCCCGCCCCCTCTGGAGTATCAGGCGATGAAGATCAGGACCAAGATCATAGGCTCGGGGTTGATCAGCCTTTTCTTTGCCCTTGTGCTCGGCGGTATCGGGTTGTGGGGCTATATCAGCATGACCAGCGCCCTGGCGCGTAGCGAGACCAGTATTTCGGCCATGCGCAAGCACATGGAGGCGGACATGATGCACGACGCCATTCGTGGCGATGTGTTGGCCGCTTTGCTGGTGGCGCCGGGGGATGCCGCGGGAGCCAAGGAGGTGAGAGAGGCGTTCGATGAGCATGCACAACGGATGCGCAAGGTCATCGCCGAGAATGCCGAGGCCCAGTTGCCGCAAGCGATCGCTCAGGCTATTACCGAGCTGAAGCCGCAAGTGGAAACCTATATTGCATCGGCTCAGCAGGTGATCGCTAAGGCGTTGGGTGGTGCCCAGGATGGCCGGGCGTTGCGGACGGAGTTCGACGGGGCGTTTTCGGCGCTGGAGGAGCGTAACGAGGCGGTGAGTGAGTTGATCGAGAGCCAGGCCCATGCCACCCGCGAGCATCAGGACCACAGCATTCAAACGTCGGAGCGCTGGCTGGTTTTCACGTTGCTGGCCACCTGTGTGGCGTTGGCGCTGTTGTCCTGGAGCCTGCTCAAGGCGGTGCTTACGCCGCTGAATAACATCATCCTCAACACTCAGGCGATTTCCCAAGGGGATTTGCAACGCTCAATGGGCGCGCACAGCAAGGATGAGCTGGGCCAGTTGCAACGCGTGATCGAGCAGATGCAGGTCAATTTGCGGCAAATGATCGCCACGATCCGCGGCCAGAGTGACGAGTTGCATGGCACCTCGCGCGTATTGGGCGATACGGCGCGGCAGATTGTGTCCAGCGCCGATCAGCAGGCTCAGAGCGCCACCAGCATGGCGGCGAGCATGGAGCAGATGATGGCGAACATCAGCCAGATCCATCAGCACGCCGACAGCGCCCGGACGATCTCGGCGCAGTCCGAACAACTGGCCAGCAGCGGCGGGCAAGTGATTCTTGGGGTGGTGGAAGGCATGAGCCGGATCGCCGAGGTGGTCAATCAGTCGTCCAGCAAGATCACGGCGCTGGACGCCTCGTCTGAAGACATTCATTCGATCATTCAGGTGATCAAGAGCATCGCCGAGCAAACCAATCTGTTGGCCCTTAACGCCGCCATCGAAGCCGCCCGTGCCGGGGAGGCGGGGCGCGGCTTTGCGGTGGTGGCCGATGAGGTGCGTAACCTGGCGGCGCGCACTACTCAGTCCACCCAGGAAATCACCGCGATGATCGAGCGCATCCAGACCAGCGCCCGGGATGCGGTAGCGAACATGCAGGCTTGCGTCAGCCGCGTGGACGAAGGCGTGTCACTGGCCCAGCAGGCCGGGGTGTCCATCAGCGAAATCCGCACCGGCGCCCGGCACGCGGCAGAAGTGGTCGAGGAAATTTCCCAGACCATTGCCGAACAATCGAAGGCCAGCGATGAAATGGCTCAGAGGGTGGAGTCGATTGCCGAGCAGTCCCGCGAGAACACACGCTCGATTCACAACCTGACGCAAACAGCGGATCAATTGAACGATGCAGCGGGGTCGATGCAGGCTTCAGTGCAGCAGTTCAAGATTTGATCAAACGGCTGCATTCACGTATGTGGCGAGGGCGCGTGCTCTCGCTGGGCTGCGTAGCAGCTTCTGCTTTCAATACTCGCGAATTATTGAAAATTATGGCTGGGCAATAATTATTGCCCAGCCATAAAACACCCTAAAGCCTGACTCACACCTCGCTCACCTCAAACACAAACGAAATCTCCCGCTTCTGGGCGCTCCAGACGTAACGGATATGCTTGCCCTGCACCGGAACCGAAACCGCCGGAGGGCGAAACGCCGCGACGCATTCGTGCCCGGACAGGCGAACGCTGTTGTACAGCAAGCCCCAGGACAAGGTTTCGCGCAGTTGCCGGGCGAACACCTGGGACGGACCGTAGGCGGTGGGGTCCGGGTCGTGCAGGTGCGGGTAGTCTTGGCGGATGTCGTGCAGCGGCTTGATGACCTTGTTGACGTAAGTGCGCATGGTCAATTCCAGATCCGGCTCGTTGGTCGCTCCGAGGAATCGCGCCTGGTGGTAGCAGGTCTCGGCAATGGCGGCTTCCTGGCTGCTGGCCGCGTAGTAGACGCCGAAGGTGCCGTCGCTGAAGCGGCTGCTTTTGCCGATGTGGGTAAACGCGGCCATCACCGGCGAGGAGCCGGGCCCGGAAATGCGATCCTCGGGGCGTACCCGGGACAGCACGCCGGCTTCTTCCATGAGCCGGTCGTTGGTCAGTGCTTCCAGGGCATATGCGGTGGGCAGGTCCTCGGGATCAAGCACATCTTCGAACAGCGCAATCGGCGGGAAGCTGCTGTTGACGATCCGGTAGGCACGCTTCCATTGCGGGTCCGCCAGGGGTGGCGTCATCAACCGCGTACTCCGTCGAGATAACGCCGCACATCGGCGATGTCCACCACCCGCCCGGCGAGCATGTAGGCCAATGCCGACTGGCCGTTGAAGGGCGCAGCGGTATTGGGGCTGTTGACCCACTGGTAAGCGCGGTCCCGGCTGTTGCTGAAGATGATGCTCAGCGCCTTGTGAATGCCCATGAGATAGGAAATGCGCTCCAGTGTGTCGTGAGGCAGCCTGACGTTTTCCGGTAATTGCTTGTACTTATAGAAAGTCGTGTTGCCTACCTTGCCCAGCAACGTGCGCTGCTGCTCGACGCTGCAGCCCCACAACGCCATGAGGTTGAAGAAAAACTTCAACGCGACCCGACCCGCGTCCGGGAAGTCCAATTGTTGCTGCGCGTTGAGGCTGATGGAGGAGGTTGCCATGAGATTTGGGCTCCATTGCTAGGCTGACACCTAGAGAGTAGTACAAATACGGATAAATTATTATTTTTTGTTCGTAAACGTATTTTACCACCCTCTACCTGAACAATTCAGCCAGCCGTGTGCAGGAATTTTCTTTGCGCCAGCCACTTACGGACTCGCTGACCGCTTCGATTACCGTTGATCAGGCAAAAAACCCAAATCCCGCATAAGCTCCAACCATCGTCTGCCGGAGCTTTTCGCCACAAAACCGCGACAACCGTGGCAAGGTACATGATGATAGCCGGCATGCACTGCCTGACCAGGCCAGGTGCACAACAATAGCGAGCCCACTTAAGCAGAGGGCATTACCTCATGGATAGCAGAACCTTACGCAACCTCATGCGCATCGTGCAGACCGGCTCCTTGTCGGCGGCAGCGGAACATTCCTGCCTCACGGTGCAGGCATTGGCGGCACAGTTGAACAAAGTTGAGGAGCAGTTCGGCTTCCGGTTGTTCCGGCGGTCGAACAAGGGCCTGACGTTGACGAGCCAAGGCTCGGAACTGACGCCGTTCATGGATCAGGTGCTGGTTGCCACGCGGCAGTTGGAAGAGAAGGTCGCGGCGCTGAAGACACCCCGGCAGCGCACGCTGAGAGCGGCGCTCAATACCACGCTGCCGGCGGAGTTCAACCGGCGGATGATCGATCGGCTGATCGCCGTGTTTCCTCAGTATCAGTTGGAGTTCAGTTACGCCGAGTCGATGGAAAACCTGAGCAAGCTCAAGAATGAAGATTTCGACCTGGCGATCCTGATCGGTCCGCAGCAGAGCGGCTTTTCCAGCATCACCATGCCGGACGTTCAGGTGCAGGTGGTCGGCGCCCATTGTGGCGAAGAGGACGACTCCCTCGGTTTGCTCGGCGATAAGTTTCAGGTGCGTCCGGCCGAGGAATGTCCGTATTCCCACAGTTTCCTTCGCTTCCTGGATGCCGGCCTGGGTGAGTACGGCTCGAGTCAGCGGATGGTGTATTCCTGCAGTGAAACGCTGACATTGTCGTTGATTACCCAGCTCGATGGCCTGGGATTGGTGTCCCGGGAAGCGGCGTTGCGTAACGACTTGACGATTTTCCCGGACTTCGAGGATTTCCTCGAGGTCCGTCTGGCGGTGAATAATCCAGAGTTGTCCGGCCAGGCGCTGCACGATGTTGTGGACCTGACGCTAAAGGAACGAACCGAGCGCGATGTACGCCGCCGTGCCCACCGCCACACTGAGAAACAGGTTGCGGCTGAAATACGCACATAACAGCGTCGGAATCGCGGCATAGAACTCCGGACGGTCGAGTTGTATCTGCTGATCCTTGATCAACAACGGGGTGAGGCTGATAGCAGCGACGATCGCCACCGGCAGGTATTCCAAGGCGCGGGCGACGAACGGTGGCCAGTTTTCAGTATTGACCTGCAGCGGCAGGGCCCGCGGCAGAAAGGTCACCGCCATCATCAGGGCCACGACCAGGATCAGGAACGTTTGGTCAGGCATACGCCCACCCCGCAGCCAACGAACGTGGCAATGAAGACATTGAACGGCGAGCTGCCCAGCAGGCTCAGCCCGCCCATGCAGACGACCGCCGCCAGGGCAGCGATCAGTTTGTTACGGGTATTGCACAGCGAAACCAGCACGTAGAGCATCATCGCAGTCAGGGCGTAGTCGAGCTGGTATTTGATCAGGTGCGCCGCGTATTGCGCACACACCGCTCCCAGCAGACCGCCGAGCACCCAGGAAGTGTGGCAAAAGAGGTTGAAGCCGATCAGGTAACGCACGCTGACCGGCGCCCCGGTGCCGAGTTTGACGCTGTGGAAGGCGAACGACTCATCCGTGAGCCCTGCCGCGTAGCACCAGCGCTCGAAACGACTGAGCCCCAGCGCCCGCAATGCCTTGGCCATGTACACCGACATCAGCATGTGCCGCGCGTTGATCAGAAAGGTGGTGAGCACGATGGTGGTCAGCGATGCTCCACTGGAAATCAACGCCAGCGCCGCGAATTGCGAAGCGCCCGCGTAAACGAACAGGCACATCGCCACCGGCAGCCACAAGGGCAACCCGGCGTTGACCGCCATCAGACCGAACACAAACGAAACCGTAAAATAACCCGCTACCACCGGACTGGCTTCAGCAAAGGTACGCGAGGCTTGTGGTTCGACCACCAGCGGCTGGCTGGAAGTCTTGCTCATAGATCCCTCTCGAAAGTGATTTCACCCCGAGGCTCACAAAAGCCTTGGGCTGCCCAAAACCGCTTGCCGGCCAGATTAGCATCGTCGACGAACAGGAACATGCGCAGTACGCCGACCCGCTTCATGTCGGCCGATGCCGCCTCCACCAGCCGCTGGCCCAGGCCTCGGGTGCGATGCCCTGGGCTGACGGCCAGGTGATTGATGGTGCCACGGGTGCCGAGCATGCCGCCAATCACCGCCCCCACCACCTCCCCGCGGACATCAACGGCCAGGTACGCAGTGGTGGTCTCCTGCAACAACACCCCACGCAAGAATCGGGCATCCTGCCACTCGCAGAACGACACTTCGTCGAAACCGCGAAAGAACTGCTCCAGTCGTTCGGCGTCCCTGACCATTGCCCGGCGCAACAGAACCTGTTGCTCCAGATCGTCCATGGGTTCGAGCTGTTCAGCGAACAATGTCAAAAGCGGTCCCGGGCCGCGAGAAGGAAATCGCCAGGATCTGCCTGAAAGCCATTTCGTGGCTATGGACGTTCCGGGCCGGGGTGACGTAATGGCGCATGTCGCGGTCGAGGAAGAACGTGGTGTCGAGAATGTCCTCGTAGGTAATCGCCGCCAGTTGTTCTTCCTGGGCGGTGTACAGACGACTCTCTGCGCCGGCCACATTATGACGGCCCCAGAAGTGCACGCCGCTGAACGGGTACCCGTCGCAATGAATCCCTTCAGGGGTGATTTCCAGTTGCTTGCCCGGCTTGATCTCGATACGGATCTGGTGGATCTGGCACTGCCAGATTTCCTCGTGCAGCTCCTGAGGAAGGACGTTCTTGTACACCTCAAAGTCCGTGTCGATCAGACTGCGCATCACCGGTGAGTTGATCACTTCGTTGGAAAAGTCCTGGAAATGCCGCTCCAGTCCACCGACATAGCTGTTGTTAGCCTTGGACTGAATGTAGGCCCGGTGCTCGAGCTGCGAGAGTTCGCGGGTCCTGGGGTTGTATTCGAAGTCGCTGTAGCGGCGAAAACGCATGCCTGACTCGGCCTGGCCGTAGTAGCTGTCGGGCTCCATGTTTTCCCAGCTCTTGGTCAGCCGGACAAAGTCACCGAAATGACCGTAGAGATTGAAGTCTCCACCGCGGACATTGACGTATTTGTCACGTCTGAGCGCTTCGCCGACTTCCCTGTTCAGAACGATCATTTTTCATAGGTCTCCACTGCATTGAGCAGCCTAATCTAGTGGGTACAGTATTTACGTCCATGAGAAAGTATTTGAGGCATTTCAAGCCATGCTTGAAACGGTGGGCAATGTTTCATTAGTACGACTTTTTCTCGGAAAAACAGACTGTTCCAACGGTTTTTTTGCCGTCCAAAGAAAAAACCCCGAGTTTGCGCTCGGGGTTTTTCATCAGGCGTTTGGAACGTGATCAGGCATCAGAAGACGCTGATCGGATAATCCACGAACACCCGCAGCTCATTGCCGCTAACGTTGTACTCGCTGGATTTTTGCGAAACACGCAGGAACGAACTGCGCAACCGCACGCTCAGGTCTTTGGCGGGGCCGTTTTGAACCACGTACTTGAACTGGTTGAAGATCTCGCGCTCAGTCCCGCCTTCGCTGGTGGAGGTGGTGATGTTATCGCCACGCACATAAGCCACGTTATACGTCAGGCCGGGGATCCCGAACGTGGTGAAGTCCAGGCCATAACCCAATTGCCAGCTGCGTTCGTCTTCAGCGTTGAAGTCGGACCAGAAGGAGTTGGCCAGGTAGATCGTGTTACCACCGTCACCGACACGATTCTGCTCACGCTGATAACCGCCGTAGGCATAGCCCAGGTTGCTGTCGCCAGTGCTGCGCTGGTGGGCGAGCGTGAAACTGTGCGGCCCGGTGGCGAAGGTAGCGGCCAGGCTCCAGATCTTGTTGTCATCGCCGGTGACGTTGTTTTCGCGAACATAGCTGTTGTCCAGCTTGGTGCGATAGCCGTTGAAGTCCAGGGTCAGGGACTGATCCTTGGCCAATGGGAATACGTAGTTGGCGTTCACGTACTGCTTCTTCAACACGTCCTCGACATCCGAGGCGTAGAGCGAAGCCTTGAACTGCTCGGTGAACTGATAGCTGCCGCCCAATACGTTGATCGACTTCAGGCCACCGCTGTCACGACCCTCGGCGCTCTTGCGCGACTCGGCGGTGAAACGTCCAGCGTTCAGCTCCAGGCCCTTGATCTCTTTAGAAGTGATCAGCGTGCCGGTGTAGCTTTCCGGCAGCAGGCGCGAGTTGTCGTAGCTCAGCACCGGCAGGGCCGGCATCTGGTCACCGTAGGCCAACACGGTACTGGAAACACGGAACTTGACCGCTGCGCCAAACTTGGACAGGTCATCGGCCGCGTTACCGCTGTCGCCTTGCTTGAAGAAGTCGATGCCGCCCGCACCGCTGCGACCTTTGCCGCCATCCAGACGCAGCGCGTACAGACCGAAGGCGTCTACACCCACGCCCACAGTGCCTTGGGTAAAACCGGACGAGAACGTTCCGATAGCGGCCTGGCCCCATTCGGCTTTGTCTTCATTTCCGTTTTTGTAGTCGCGATTCATATAGGCGTTGCGTAACAGCACGTTCAGGCTGCTGTCCTCAACGAACCCCTTGGACTCAGCCTGGTCGCTGGCCATGGCATATGTCGTGTTTAAAATCCCCAGTGCGATCAGAGCAATGCGCTTGTTCAACATGATTATTTTCCTTGTACGGGTTGATACGCACTGCGACGGCAGCCGAAACGGCGCTTTGCGCTCTTTTTCGGACTCTTGCTCCTGAAAATAATGAAAAGGCCCGCCCACGAATGATCGTGGCGGGCCTTTTTATTATTTAAGAGTCATGGCTGTTAGCCACAGGCGTGGACGAATCCTAGTCCTGCCTTCAATGATGTGTCAATTTCGTGAATTGTCTGTAATCAGGCGAAAAAATCTAAGGAACCGGAACGGTTCGTGTGGGCGCGCCAAGTGTGACGATTCCATCTCCATCGCCCATAAAAAAAGCGCTGCCATTCCGGCCAGCGCTTTTTATCAATCCGTTGAATTCTAGCCTTGCATCACATCCCATAAAGCTTCCAGTTCAGCCTCGCTGAACAGGCCAGCCGGATAGCGTTCCTTGATCATCCGACGCGGGTCGGGTTCTCTGATCTGACGCGATCCGTTGGACTTCAACCACTGCGCCAAGGCTTTAAGCGATTCACCGTTCACAACGGCCAAGGGATGGTATGTGCGCTCGCTTATCATATTCATTCCAGCGCCCTCTCCTGGTTGATGAGCGGCCAATTTATCCAAGGTTTATGACAAAACAACTCAGCTCCGCTCCCCAGAACTGCCGGGATACAGATACAAGAGCTATGCCAATGTGCCTGCACCGCCGATCTGCGGACATAAAAAAGCCCGCATCCCCAATCAGGCCGCGGGCCAAAGCAAAATGGATCCAAAAAGCCCGGCGCAGAGCGGCCGCCAGCGCTATTACCTGGCTGTTACATCACCACTCATTTTGTGCGCGGCGCAGGCTGTTGTTGGGTAAGGCAGTGGATGTTTCCGCCCCCCAGTAACAGTTCGCGCCCCGGCACCATGACCACTTCGTGCTCTGGAAAAAGCCGTTGCAGAAGCGCTTTCGCCGGGCCATCGAGTGGATCGTCGAAGCTCGGCGCGATGATGCCGCCGTTGACGATCAGGAAGTTCACGTAGGAACCGGCCAACCGCACGGTCGGATTGCGCTCCTGGGAGCCTTGCACCGCGTCCACGCCGGCGCATTCCTCTTCGGTAGCATACAACGGCCCCGGAATCGGCATCTTGTGCACTGTGAACGGGCGTCCCTTGGCGTCAGTGCTGTTTTGCAGTACGTCCATCGCGGCGTGGCAGCGGGTGTAGTTCGGGTCCTGCGGGTCGTCGGTCCAGGCCAGCAATACTTCGCCAGGGTGCACGTAGCAGCAGAAGTTATCCACATGCCCGTCGGTTTCGTCGTTGAACAGGCCGTCCGGCAGCCAGATGATTTTGTCCACAGCCAACTGCGCGCTGAGCACCGCCTCGATGTCTTCGCGGCTCAGGTGCGGATTGCGATTGCGGTTGAGCAAGCATTCCTCGGTGGTGATCAGGGTGCCCTCGCCATCGACGTGGATCGAGCCACCCTCAAGCACGAAACCTTCGGTGCGGTAACGCGGGCTGCGTTCAATCTCGAGAATCTTGCTGGCCACTTGCGAATCCCGGTTCCACGGCGCATACAGGCCACCATCAAAACCACCCCAGGCGTTGAAATCCCAGTCGACGCCGCGCACTTCGCCACTGTCATTGATGACGAACGTCGGGCCGGTGTCCCGAACCCAGGCGTCGTCGCTGGACATTTCCACCACACGGATATTCGGCACGTCGAGATGCGCCCGGGCATTTTCGTATTGACTCGCCGACACCGCCACGGTCACCGGTTCGAACCGGGCGATGGCTTTGGCGACCGCCACATGAGCAGCCTGCGCGGGCTTGCCGCCCAGGCGCCAGTTGTCCGGGCGCTCGGGCCAGACCATCCAGACCTGGGTCTGGGGTGCCCACTCGGCGGGCATGTGGAAACCATCCGCGCGGGGAGTGCTGTGCAACGTTGTCATAAATCAGGACTCCAGTGAGCCATCGAGGGTTTTGATCGAGCCGTACAGGTCCGCACGACGATCACGAAAAGTGCCCCAGGCACTGCGAATGTGTTCCAGCTCGTCCAGGTCAAAGCTGTGCACCAACACGCCTTCTTCGGTTTCGTTCAACTCCTGGACCTTTTCACCGAACTGATTGGCGATGAACGAGGAGCCGTAGAACGTGATGTCGTAGCCATCCTGCTCTTCGTTGCCGATGCGGTTGCTGGCCACCAGCGGCATCACGTTCGCGCCGGCATGGCCTTGTTGCACGCGCTGCCAGTGATCGCGGGACGAAATGCTCTTGTCGTGCGGCTCGCTGCCAATGGCGGTCGGGTAGAACAGAATTTCCGCGCCTTGCAGCGCCATGCTGCGGGCGCACTCGGGAAACCACTGGTCCCAGCAGATGCCCACGCCGATCCTGGCGTAGCGAGTATTCCAGACCTTGAAACCGGTATCGCCAGGGTTGAAGTAGTACTTCTCATGGTAACCAGGACCGTCCGGGATGTGACTCTTGCGGTATACCCCCAGGTTACGGCCGTCGGCATCAATGATCGCAATACTGTTGAAACGCGCACGACCGGCCCGTTCAAAAAAGCTGATGGGCAAGACGACCTGCAGCTCCCTGGCGACTTTCTGAAAATGCCTGATAGCGACGTTATCTTCGACCGGAGTCGCCAATTGCAGGTAGTCCGGGTTGGGCTTCTGGCAAAAGTACGGCGTCTCGAACAACTCCTGGAGCAGGATGATCTGCGCTCCTTTGGCGGCAGCCTCGCGAACCTGCTTTTCAGCGGTCTCGATGTTGGCCTCCAAGTCCCAGGAACAGGCCATCTGGGTAGCGGCAACGGTGACGATACGACTCATGAATGGAGCTCCAGAGCATGTGTGGTGCCGACTTTATAACCGATAAAAATCGTCTTTAAAAGCATAAAACGCTCAACACATCGTAAACCCTGCAGCTAAAGCCGACAAAAATCGATTTTAAGCCTACTAAATCCCGTGGGAGCGGGCTTGCTCGCGAAGACGGCGGCACATTCAACATCGCCTACAACTTCACACCGCTTTCGCGAGCAAGCCCGCTCCCACAGGGAAAGCGTTTGCCTCAGTGAGTCAAACCCCCTCGTCCAACACCTTCGCCAACATATCGACAAAGAAATCCACGCTCTGGCGGCTGGTGACCATCGGCGGTTTGATCTTGAGGATGTTCAGGTAGTCGCCGGTCGGTTGCATGAAAATGCCCAGCTCCCGCAAGCGGTTGCACAGCGCCGTGGTTTCTTCGGTGGCCGGCTCGAGGGTGTCGCGGTTGCGGATCAGCTCCACACCCAGGTAAAAACCGGAGCCATGCACCGCACCGACCAACGGATATTGGTCGATCAAGGCTTGCAGGCGGGCCTTGAAATGCCCACCCACTGCCCGGGCGTTTTCCCACAGCTGTTCTTCTTCCATGACGTCCAGCACGGCCATGCCGATCTGGCAACTGACCGGACTGCCGCCGGCTGACGAGAAGAAATACCCTTCAGCTTCCAGCGCCTCGGCGATTTCCCGGCGGGTGATGACCGCTCCCAGCGGCTGGCCGTTACCCATGCCCTTGGCCATGGTGATGATGTCCGGCACGACATCCTGTTCTTCGAAACCCCAGAAGAATTCGCCCATGCGCCCGTAGCCGACCTGCACTTCGTCAGCGATGCAGACACCGCCGCGCTCACGCACCATCGCGTAGACCTGCTTCAGATAGCCCGGCGGCAATGCGATCCCACCAGCATTGCCGTACACCGGTTCGCAGATGAAGCCGGCGAGCTGGCGCTTGTGTTCGGCGATTTTTGCCAGGTTGTGCTCGACGCTGCGCAGGTAGTCCGGCGCGCTGTTGGGGCCGCGGAACTCACCGCGATAAGTGTTTGGTGCGGTCACCGGATGTACCCAATCCGGGCGACTGCTCAGGGCCTTTGGGTTGTCGGCAATGGACGTCGAGACCGCATCGGCCGCTACCGACCAGCCGTGATAGGCCTCCAGCACACTGAGCATGTCCCGGCCGCCGCTGTAGGCCCAGGCCAGACGGATCGCCAGGTCGTTGGCCTCGGTGCCACTGTTGACCAGAAATACCCGATCCATGCCGGGCGGCGCCAGCGCCAGCAAGCGCTCGGAAAACTCGGCAATCGCGGCATAGTGAAAGCGTGAGTTGGTGTTGAGCAGCGACCACTGCCGGGCCGCCACCGCCGCCATGCGCGGATGCCCGTGGCCCAGCACCGCGACGTTGTTGAGCATGTCCAGGTAAGAACGGCCCTGCATGTCGATCAGGTGATTGCGCCAGCCGCGCTCAATGCGCGGCGGATCAACGTAATAGTGCTTCTGCGAACGGGCAAAGCTCGCATCGCGCCGGGCCAGCAATTGCTGAGGGTCGATCTCTGGCTCGGCATCGCAGGCCAGTCCCAGCAGCACCGCCGGCGAGGGGCAGAGCGCCTGCCAGGCCGACGCCCTGGATGGCGTGCAGAACAACGGGGGATTCAGGTGAGCGCCGCGACACAACTGCACCCGCAACGGTCCATCGACTTCGCCCAAGACCTGGCCCTTGACCAGCGCAGCCCCGGAATGCAGCGGCGATGTCACGCCCCACAGCCGAATGCTCAGTTGCACGCTGTCCAGTTGCAACATGCCGTCGGCAGCCTTGTGCACCACCCCGGCAAACGGCGATTCCAGCGGCGTGCCCCGCGGCACCTGCAATTCTACGTGTAATGGATAAGTATCCGGTTCAACGGCGCTGTCCGGCCGGGTCCGAGACAATCGGTACTGCCCGTAGCGGCTGGCGGCCAATCCATGGACCGCGGCGGCTTCGCTCAGCAGACGCTGGTCGATCCCCTCCTGCTCCCAGTTGCCGGCTTCGAAATGCGGGCTCAGGACACCCAGGTCGATCAGGGCGAACTCGCGGCCCACCAAGGTCGGCAACAGCGGCACAAAGCCTTCACTGGCAACGGGTGGCAGATTGTGGCCCACGCACGAGAGGATCGCCGCTTCCATCAGTTCGAACGGGACCGACTGAGCAATTCGAAAAATCTCCCACTCATGGTCCAGGTTGTCGCGGCTGTATTGATTTTCCGGGTCAATGGAGACCTGCTGTTCACCGCTAAGCACCAGCACGGCAGCGCGGGCGACGATCAGCGGCCAAAGCGCCAGCAATTCCTCATGCTGCAGCGGGTTGAGCGCGTTGTAGGCCTTGATCGCCGGCAGGATGAAAAACGGATCGCCGTCGGCATGGTGCAACAAGGCTGCACAGGTCACCGACAGATCGGTCACGCGCCAGGTGCGGATCAGATCGCCGAAATCGATGACACCCTGCAATTGCCATTGGCGCTGGGCGTCGCGCTGCCAGACCACGTTGTCATCGGTGATGTCCATGTGAATCGCCTGCACCGGCAGGCTGGCCTTGAGCGGCTGCAAGCGTCGTTCGGCCTGTTGCGCCGCCTCGGCGATCAGGTTGCGTTCTTGATCATCGTCGATGACGGGCAGCAGGTGGCCAACCAGCGCATTGGCGTGGCGGGCGTCCCATTGCAGGGTGCGTTCCAGGCCAGGGTGATCGAAAGTGGCCAGGGCCAGGTCGATGTGTGCGCACAAACGCCCCAGCCCCGTGACCAGTTCAGGTCCCCAATGGTTGAGCTGGGTGAGCGGCTGGCCATCAATGTACTCCAGCAGCCGCACATGAACCGCTTGCCCTGCGATCTCCAGGGTCAACAGATCCTGGCCATTGTTGGCAGCGATCACCCGCGGCACTTTCACCGCGCCGTGCTCGGCCAGATGCTTGAGGGCGGCATGCTGGGCCTGGAGTTCCTGGACGGCGTAGTCACCATGGCAAATCTTCAGCACAAACCGTCCGCGCTCGCTGTCGACGCGATAGTTGAGGTCCTGCTGGCTGCCCAAGGGTCGCAGGTCACCGCTGAGTCCGTAATTCGAGCGCAGCAGCACCAGCGCCTGTTCGGCACTGATCTGTGGGCTTGGCAAACTGGCACGGTGAACCAACGTGGCGAGTGGCATACAACGACCCCTGAGGTGGTTTTATCGGATGTCTATCTCGCCATTGAGTCGGGGGATAAGCAACCCCTTTACCGCAGGTCAATTGCCAAGCGCGTGAACGTGCCCCGAAATATCCTGCTTGCACCGCCCTCGCCATGCCGACAAGCTATGCTCCAATGCTTTGTTGTTCCACGGAAAAAGGCTTGATCGGATGCGCATTCTCATCACTGGCGGTGCCGGTTTTATCGGCTCGGCGCTTATACGGCACTTGATCCTAGATACTGGACATCAGGTCCTGAACCTCGACAAGCTGACCTATGCCGGCAATCTCGAATCGCTGAGCAGCATCGATCACGACAGCCGCTACGAGTTCGTCCAGGCCGATATCGTCGATCAACCGACGGTCAGTGCGATACTGGCCAGGTTCAAGCCTGAGGCCATCATGCATCTGGCGGCCGAGTCCCACGTAGACCGCTCCATCGACGGCCCGGCGGACTTCATCCAGACCAATATCGTGGGCACCTACAGCCTGCTGGAAGCCACCCGCGCCTATTGGCAGACCCTGGCCGAGCCGCAGAAACGCGCGTTTCGCTTCCATCACATTTCCACCGACGAAGTGTATGGCGACTTGCATGGCGCGGATGATTTGTTCACCGAAACCACCGCCTACGCCCCCAGCTCGCCGTACTCAGCGAGCAAGGCGGCTTCCGACCATCTGGTACGCGCCTGGCAACGCACTTACGGCTTGCCCGTGCTGCTGACCAACTGCTCCAACAACTATGGGCCGTTTCACTTTCCCGAGAAGCTGATTCCGCTGGTGATCCTCAATGCCCTGGCCGGTAAGCCGTTGCCGGTATACGGCGACGGCCAACAAGTGCGCGACTGGCTGTACGTCGAAGACCACGCCCGGGCGCTGCTCAAGGTGGTGACCGAAGGTGCCGTGGGTGAGACCTACAACATTGGCGGCCACAATGAACAGAAGAACATCGACGTGGTGCGCAGCATCTGCGCCCTGCTCGAAGAACTGGCGCCCCACAAACCCAACGGCGTGGAGCACTATGCCGACCTGATCACCTTCGTCAAAGACCGCCCCGGTCACGACCTGCGCTACGCCATCGATGCCGGCAAGATCGAGCGCAAACTGGGCTGGACGCCCCGGGAAACCTTCGAGACCGGCCTGCGTAAAACCGTGCAGTGGTACCTCGAAAACCTGCTGTGGTGCCGACGTGTCCAGGACGGTAGCTATCAGGGCGAACGCCTGGGCTCGCTCGACAACAAGGATGCAATTGCATGATGAAAGGCATCGTTCTGGCCGGCGGCTCCGGCACCCGACTGCACCCCATTACCCTCGGGGTTTCCAAACAGTTGTTACCGGTTTACGACAAGCCGATGATCTATTACCCGATTTCGGTGCTGATGCTCGCCGGCATCAAGGACATCCTGGTGATTTCCACCCCTCAGGACTTGCCGCAGTATCGCAACCTGTTGGGCGACGGCAGTCAGTTTGGCGTGCAATTCAACTACGCCGAGCAGCCATCGCCGGATGGCCTGGCCCAGGCGTTCCTGATCGGCGAGCAATTTATCGGTAACGATCCGGTGTGCCTGATCCTGGGCGACAACATTTTTCACGGTCAGCATTTCGGCGAGCAACTGCAGACGGCCGCCACCCGGCAGACCGGCGCAACGGTATTCGGTTACTGGGTCAAGGACCCTGAGCGATTTGGCGTGATCGACTTCGATCCCGAAGGACGAGCCATTTCCATTGAAGAAAAACCTACCGCGCCCAAATCCAGCTACGCGGTAACCGGCCTGTATTTCTACGATAATGACGTGATCCAGATCGCCAAAACCATCAAACCCTCCAAACGAGGCGAACTGGAAATCACCGACGTCAACAACGTCTACCTGCAGCGCGGCGACCTGCACGTCGAGCGTTTCGGCCGTGGCTTCGCCTGGCTGGACACCGGCACCCACGACAGCCTGCTGGAGGCTTCGCAATATGTGCAAACCATCGAGCACCGCCAAGGTTTGAAAGTCGCCTGCCTGGAAGAAATTGCCTACCAACAGGGCTGGGTCAGCCGCGAGCACATCCTTGAACGCGCCCAGTACTTTGGCAAGACCGGTTACGGCCAATACCTGTTCCAGATCGCCGGAGAGACACGTTGAACGTCATCGCCACCCGACTGCCTGAAGTCCTGATCATCGAACCGAAGGTTTTCGGTGATGATCGCGGCTTTTTCTATGAAAGTTTCAACGCCCGGGCGTTTGCCGAGGCCACCGGCTGCGCCTTGCAGTTCGTCCAGGATAATCACTCGCGCTCGGCCAGGGGCGTGCTGCGCGGCCTGCATTATCAAATTGAACAAGCCCAGGGAAAACTGGTGCGGGTCACGGCCGGGGAAGTGCTCGACGTGGCGGTGGACATTCGTCGCAGCTCGGCCACTTTCGGGCAATGGGTGAGCGTACGCCTATCGGCGCAGAACCATCGGCAACTGTGGGTCCCACCGGGCTTCGCCCATGGCTTCGTCGTGCTCAGCGATAGCGCCGATTTTCTCTACAAAACCACCGACTACTATGCGCCCTCGGCCGAGCGCTGCATTCGTTGGGACGACCCGGACCTGGCCATCGACTGGGAATTGCAAAGCGCGCCGATCCTGTCACCCAAGGACCAGGCCGGCAAGGCTCTGCACGAGGCCGACCTGTTCCCATGAATACCTCCTTGCGCATCCTGATCATCGGTCAGAACGGCCAGGTCTCCCGAGCGCTCCAGTCGCGCCTGACCGGCATGGCTGAGTTGATCGTGCGCGGCAGCGACCAGCTCGACCTGGCGCGCCCCGATCACCTTCGTTCACCCATCACAGCCCTGCGGCCTGACCTGATCATCAATGCCGCCGCCCACACTGCCGTCGACCAGGCCGAGAGCGAACCGGAGCGGGCCTTCGCCATCAATGCCACGGCGCCGGGCGTCCTGGCTCAAGTGGCGGTCGAGTTGGGTGCGCCGCTGATCCACTACTCCACCGATTACGTCTTCGATGGCCACAAGCCTGAGCCCTACACCGAGGCCGACTCGCCCAACCCGCTGAGTGTCTACGGGCGCAGCAAGCTGGCCGGCGAGGAGGCCATTCGCCACGCCGCCGGGCAGCACCTGATATTGCGTACCAGTTGGGTGTACTCCAGGGAAGGACGCAACTTCCTGTTGACCATGCAACGTCTGCTGCAGGAAAAACCGCACCTGCGGGTGGTCAACGATCAGATCGGCGCACCGACCTGGGCCGGGACTATCGCCGAGAGCACTGCCCACTTGATCGAATGCTGGCAGGCCGAGCGGTGCGGCGCCTGGGGAACTTATCACCTGACGGCGCAGGGCGAAACGTCCTGGTTCGGCTTTGCCCAGGCCATCGGCGAGCACCTGATCGAGCAGCACAAACCGTGCGCGGTGCTTGAGCCCATCCCCTCCAGTGCTTACCCGACTCCGGCCCCACGCCCGCTGAACTCGCGTCTGGATTGCACGCGCCTGCTTGAGCAATGGGGTGTCAGCCAGCCAGACTGGCGAAGCGCGTTGCACCAGTGCCTTGCCGCCGGACACTAGGCATAATGCGCCTGTCCCCACAGGCGCCTGATGCTCATGAATTCCACTCTTCCCCGCAGACCCCGCTGGCGCAGCCTGGCCTTGCTTGCGCTGTGCCTGGCGCCGTTGCTGTGGCCGCTGGAACATCTGGCCGAGCGTTACTACCGCAGTGAACTGGCCGGGCAGAACCGCCAGACCCTCGATCTCTACGTCGCCAACCTGTTGGGCACCCTGCACCGCTATGAAGTGCTGCCGCAGATTCTCGGTGAACTGCCGGCCCTGCGCGCCACCTTACTGACACCGGACGACGGCATCATCCAGGGCAATGCCAATCGACTGCTTAAAAACATCAGCGCCCAGACCGGTGCAGAGGTCATGTACCTGATGGACCCCACCGGCAAGACCCTGGCGGCATCGAACTGGGACAAACACGACAGTTTCGTCGGCCGCAACTTTGCCTTCCGACCGTATTACATCGAAGCCATGGCCGGGCGGCTGGGTCGCTTTTTCGGCTTGGGCACCACCTCGGCCAAACGCGGTTATTTCTTCGCCGCAGCGGTGCGCGACCGTGAAAAAGTGATCGGCGTGCTGGTGGTCAAGGTTGATCTGGACCACACCGAAAGCCTCTGGGGCAAAACCCCCGAGCAACTGCTGGTGACCGATCACAACGGCGTGGTGATCCTCACTTCGCGACAGGAATGGCGATTCCGCTCGACCCGCCCCTTCAATGACGAAGAACGCAATTCCATCAGCGCCGTACAACCTTACCCAACCCGCGACCCAAAGCCGCTGAACCTGGATGCGAACGCCTGGCTGATCCAGACCCAGTCCATCGAAGAGACCGGCTGGAGCGTGAGCATTCTCGCCCCGCGTACTCTGATCGACCGTCCAGTGCGCACCGTGGTGGTCATCGGCGGCGCGGCGTTGCTGGTCCTGATGCTGTTGCTCGGGTTGATGATGCAGCGCCGGCGGCATTACCTGGATCGTATCGCTTTCGAAGGCAAGGCCCGTCAGGAGCTGGAAGGTCGGGTGGCCGAGCGCACCAGTGACCTGGAAGGCCTGAACCGACGACTCAAGCAAGAGGTGCTGGAGCGCGAACAGGCCCAGCAGGAACTGGTCCGCGCCCAGGATGACCTGGTGCAGGCCGGCAAGCTGTCGGCCCTGGGCACCATGTCGGCCAGCATCAGCCACGAACTCAACCAGCCGCTGGCGGCGATTCGCAGCTACGCCGAAAACGCCGAAATATTGCTCGATCACCAGCGCACCGAGGACGCCCGAGGCAACCTCAAGCTGATCAGTGAGCTGACCGGGCGCATGGCCTCGATCATCGCCCACTTACGCGCGTTCGCCCGCCGCGACCGTCACGCCCCGGAAAGCGTCGCCCTGCAACCGGCGCTGGATGATGCCCTGGCACTGCTCGCCAAACGTCGGCGCAGTATGGAAGTGGAGCTGATCCGCGACCTGCCGGCCGCCACGTTGTGGGTCGAGGCCGGGGAAACGCGCTTGCGCCAGGTGCTTGGCAACCTGCTGGCCAACGCTCTCGACGCCCTGACTGAAAAAGGCCCGCCGCGCAAACTCTGGCTCAGTGCCGAAGCCACTGAAACCGGCGTCAACCTGTACATCCGCGATAACGGCCCAGGGTTTTGCATGGAAGCCCTGGCTCGCGCGGGCGAGCCCTTCTACACCACCAAGACCCGCACCCAGGGCCTTGGCCTGGGGCTGGCGATTTGCGACACCCTGATGCGCGCCTTCGGCGGTGAACTGTCGTTCGCCAACCACAAGGAAGGCGGCGCCCTGATTACCCTGAAGTTGCGCGCTGGCGCGCCCGGTGTGAGCCTGCAACCGTCCGAGGACCGTAGCGTATGACCATCGATAACCGGATTGAGGTGGTGTTGATCGACGACGATCCCCACTTGCGTCAGGCCTTGAGCCAGACCCTCGACCTGGCCGGCCTGAAAGTCCTGTCCCTGGCCGAGGCCAAAGGCGTGGCCGGGCAACTGTCCCGCGACTGGCCGGGTGTGGTGGTCAGCGACATTCGCATGCCGGGCATTGACGGTCTTGAGTTGCTCAGCGAACTCCATGCCCAGGACCCGGAGCTGCCGGTGTTGCTGATCACCGGCCACGGCGACGTGCCGCTGGCGGTGCAGGCCATGCGCGCGGGGGCCTATGACTTCCTTGAAAAACCTTTTCCCAGCGATCACCTGCTCGACAGCGTGCGTCGGGCCCTGGCTTTGCGCCGACTGGTGCTGGACAACCGCAGCCTGCGCCTGGCCCTGAGCGACCGCCATGAACTCAGTGCCCGGCTCGTCGGCCAATCGCCCTCGATGCTGCGCCTGCGCGAGCAGATCGGTGCACTGGCGGCGACCCGCGCCGATGTGCTGATCCTCGGTGAAACCGGGGCCGGCAAGGAGGTCGTCGCCCGAGCCCTGCACGATCTGTCGGGCCGGCGCAACGGCCCCTTCGTCGCGATCAACGCCGGAGCCCTGGCCGAGTCGGTGGTGGAGAGCGAGCTGTTCGGTCATGAGCCCGGCGCTTTCACCGGCGCGCAGAAGCGCCGCATCGGCAAGTTCGAGTTCGCCAACGGCGGTACGCTGTTTCTCGATGAAATCGAAAGCATGAGCCTGGACGTTCAGGTCAAACTGCTGCGGCTGCTGCAAGAGCGGGTGGTGGAACGACTGGGGGGCAATCAACAGATCCCGCTGGATATCCGCGTCATCGCCGCCACCAAGGAAGACCTGCGTCAGGCCGCTGATCAGGGTCGTTTTCGCGCCGACCTGTATTACCGCCTGAACGTCGCGCCGCTGCGTATACCGCCGCTGCGTGAACGTGGTGAGGATGCCCTGATGCTGTTCCAGCATTTCGCCGACGAAGCCAGCGCCCGTCACGGCCTCCCGCCCCACGAGTTGCAACCAGCCCAACGGGCATTGCTGCTGCGTCATAGCTGGCCGGGCAACGTGCGGGAATTGCAGAACGCCGCCGAACGTTTTGCCCTGGGCCTGGAACTGGCCCTGGACAACAGCGCGCCAGACGGCAACCCCGGCGCACCGGTCGAGCTGGTCAGCGGCGGTTTGAGCGAGCAGGTGGAAAATTTCGAGAAAACCCTGATCGCCGCCGAACTGGCTCGCCCTCACAGCTCGGTGCGTAGCCTCGCCGAAGCCCTGGGCATTCCGCGCAAGACCTTGCACGACAAATTACGCAAGCATGGGCTGAACTTCGGCGACAGCCAGGGCCATGCCGATGAGTCCGATTGAGTCTGCTTGAGTGATTGCCATCTTCCCTTTCAAAAGAGGCCCTGCATGAACCGCGACAGCCGCTACCTGGAATCGATCCTGCATCACGACATCCCGTTGACGCGGGACATGGGCCTGAAGGTGCTCGACTGGCAGGCCCGGCAACTGCGTCTGTTTTTACCGTTGGAGGCCAACGTCAACCACAAGAGCACCATGTTCGGCGGCAGCCTGTACTGCGGCGCAGTGCTGGGCGGCTGGGGCTGGCTGCACCTGGCCTTGCGCGAAGAAGGCATTGAGGACGGGCATATCGTCATTCAGGAAGGGCAGATCAGCTATCCTCTGCCGGTCACGAGGGACGCCACAGTCATTTGCCAGCCCCCCGAAGAAAAGGTCTGGAAACGCTTCCTGGCCACCTACCGGCGCTACGGACGCGCGCGACTGACCTTGCAAACCCAGGTGATAAATGCCGGGAGCGAAGCCACTGCGGTGCAATTTGTGGGGCAGTACGTGTTGCACCGCTGAAGCAACGCAGCCTCTGTGGCGAGGGGATTTATCCCCGTTGGGCTGCGCAACAGCCCCCTAACAACAGGGCCGCTTCGCGCCCCAGCGGGGATAAATCCCCTCGCCACAGAGGATCGGAGGCGGCTTAAGAGCGGGCGAGTTCCAATAGCTTTGCCCTCCACGCCGCCTTTGCCGGCAACGCCAGGAAGGACTCATTCAACAGCGACTCCCGCGGTGGATAACAGAACGGCTCGCCGCGTAGATCCAGCACCTCACCGCCCGCACCCTCCAGCACGCCTTGGGCGGCGGCGGTGTCCCATTGGGACGTCGGCGCCAGTCGCGGATAGCAATCCGCCGCGCCCTCGGCCAGCAGGCAGAACTTCAACGAGCTGCCAATGCTCGTCAGTTGCAACTCACCCAGGCACTCGCTCAAGCCGCCCAAGAGACGCTCTTGCTCCGGGCTGGTATGGCGACGGCTGGCGACCACCGTAAAAGCATCACCCGGTGCCGGTACGTTACGCACTTCGATCGGCAAAGGCTCGCCACCCTGGTCGCCACGCCAGGCGCCGAGCCCCGCGCCACCGACGTAAAAGCGACCATTGGTGGGCATCGACACTACGCCGAATACCACCCGCCCCTGCTCGACCAGTGCGATATTGACGGTGAATTCCTCACTGCCGGAAATGAACTCCTTGGTTCCATCCAGCGGGTCCACCAACCACCAGCGTTGCCAGCCGGCGCGTACGCTTTGCGCAATATTAGCGTCCTCTTCGGAGAGGATCGGGATATCCGGCGCCAGCGCGGTCAGCCCGGCCACGATCACATCGTGAGCGGCCATGTCTGCGGCGGTCACCGGCGATGCGTCGGCCTTGTGGTTGACCTGCACATTGGCTCGCCAGAACGGCAGGATCGCCTCACCGGCCTTGAGCGCCAGCTCGACCACAGGAGCCATCAGGGGATCGGGAAAATTCATGACAGGAACGCTCCGCGCTGGGTCAGCAGGTCACGGGCCAAGTACAGCGCCGCCAAGGCCCGACCCTCCGTGAATTGAGGGTTTTGCGCCAAGGCCGACAACTCACGCAGATTGACCTTGTCCACGCGCATCGGCTCGGGCTCGTCGCCTTCCAGCCGCTCTTCATAGAGATCGGTCGCCAGCACCACCTGGATCTTCTGGCTCATGTAGCCGGGGGACAGGGACAGTTCAGTCAGGTGCTCCAGTTGACGCGCACCAAAACCGGCCTCTTCCTTAAGCTCCCGCTCAGCCGCCGCCAGCACGTCTTCACCCGGCTCGATCAACCCCTTGGGCAGGGACAGTTCGTAGGCATCGGTGCCGCCGCAGTATTCTTCCACCAGCACGGCGTGATCGGTGTCGAGCATCGCCACGATCATCACGGCGCCGTAACCTGCGCCCTTGCCCGCCAAACGTTCATAGGTGCGCTCCACGCCGTTGGAAAACCGCAGTTTCAGTTCTTCCACGCAAAACAGGCGGCTGGTGGCGACGATCCGTCGATCGAGTATGGTGGGTTTCTGGCGCATAAACGGCTCCCTGGGCGATAGCGAGCTACTATACCCGGCCTATTCTGATTGTTTGTGTCGGATATCCGATTACCGCTGGAGAAGTTTTATGGCCTTGCTGCCCTGGCACGAGATCGACACGGTGCTGCTGGACATGGACGGCACCTTGCTGGACCTGCATTACGACAACCATTTCTGGATGGAACACTTGCCCCAGCGCTACGCCGAACTGCATGGCGTGAGCCGGGCCATGGCCGAGCTGGAGTTGCAGCCGCTGTTCGAGCGCAACGCCGGTCAATTGCAGTGGTATTGCCTGGACTTCTGGAGCATCGAGCTGAAACTGCCGGTGCGCGAACTGAAGCTGGAAACCGCGCACCTGATTGCCCTGCGCCCGGACGCCGACACGTTCCTGGCGGCGATCCAGCGGGCGGGTAAACGGGTGGTCATGATCACCAACGCCCATCGCGATTCGTTGTCCCTGAAGCTGGAACGCATCGAACTGGCCCCCTATTTCGAGCGTTTGATCAGCTCCCACGACTACGGTTTTCCCAAGGAAAGTCCGCAATTTTGGGATGCGCTGCAAGCCGACCTGAACTTCGACCCGGCCCGCAGCCTGTTTATCGATGACACCTTGCCCGTATTACGTAGTGCTCGGGAGTTCGGCGTGGCGCACCTGCTGGCGGTTAGCGTACCGGACAGCCGCAAAGGGCCGAAAGACACCGGGGAGTTTGAAGCGTTGATCGACTACCGGACACTGATCGAAGGGCTCTGAAAGCCCTATGTGGCGAGGGAGCTTGCTCCCGTTCGGCTGCGCAGCAGTCGCATGGGGGCCGCTGCGCAGCCCAGCGGGAGCAAGCTCCCTCGCCACAGGGGACCGGCTACTCAGGAATGCGCAGCACCTGCCCCGGATAGATCTTGTCCGGATGCGACAGCATCGGTTTGTTGGCTTCAAAAATCTTGTTGTACTTGTTCGCATCACCATAAACACGCTTGGAAATGGCGCTCAGGTTGTCACCTTTTGCGACGGTAACGAACTTGGCCTCAGTAGCCACAGGACCCGTCACCGTGATTTGGTCATCGACTTCACTGATACCGTGCACGTTGCCCAGCGCCAACAAAATCTTTTCTTTCTCTTCCTGGGTCGCGGCTTCACCCGAGGCAATGACTTTTTCGCCCTCGACTTTCACCTGGATTTTTGCAGTATCAATGCCTGTCAACGCATCCTTTACATGATTGGTCAGCGCTTCGCTGTTGGCCTGTGCCTTGTCGGGCGTCAGTGCATCAAGAATTTTCTCACCGGCATCTTTCAAAAAACTGAAAAGGCTCATCGTGTTCTCTCCATAGGTTTAAGTGTCCAGACGCAAAAGCCTAGACCAAGCCAAACGAACCCGGTTCCCAGCCGACCAATGACCCTGCCGCGCACAAAGCGCTAGAATCCGAACCTTCCCGCGCCCTGGAACGAAGATGGACATCAAGCAGCTGAAATTTCTCATCGCGCTCGACGAAACCCGCCACTTCGGCCAGGCGGCCGCGCGCTGCCACATCACCCAACCGACTCTGTCGATGCGCCTGCGCAGCCTTGAAGAGGAGTTGGGTCTGCCCCTGGTCAATCGAGGCCAGCGCTTTGAAGGTTTCACCGCTCCAGGGGAACGGGTGTTGGCCTGGGCGCGCACGGTCATGGCGGCCTATGACGGTCTTCAGGCCGAAGCGGCGGCCTGCCGTGGCAACCTGGTGGGTACCCTGCGCCTGGGTGTGGTGCCATTGTCGGACTTCGATCCGTTGTCGATGATGCAGCGCCTGCACAGCGAGCACCCTAACCTGCATTTCGAGCTGTCCTCCCTGAGCTCCGAACGCATCCTCGAACAACTGGCGAACAACCGCATCGACCTGGGCATTTCCTATCTGGAGCGCTTGGACACCGAACGCTTTGACGCCCTGCCCTTCAGCCATACGCGCATGGGCCTGCTCTATGACCAACGCTACTTCTATTTCGGCGAGCAGCCGCTGAGCTGGGAAGCACTGATCGAGTTGCCCCTGGGCATGCTCACCAGCGGCATGCATTTTCGTCAGTCCATCGACCACAACTTCCACAGTCGGGGCCTCACACCCCGCCCTCTGCTGCAAACCGACGCGGTGCATCAATTGTTACAAGCCGTACACGGCGGACTGTGTTGCGCGGTGATGCCGCTGGACAGTGGCCTGGGTTTGCTGACCCAGGACTTGCGCATCCAGCCCATCAAAGACGCGCAAACCCTGGTCCCGTTGGGTCTGATCATGCGCCGCGGCGCTCCGCGCTCGGCTTTGGCGGAGGCTTGCTTCGCCCTCTATCAGAAATCATCAACGACATCTTGATCGACGTCATCTATTGATAGATCAGTAATAGCAATTAGACGTGGCAGATTGCCGCATTTAGTCTTAACACTATTCCTACTGTCAGTGATGCCTATGAACGACAAGCCTCCGGTCTGTTCTGCGCCTGCGGAGAAAATACCCGCGCCAGCCGCCAGCCAGAGCTATCGCTATTGCAACCTGGACCATTCCCAATCGGACAGCACCGCGCTGGCCGAGGAAGTGGCGCTGGCGATCGCCTATAACGGCATCAGTCAGGCTGTCATGCTGGTCACGCCCTCTGACCTTGAAGACTTCATCGTCGGCTTCAGCCTGGGCAGCGGCATCATTGAAGACCCTGCGGACATCTATGACGTGCAACTGAGCGGCGACGGTTCTGCGCAATACGCCCAGGTAACCATCGCCAATCGCGCCTTCTGGAGCCTCAAGCAACAACGCCGACAACTGGCCGGCACCAGCGGCTGCGGGCTTTGTGGGGTGGAAGCGGTGGAGCAGGCATTACCGAACCTCAAGGCACTGCCCGGCACGCCACTGCCACCGGCCCAGTGGCTCGAAGGCCTGCGTCAACGCATCGGCCAGTTCCAGCCCCTGGGCCAGCATTGCGGCGCGGTACACGCGGCCCTGTTCATGGACGCCCAAGGCCAATTGCTGCTGGGTCGCGAAGACATCGGCCGGCACAACGCCCTCGACAAACTGATCGGCGCGCTGATCCGGCAACAGATCCCGGTGAACGGAGGCGTGGCGATCGTCACCAGTCGTTGCAGCCTCGAATTGATCCAGAAGGTGTTGCGCGCCGGCATCCAGACCCTGGTCAGCCTGTCATCTCCCACCGGCCTTGCCGTGCAATGGGCCCGACAACACAACCTCAATCTCATCCACCTGCCGCAAAAAAGTGCGCCGCGGGTCTACAGCCCTGCGATGGAGAATCAAGCGTGAGCAATCATCAACAAGCCGATCAGAAACCCGTACCGCGCTACAAGCCCTACAAGGGCCCGGCCGGTGGTTGGGGCGCGTTGATCAGCGTCGCCCAGGCCTGGCTGACCAGCGACAATGCGCTGAAGAACCTGCGCATGATGCTCAAGACCAACCAGAACGGCGGCTTTGACTGCCCAGGCTGTGCCTGGGGCGACTCGCCGGAAAGCGGCATGGTCAAGTTCTGCGAGAACGGCGCCAAAGCCGTGAACTGGGAAGCGACCAAGCGCCGTGTCGATGGCACGTTCTTCGCAAAACACAGTGTGACGTCGCTGCTGGAGCAGAGCGACTATTGGCTGGAATACCAGGGGCGCCTGACCGAGCCATTGAGCTACGACGCCGAAACCGACCGCTACAAACCCATCAGCTGGGAAGCGGCATTTGCCCTGATCGGCAAACACTTGCAGGGGCTCTCCAGCCCGAACCAGGCTGAGTTCTATACTTCGGGCCGGGCCAGCAACGAAGCGGCCTACCTCTATCAGTTGTTTGTGCGCGCCTACGGCACCAATAACTTCCCCGACTGCTCGAACATGTGCCATGAAGCCAGTGGCGTGGCGCTGTCCCAGAGTGTCGGCGTGGGCAAAGGCACCGTGACTTTCGACGATTTCGAGCATGCCGACGCAATTTTCGTCTGGGGCCAGAACCCAGGCACCAACCATCCGCGCATGCTCGAACCGCTGCGCGAAGCGGTGAAACGCGGCGCCCAGGTGGTGTGCATCAACCCGCTCAAAGAGCGTGGCCTGGAGCGTTTCCAGCACCCGCAAAACCCGATCGAGATGCTTACCAACGGGGACAAACCGACCAACTCCGCCTATTTCCGTCCGGCCCTGGGTGGCGACATGGCCGTGCTGCGGGGCATGGCCAAGTTCCTGCTGCAATGGGAACGTGAGGCGCAAAACACCGGCGCTGCGGCGGTGTTCGACCACGCGTTCCTGAACGAGCACAGCATCGACGTACTGGATTACCTGGCCGTGGTCGATGACACGCCGTGGGAGCAGATCGTTGAGCAGTCGGGCTTGACCCTGGTCGAGATCGAACAAGCGGCGCGCATGTACGCCATCAGCAAGAACGTGATCATGTGCTGGGCGATGGGCATCACCCAGCATCGCCATTCGGTGGCGACCATCCAGGAAATCGCCAACCTGATGCTGCTGCGCGGCAACATCGGCCGGCCGGGCGCCGGCCTGTGCCCGGTTCGCGGCCACAGTAACGTGCAGGGCGACCGGACCATGGGCATCAACGAGCGTCCGCCGGCGGCGTTCCTTGACTCGCTGGAGCGTCGCTTCCAGTTCAAGGTGCCGCGTGAGAATGGCCACAACGTGGTCGAAGCCATCCACGCCATGGCTGACGGCCGGGCGAAGGTCTTCATCGCTCTGGGCGGCAACTTCGCCCAGGCCACCCCGGACAGTGATCGGACGTTCCAGGCCTTGGGCAATTGCGACCTGACTGTGCAGATCAGCACCAAGCTCAACCGCAGCCATCTGGCTCATGGGAAAGAGGCGCTGATCCTGCCGTGCCTGGGCCGCACCGACATCGACCTTCAAGTCGAAGGCGCGCAAGCGGTGACCGTGGAAGACTCGTTCAGCATGGTCCATGCGTCCAATGGCCAATTGCAGCCGCTGTCGAACCAGATGCGCTCCGAACCCTGGATCATCGCCGGTATCGCCGCCGCCACGCTGGGCAGCCGCCCGGTGGACTGGAACTGGCTGGTGGCTGATTACAGCCGCATCCGCGACTTGATCGCCGACACTATCCCGGGGTTTAAAGACTTCAACGAAAAGCTCCAGAACCCAGGCGGCTTCTATCTGGGCAACAGTGCCGGTGCACGTCGCTGGAATACCGCCTCCGGCCGCGCCAACTTCAAGCCCAACCGGTTGCCGACCGATCTGGTGCATGAACGCACCCGCGCCACCGGCCAATTGCCTGACCTGATCATGCAGTCCATGCGTTCTCACGATCAGTACAACACCACCATCTATGGCCTCGATGACCGTTATCGCGGCGTGAAGGGCCAGCGTGACGTGTTGTTCGTCAATGAAGCGGACATCATTCGACTGGGCTTCAAACCTGGGCAGAAGGCCGACATCGTCTCGCTCTGGGATGACGGGCGCGAGCGACGGGTCAAAGGCTTTACCCTGCTGGCATTCGATATTCCCGCCGGACAGGCCGCCGCCTATTACCCTGAAGTGAATCCGTTGGTGCCGTTGGAGAGCACCGGCGACGGCAGCCATACCCCGACCTCGAAATTCGTGGCGATCCGCCTGGAAGCGGCGAGCGAGAATGGGCTGATTCTGGCCAAGTCGGCCTGAGACAGTCCCTAAGGCGATGAGATTTCCCCTCAGGCTGTAGGAG
This sequence comes from Pseudomonas sp. NFACC39-1, assembly GCF_900110355.1. Taxonomy (NCBI): domain Bacteria; kingdom Pseudomonadati; phylum Pseudomonadota; class Gammaproteobacteria; order Pseudomonadales; family Pseudomonadaceae; genus Pseudomonas; species Pseudomonas sp. NFACC39-1. The sequence goes on along the minus strand of NZ_FODL01000014.1, from coordinate 72,205 downwards.
CTGCCGCAGGCTGCGATCTTTAGAGCTTGATCGTTCGCTTCGGACTGAACGGGCCGGGGAAATCGCAACCTCGTTGCTCTCTACCAGCGAGATAAATTTCCTCGCTACAGCGCATTTTCTAACGCCCACAAAAAAGGCCGTTTTCCATAGAAAACGGCCTGTCCGAAGTAGCTAAAGACCGGCGAAAATCTGTTAAGTTCCGCCCATAAAACAATAACTTATCGAATTGTGCACAAGTCGTGTTACTCGTCGGATTTCGATTGTAACCAAGCGAAGCCAGCCTCAGGATCGCGCCGTCATCCCTTTGAGGCTCCTCTATGAAGTTCTCCTCGATTCTCTTGTTGTCCCTTGGCCTGGTCAGTGGCGTAGCCTCTGCCGGTGGCACCACCGAAGCAGGCGTGGGCGGCGCATTGGGCGGGGTTCTGGGTTCTGTGGTCGGCCAGTCCTTGGGCGGCAACACCGGGTCCACCATCGGCGCAGCCTTGGGTGGCGCGGGTGGCAGTGCGGTCGGTGCGGACAAACGCAGCCGCGGCGAAGCAGCGATTGGCGGTGCGCTGGGCGCAGCCGGCGGTAACGTGGTCGGCCGTAGCGTAGGCGGCACCACCGGCAGCCTGATCGGTGCTGCAGCAGGCGGCGGCGCTGGCGGTGCACTGGGCAACTATATGGGCAAGGACGATGACGACGATCGTCGTTATGACGGTCGCCGTGGTGATCGCCGCTACTACCGTGACGGCCATCCGGGTCGTGGCCATGCCTACGGGCATCGCAAGCACAAGCACAAACATCGCTATCACGATGATTGATCACTGGCTCTGACCAGCCGTCGATAGAAAATCGCAGTCTTCGTCAGCGCTTCTCAAGAGCCTGACAGGAGACTGCGATTTTCGTTTAAATCACCAGCCGTTCCAAAGCGGCGCGCAAACGATCCGGAATCGCCACTGGCCGATTCGAAGACCGCTCCACAAAAACATGCACAAAGCGCCCCGCCGCGCAGGCCTCGTCCTCCCCCGCCTTGAATACCGCCAGCTCGTACTGCACTGAACTGCTGCCCAGCTTCCCCACCCGCAGACCGATTTCAATCCGGTCGGGAAAGGCGATCGAAGCAAAGTAGTCGCAAGCCGAACTCACCACGAACCCCACCACCTCCCCGTCGAGGATATCGAGGCCACCGACCTCGATCAGATAAGTGTTCACCGCCGTGTCGAAAAAACTGTAATAAGTCACGTTGTTGACGTGACCGTACACATCGTTGTCGTGCCAGCGTGTGGTGATCGGTTGCAGGTGCGGGTATTCGCTACGTTGGGGCATCAGGTGTCCTTTACAGTTGCTCAATGGTTCATGCGTTGTTCAGGATTTTGAGGCCTGGTGTTGTGCGAATCCCTTGCCCTGTGCCGCCAGCTCCCCGATCAGACGCGCGGGCTTCCAGTGGTCCCCCTGCTTCGTTTCGAGTTCCAGCAACCGTGCATGGATGTCTTCAAGTCCCTGATGGTCGGCCCAGGCCATCGGGCCGCCCTTGTCTGCGGGAAAGCCGTAGCCGTTGAGATACACCAGGTCGATGTCGTGAGCCGACTCGGCAATACCTTCCTGCAGAATTTTTGCGCCCTCATTGACCAGCGCCAGCAAGCAACGCTCGAGCACTTCCTCGGGGCCGATCTCGCGACGCTGAAAACCCAACGTTTCACTGACCCGCTGCACCAGCGCATCGACCTCTACATCATGCTCGGCCTGCCGACTGCCGGCTTCGTAGTGATAATACCCGTCGCCGCTTTTCTGGCCGAACCGACCCAGCTCGCACAAACGGTTGTCCACCTGCACCTCGGGTGCATCCTGTCCTTCTCCCGCCAGTTCCCGAGCGCGCCACTCAAGGTCGATGCCAACGACGTCGTACATGCGAAACGGCCCCATGGCAAAGCCGAAACCTTGCAATGCGGCATCCACTTGATGGGGAAACGCCCCTTCCAGCAGCATCTTGCGCGCCTCCAGCACATAGGGGTGAAGCATCCGGTTGCCGATGAACCCGTGGCAGTTGCCCGACACCACGCTGACCTTGCCCATGCGTTTGCCCAAGGCCAGGGCTGCATCCAGCACCGCTTTGGAGGTCTGCGCCCCCCGAACGATTTCCAGCAACTTCATGATGTGCGCCGGGCTGAAGAAGTGCAGACCCAGCACCTGGGTGGGCCGGCGGGTGACGGCGGCAATCGCATCGATGTCCAGCGCCGAGGTGTTGCTCGCCAGAATGGCTTGCGGCTTGAGCAAGCCGTCCAGCTCGCGGAAGATCTGTTGCTTGAGCTCAAGGTTCTCGTAAACCGCCTCGATGACCAGATCCACATTGCGGATCGCCGGGTAGTCATCTGCCCGCGTCACCCTGGCGATTCGGGCATCGGCTTCACCCTGGTCGATACGGCCCTGGCGCACGTTGTGAGCATAAGTATCGGCCACGGCAGCCAACGCCTGTTCCAGCATCTGCGGGTTGTTGTCGACCCACTGCACCGTCACGCCGGCGTTGGCCAGGCACATCACGATGCCCCGCCCCATAGTGCCTGCACCGACCACGGCGGCGCGCTGAATATCGAAGGGTGTCTGGCTCATGTTTGCTCTCTTGTTGGCGATCCAAAGACAGCTCTCACCTTAGTCAGCCACAGAATATTTTTGAAATTTATTCGTGTGATGGCGGGCATTCATCGGATGGATGCGGATTACAAAGCCGCTTGAACCCAGTGGCGAACTTCGGCGTATGGGTAATCTTCCAACTGCGCATATCCTGGAATCGTCCGCGCCTTCAGTTTGGTGAACAACGGCACGCTGATGCCGCAGAGGAACCGGGTCACCCGCTCCGCAGAGGGTGCACCGCCAGTATGCTGCTCGTGCCTGTTGATAAAGGCGCTACACAGCGCGTTGAAGTCTCTGTCCACCAGTACCGGTAATGCCGGCGGCTCCGGCAGACGGGCAACATGTCCATGGCAGACCGAACAATGACCGCAACGCTGCGGAGCATCTTCATCGCCGAAATACTGCGCCAACCGATAACCGAGGCAACGATCAGTGGCGAACAGCTCGAGCATGGCGTTGATCCGCGCGATTTCCCCACGCTCGTGTCGGGTGAAATAGTCGTGCAACTCTGCACTCAGTGCCTGAACGTCGAACCCTGCTTCAAGCACGTTATACACCTCGGTCATCTGTTTGCTTTCCAGCTCGATCCAGCCTTTTTCCTGAAAGTAATCCAGCGCCTTGACCACGCGGTTACGCTCGGCGTGATACTGCTGGTGCATCCCGTCGAAATCCACCGTGGCCCAGGTACGGGCACGGCTGGAGGTCTGGATGATGGCCGAGACGAAGCCCCTTCGTTCACCCTCGAAGCGCTCCAGCAGCTCGTGCGGCTCGATCAGAAACTTGAAGCGATACTCCGCGAAATAGGCATAACGCGGCGCGATCAGCCGGCGCAGTTCCAGTTGCACCAGCAGCGTCTTGAGCGGCAGTTGCCGGATGTTGCTCTTGTCCGCCAGCGGCCCCAGCAAGAACTCCCACTGCCCATCGGCAGCGGCGGCCTTCAACTCATCAAGCACGCACCGAATACCCGCCAGCTCCGGCGTATCACCATAAACAAAGTTTTCCAGCACGTTGAGGCTGTCGCGGTTGGCCAGTACCAGACAATCGGACGGTAACCCGTCACGCCCCGCCCGGCCGATTTCCTGGCTGTAGTTCTCGATGGATTTAGGCAGGTCGAAATGCGCCACGTTGCGGATATCGCTCTTGTCGATACCCATGCCGAAGGCAATGGTCGCGACGATGCAATTGGACTGCCCGCCCATGAACCGTCGCTGGATGGCTTCGCGTTGTTCATGAGGTAAGCCGGCGTGATAAGCCTCGGCCCCAATCCCATGCTGGCTCAAGTGCTCGGCAATCTGCTCGGCGGTTCGCTGCAAGGTGACATAGACGATGCTCGGTTGCCCGGCTCGCTCGCCCAGCCATTGCACCAGTCGCCGCCGCTTATCCGCACCGCGCACCGGTTCCACCAGCAGGTTGAGATTGGGTCGATAGAAACCGGTGGTGACCACATCGTCGGGGGCGATGGCGAACTTCGCCTGCATGTCCGCGATGACTTTGGGCGTAGCGGTGGCCGTCAACAGCAACACCTGGGGAATGTCGAACTGACGCTGATAATCGGGGAGCTTGAGGTAGTCGGGACGAAAGTTATGCCCCCATTCGGAAATACAGTGGGCCTCGTCCACCACCAGCAACGAGATTGGCACCTGCTGCAGGAAATTGCGGAAGCGCTCGTTCTTGAGCCGCTCCACTGAAATCATCAGGATTTTCAATTCGCCGGAACGGGCCCGTGCCATGACCTCGCTGGCTTCGTCACGATGCTGGACTGAATCAATACTCGCCGCCGCGATGCCATGGCGATGCAAGAACGCCAGTTGGTCTTGCATCAGCGCCAACAGCGGCGAGACCACCAGCGTCAAGTGCGGCAATAACAGCGCCGGCAGTTGATAACACAGGGACTTGCCCGAGCCGGTGGGGAAAATGGCTGCTGCCGACCGTCCGGCAAGCACGGCGCTGACGGCAGCCTCCTGACCGGGGCGAAACTGCGGATAACCGAAAACCTGTTCCAGGGTGCTGTGCATAAGCGGTCACTCCTTGACTGCTGCGATGCCAAAAGCCTAGCCGGACAGCGCAGGGAGTCGAGAAAAGGTTTGGGAGAAAACGATACCGGATGATACAGCCTCAGCGCCCTTATGCTTTGCCATGAAGTGATACAAATCCAGGCACTTTGATGTCTCGTTCCCGTTTCGCTTGCAAGGTAAGGTGCGCCATCCACATGCGCTGCAGGCCAGGAAGCCTGGCGCTCAAAACTTCGTTCAAGGAATGAACCATGCCACATCCTTTTTCCGCGCTACGCACCCTGGCGCTAACGTCGGCCTCACTGCTGGCCGGCTGCTTGACCCTTCCTGAACAACCCCACACGGAAGCCGCCGCCTTTGAAACACCGGAATACCGTGCCCAGCAAGGTCTGGAGATCGTCAAGGCCTCAGCGCTGTATGCCCGAGGCGGCACCGGCCAGAACGTGACCGTGGCGCTCATCGACTCTGGACTGAACAGCAACCTGACGGAGTTCGAGGGCAGGCTGAGTGACCCCGGATTCGACCATGTCGAAAACCGTCCCGGCACCGTTGACCGTGTCGGTCACGGCACGCAAATGGCCGGCATCCTCGCCGCGAACAAGGACGGTCAGGGGATGCATGGCATGGCGTTTGACGCCCGGTTGATCCCCTTCCGTTTCGGCGACGACAACGAACCGTTTTTCTTCGACAGCGAAATCGCACAATCCTGGCAAAGCGGTTTCGACAAGGGCGCCCGCCTGTTTAATAACTCCTGGGCCAACGCCATTCCCGCCACCGAAATCACTGAAGCGCGTTACAACCAGGTGATGCCCGACTCCCTGGCCGTTGCCCGAAAACTGGTGGAAGACGGCGCTGTGTTTGTCTTCCCGACAGGTAACGAACTCAAGCGTGAGCCCCTGGCCGAACCGGGGTTGCCGGTGGCCTTGCCTGAATTGGAAAGAGGATGGATCGCGGTGGTTGCACTGAAAAACGATGGCAGCGCAATCAATGGCAAATCCAACTATTGCGGCGTTGCAGCCGCCTGGTGCATCGCCGTACCCGGGGGCGACGCGGGCCCACAGGCGGGCCTGCTAACCGTAGGCAAGGATGGCCGTTACGTCCAAACCGCAGGCACATCCCCGGCCGCTGCGTTGGTCAGCGGCGCCCTGGCGGCGCTGCAAAGCCTCTACCCGCAGCTCAACGCACAGCAAGTGCGCGAACATCTGCTGGCGACAGCCAACCGCACCGGCATCTACGCCAACAACGAAGCCTACGGCAGAGGGCTGATGGACCTGGAGGCCGCCTCGCGACGCATCCCTGGGCCGTTGGCTGACTGATCCTAAAGCCGCTACCGCTCGCGACTGTCGAAGCTTCAGGCGCGAGCATTATTCCTGCACTTTATTTTTGGGTTCAGGACAGTTCCGAGACTGTCGTGGAATATTTCTTCTTTTTCCAATTGGGAAAAATTTCGCCCTAAACTTCCCACCTTTACAGACGCCCCCTCAGCCCCGGACATTTTTCCATGCGCCTCGCTCCAGACTTTCCCGACGACCACGCCATGCGCCAGCTCATGGAACTGCTCCATGAAGAAATCGGTCTGCCGGAGCGCAAGACAATCCGTCTGGACACCGCCATCAATCTCGACCTTGGCTGTGACGGCGCGGACGCTCGGCATCTGATGGAAGCCTTGGAGGAGCGGTTCGCCATCGACCTCATCGACTACGACGCTTACCGCTACTTTCAGCCGGAAGGATTCGATGTGTTTCAAAAACGCAGGGCCAAGGGCCGTGGTAACAAGATGCCGTTGACCATTGGCATGCTCTACAAGGCCATCAAGGCACAACGGTGGGATACGCAGGAAGTGGAACAGGACTAGTCGGTCTGGATGCCTTAAGTGGCATTATTCTGGCTGTTTAGCTCAATTTCAGATGGAATAATGGCAGTTCCAAACCTTACACGTACAGATAGCCGCCCATAAAAAAACCGCCCTGAAGAGGGCGGTTTTTTCATTCGCTAACCAATCCTTACAACTGCGGTCCAGCCGCCTTGATCGCGTCGCTCACTTCAAACTTCTTGAAGTTCTCGATGAACAAGCCAGCCAAAGCTTTGGCCGCTTCGTCGTACGCAGCCTTGTCGGTCCAGGTGTTGCGTGGGTTCAACAGACCAGTCTCAACGCCCGGAACAGCCAGCGGCACGTCCAGGTTGATGATGTCCAGGTGCTCGGTTTCAGCACCGATCAGCGCGCCGCTCTGGATGGCCGCGATCACCGCACGGGTGGTCGGGATGTTGAAGCGCTTGCCGACGCCGTAGCCACCGCCGGTCCAGCCGGTGTTGACCAGGTAGACCTTGGAGCCGAAGCCACGAATACGCTTGATCAGCAGCTCAGCGTATTCACCGGCAGGACGTGGGAAGAATGGAGCGCCGAAGCAGGTGGAGAACGTCGACTTGATGCCGCTGCCCGAACCCATTTCAGTCGAGCCCACCAGTGCGGTGTAGCCGGACAGGAAGTGGTAGGCCGCTTGTTCTTCACTGAGGATCGACACCGGCGGCAGTACGCCGGTCAGGTCGCAAGTCAGGAAGATCACTGCGTTTGGCTCGCCACCGAGGTTTTTCGGTGCGCGTTTTTCGATCAGTTCACGCGGGTACGCGGCGCGGCTGTTCTGGGTCAGGCTGTCGTCGGCGTAATCGGCTTTCTTGGTGACCGGATCCAGGACGACGTTTTCCAGTACGGCGCCGTGCTGGATGGCTTTCCAGATAACCGGCTCGTTCTTCTCGGACAGGTCGATGCACTTGGCATAGCAACCGCCTTCAATGTTGAAGACCACGCCAACGCCCCAGCCGTGCTCGTCATCACCGATCAGGTAACGGCTTTCATCGGCGGACAGAGTCGTTTTACCCGTGCCCGACAGGCCGAAGAACAGGGTCACATCGCCCTCTTCGCCCATGTTGGCGGCGCAGTGCATCGGCAATACGTCAACCGCTGGCAGCAGGAAGTTCTGGACGGAGAACAGTGCTTTCTTCATTTCACCGGCGTAACGCATGCCAGCGATAAGCACTTTCCTGGCCGCGAAGTTGATGATCACGGTGCCGTCGGAATTGGTGCCGTCGCGCTCAGGCTCGCAGACGAAGTTCGGCGCGTTGAGGATCTGCCATTCATCCTTGCCACCGGCGTTGTACTGCTCGGGGTTGATGAACAGGCAGCGGCCGAACAGGTTATGCCAGGCAGTCTCGGTGGTCATCTTGACCGGCAGGTAGTGCGCAGGATCGGAACCTACATGAACATGGGAGACAAAACGCTCACGCTCGCCCAGATAGGCTGCTACGCGGTCCCACAGGGCGTCGAACTTGTCGGCCGGGAACTTGCGGTTGATCGGGCCCCAGGCGATGGCGTCCTGGGTGGTCGGCTCTTCAACGATGAAACGGTCAACCGGTGAACGACCGGTACGATGACCGGTGCGAACAACCAGCGCGCCAGTATCGGCAAGCTCGCCTTCACCGCGACTGAGGGCTTCTTTGACCAGATCATCGACACTCAGATCGGTGTACACGGCGTTATTGGCTTGCGTCATGAGATTCCCCGTCGGCCTGTGGCCGAGTGCTCCAAACGTTTTGTAGTAGGAAGTCGCGCACTACTACCCGAAAAAAGTGGGCCGGATTATGCCAGAAAAGCCCAAAAAAAGTAGGGCCCTCCCGTCAGTACGGCGTAAATCCGGCGTTTGCCAGGAGATTTACCTGCGCTGAACCGTTTTAGTGACGAGTATCTGACGGTGTGTCGACACCCGCACCGGCGAACAATTGGGCGATGTCCGCAGCGTCGAACAGGTAGCGCTCGTTGCAAAACTGGCAATCGATCTCGATGGCGCCACCATGTTCGATCACCAATTGCTGCGCATCTTCCAGACCCAGACTGACCAGCGCATTGCCGGAACGTTCACGAGAGCAGCTGCATTGGAAGCGCAACGGCTGACCGTCGAACAGGCGCACCTGCTCTTCGTGGTAGAGGCGATGCAGCACGGTTTCGTTGTCCAGGCTCAGCAGCTCATCGGCGCTCAGGGTGCTGGCCAGAGCGGTGATGTGCTGCCAACTGGCGTCACGTTCTTCCGGGTCGCGAAGGCGGTCGGCGGGCAATTGCTGCAGCAGCAAACCACGGGCGCGCCGCCCGTCGGCGTATAGCCAGAAGCGAGTGTTGGTCTGTTGCGACATGACGAAGTAGTTGGTGAAGCATTCAGCCAGGGACGTGCCATCGAGATCGACAATGCCTTGGTAGCGCTTGCCGTGGGTTGGGTCGACCGTCAGGGCCAGCACGCCATCGGGCATCATGTCGGCCAGGCTCGCGTCGGGGGCGATCTGCTCAGCGTGATAACGGGCCAGGCCACGGATCTCGCGTTCGCTGGAGCATTCGATCATCAACAACGGCACCGGGCCTTCGGAACGGGCCTGGAGAATCAGCAAGCCATCGAACTTCAAGGTGCCGACCAGCAGCGCCGCAGCCGCCATCAGTTCACCGAGCAGTTGGGCGACCGGTTCCGGATAGGGATGCTTGGCAAGCACTTCGGCGTAGCTACGCTCCAACGCCACCAGCTCGCCACGAGTGTCGCTGTCATCGAAGATGAAGCGTTGGGTGTAGTCGGTATCCGGCAAATCAGTCATAGGGTCTGGTATCTGAGGTGATGACAAAGGATGGCGGGCATTTTATGGACATTCCGGGTGGGTTCCAAGCAACGCAAGGCTTTGTCTGACGATGGGCTGACTGCTCATCTGAGCCACAGGCACTCCGGGCCCCAATGGCCGATCTTTTATTCGCTGTTGCTACCATGAAACCTGAACAGGTCCCGCCGCTGCTTCTTGCTGGGCTTGCCATCGGTGCTGACCCCCAGGGCGCCGGCCTTGCGTTGGGCGGCTGCGGCTTCACGCTTGGCAATGCTGGCTTCGGTTTCGCAATACAGCGTCTGGGCTTCAGGCGCGCCGCGGCGCACGATCGACAGGGCTTGGACCACCACGGTTTTTTCGTCGAATCCGGCGCGAATGACATATTCGTCGCCGATGCGAGGCTCCTTGCCCGGTTTGCAGCGTTCACCCCGGTGATGGACCTTGCCGCTTTCGATGGCGGTCTTGGCCAGGGCACGGGTTTTATAGAATCGCGCTGCCCACAACCATTTATCGAGACGGACCTTGTCGTCTTCTTCCTTTTTTTGTGCCACTGCAATTCCTCTTTCAGCCAATAGTCAGAACTGTACTACCGTTTTTGTCGGGCGCACGAATTCGGTCCGACGGATAGAATGTCGGCCGAACCGACTGGCGGCTCGATGCGCGCCGCTGTCGGTCACGAGCGCAAACAGGTGTGTAGATAACTGTCGCCATTTTGTGATTATTCTGCGTGAATACCGCAATTCGCGGGCTCCACGATCCGATGTACTGATCGCAGGTTTTTTTATTGAAGACTTTTGACCATCTGACCGTTGTCGGTCTGCGCGAGTGGGTGGCGCTCCCGGACCTGGGTGTCGCGGGCCTGCGGGCAAAAATCGACACCGGCGCCAGCACCTCCAGCCTGCACGCCACCGACATCGAGCCGTTCGAGCGTGACGGTGAAAAATGGGTGCGCTTCACCGCGCATCTGGGAACGGTGGTGCAGTTGCGCCATCGTCGCTGCGAAGCTCCATTGGTGGCGCGCAAAACGATAAAAAGCTCCAACGGCCACGCTCAGGTTCGCTACGTGATCAGCACGACGCTGGCACTGGGGGATCGGATCTGGCGAGTCGAGTTCACGCTTGCCTGCCGCAAGTCCATGCGATATCGCCTGTTATTGGGTTCCAAAGCCTTGATCGACGGCCAGTTGGTGGTCAATCCGGGCATCAAATATGTTCAAGACAAGCCGGTGTTCCCGGTGTCCACTACCTCTGCCACAGGTGTTGCATGAAGATCGCTGTGCTGTCGCGTAATCCGCGTCTGTATTCCACTCGTCGCCTGGTTGAAGCCGGGACCGAACGTGGCCATGAAATGGTGGTGATCGATACCCTGCGCGCCTACATGAACATTGCCAGCCACAAGCCGCAGATCCACTACCGTGGAAAACCGCTGGAAGGGTTCGATGCGGTGATCCCGCGCATCGGTGCATCGGTAACGTTCTATGGTTGTGCCGTGTTGCGCCAGTTCGAAATGATGGGCGTGTTTCCCCTCAACGAGTCCGTGGCCATCGCCCGCTCCCGGGACAAGTTGCGCTCGCTGCAATTGTTGTCGCGCCGTGGGATCGGCTTGCCGGTGACCGGTTTTGCCCACTCTCCCGACGACATTCCCGATCTGATCGCCATGGTCAACGGCGCACCACTGGTCATCAAGGTGCTAGAAGGCACCCAGGGTATTGGCGTAGTGCTATGTGAAACCGCGACGGCCGCCGAGTCGGTGATCGAAGCGTTCATGGGACTGAAGCAGAACATCATGGTCCAGGAATACATCAAGGAAGCCGGCGGCGCGGACATTCGCTGCTTCGTGGTCGGCGACAAGGTGATCGCTTCGATGAAGCGCCAGGCCAAGCCCGGGGAATTTCGCTCCAACCTGCATCGCGGCGGCAGCGCCAGCCTGATCAAGATCACGCCGCAAGAGCGCATGACGGCCCTGCGCGCCGCTAAAGTCATGGGCCTTGCCGTGGCGGGCGTAGACATCCTGCGCTCCAATCACGGGCCACTGGTAATGGAGGTCAACTCCTCGCCAGGTCTGGAAGGGATCGAAACCACCACGAGCAAGAACGTGGCGGGGATGATCATCGAGCATCTGGAAAAGAATGGCGGGCCGAACATGACCCGGACCAAGGGCAAGGGTTAGGTGATATGTGGGAGCGAGCCTGCTCGCGATGGCGGTGTGTCACTCAACATCAATGCTGCTGATCCATCGCTATCGCGAGCAGGCTCGCTCCCACATCAGTTCTTGAGCAAACGGGTGTGTCCCTATACCGCATCCCTGGGCAACAACAGCCCCAACGGCAACCTCACCCGCGCTTCCAGACCACCCCCGGCGCGGTTGCGCAATTCGACATTACCGCCGTGCATTGAAGCGATGCGCTTGACAATGGCCAGGCCCAATCCCGTGCCTTTTCCGCCCCGGGCACGGTCGCCCCGGGTGAAGGGGTTGAAAATGGCTTCCAGTTCCGACGGATCGATCCCGGCACCACGGTCCATGACGCTGAGCACCACATAAGGTGCGCTGGTATCACCGGAAACATAGGCCGCCACTTCGACGCCCGTGCCGGCGTGGTTCAGGGCATTGCCGATCAGGTTGTTCAGCAATCGCTTCATCGACACCCGGCGCAGCGGGAACGGCTGGATCGGCTCCAGGCGCAGGTGCACTTTTTCGCAGTTCTGGTTATAGGGCGCGGCCACTTCCCGTACCAACTCGCTGAGATCGACTTCTTCCACGGACTCGTCCCGACCGTCGCGAATGAACGCGAGGAACTGATCGAGAATCGCGTCCATGTCTTCGATATCGCGGACCATTTCATCGGTCAGGTCGGTATGCTCGCCCATCAACTCCAGCGACAGCCGTAAACGGGTCAACGGTGTGCGCAGGTCGTGGGAGACGCCCGCAAGCATCAGTTCACGCTCGCGTCCGGCCTGCTCGACGTCCTCGGCCATCTGGTTGAAAGCGCGGTACACCTCGGTCATTTCGCTGGGCGTGTCGCTGATGGGCAACCGCACGCTACGGCCCTGGCCCAACTGTCGGGCCGCATAGACCAGGCGCTTGAGCGGCTGATTGAGCTGGCTGACGAAGATCCACGCCGAAGCGGTCGACAACAGGCCGATGGCCAGGAACCAGCCAAGCACGTTCCAGATTTTCTGGCCGCGCAACGGGTGGGGGTACAACGGTACCTTCAACCAGCCATCCCCCAGGCTCGGCGCACGTACCCACAGCGCCGGAGGCGAGTGCATACGTAATCGCACTTCGGTATCGGCGCCGAGTTCGTCCTGCATCTGCCGTTGATAGATTTCGCTGTAAGGCCAGTGTTGTTCGCCTTCCGGCACGCCGGCGCCAACCACCCGGATCAGGGTCGCCGCTTCGGCAATCTTTTCCCGGTTGGCTTCATCGGCAGCCCAATAGGCTCGAAGGGTCAAGGCAACACCGTGGCTGTACTGCCGGTCCACCAGCACATCTTCGTTCATCAGCAAGTAGACGAGCGTCAGTGCCTTGGAAAAGAGCACGACAATCAGCACCAGCCAGAGGGTGCGGGAGAAGAAGCTCTGGGGGAACCAAACGGGGGTTTTCATGAATAGCCGCTACACACTTGCAGGAGCGAGCGATGCTCGCACAATAACGGACCGCGAGTCGCCTGCAGGAAGAAATTCAATCCGCCAGGCCACCCGCTCCTACAAATCACCGATCACTTGCTGGCGGCACCATCCGGCACGAACACATAACCCACGCCCCAGACAGTCTGGATATATCGCGGCTTGGAAGGATCAGGCTCGATCATCCGGCGCAGACGGGAAATCTGCACGTCGATGGATCGCTCCAGCGCATCCCATTCACGGCCACGGGCCAGGTTCATCAGCTTGTCGCGGGTCAGCGGCTGACGGGCGTTCATCACCAGGGCCTTGAGCACGGCGAACTCACCGGTGGTGAGCATGTGTATTTCATCGCCGCGCTTGAGCTCGCGAGTGGCCAGGGACAGTTCATAGTCGCCGAAGGTCACGCTTTCATCTTCGCTGCCCGGGGCGCCAGGCACCGGAGCCGACTGACGACGCAACACCGCCTTGACCCGAGCCATCAGCTCGTCCGGGTTGAACGGCTTGGCCAGGTAATCGTCAGCACCCAGTTCCAGCCCCTTGATACGGCTCAGCTCATCGCCCTTGGCGGTAAGCATGATGATCGGGATCTGGTTGTTGGCGCCACGCAGGCGACGGCAGGCCGTCAAACCGTCTTCACCTGGCAGCATCAGGTCGAGGACCACCAGGTTGAAGACCTCACGGGCCAGCAGCCGATCCATTTGCTCGGTGTTCGGTACGGTGCGGGCGCGGTAGCCCTTGCTGACGAAAAAGCGCTCCAGCAGGCTGCTCAGCCCCGGATCGTCGTCAACAATAAGAATTTTTTCGCCTTCAGCAGTTTGTGCAGTGCTGCTCATAGGAAGCTCCTTTGATCTCGGCGCGCATTATGGCCTAGCTGCCGTTATACGCACCGTGTGCATTGTTAGCAGATTTTTCCTCTATCTCCACCAATCCGGGTATCAAGCCTACAGACCACGGAGCCCCCTAAGAACGGAACGCTGGTTATAATGCGCGGCCTTTTGTGCCAGGGAATGTCGGATCGTGATCCCGACGTATCGTTTTTTTCCCTTGCCCGGCAGCACTTTCTGAATTTCGCGGGTCAACAGGCAGCCTCTTGACCCAGGCAGCGGCGCACGCCAGGCCGCTCAACCAGTCTCGCCGAGCCCGGCTTCTGCGGTGGCGGGTCTGATTTCACAATTTTTCAGGTGGTTTTATGGACAGCATCAACAGCCGCATCGCCGAGGAACTCGGCGTACGCCCACAACAGGTCGAAGCGGCCGTCGCGCTACTGGATGAAGGCTCCACGGTGCCCTTTATCGCCCGTTACCGAAAAGAAGTGACCGGCAGCCTCGATGACACCCAACTGCGTCATCTGGAAGAACGCCTGCGCTACTTGCGAGAACTCGACGAGCGGCGCGTCAGCATCCTGGCCAGCATTCAGGAACAGGGCAAGCTGACCCCGCAACTTGAGCGTGACATCAAGCTGGCCGACACCAAGACCCGTCTCGAAGACTTGTACCTGCCCTACAAGCAAAAACGCCGCACCAAGGGCCAGATTGCCCTGGAGGCCGGCCTCGGCGAGCTGGCCGACGGTCTGTTCAACGACCCGACCCTGGCCCCGGAAACCGAAGCCGCGCGTTTCGTCGATGCCGAAAAAGGTGTGGCGGACGTGAAAGCGGCGCTCGAAGGTGCCAAGTACATCCTGATGGAACGCTTCGCCGAAGACGCCAACCTGCTGGAAAAACTGCGCAATTACCTCAAGCAGGAAGCCACCCTCAGCGCCCGCGTGATCGCCGGCAAGGAAGAGGAAGGCGCCAAGTTCCGCGACTACTTCGAACACGACGAACCGCTCAAGAGCATGCCGTCCCACCGCGCCCTGGCAATTTTCCGCGGCCGCAACGAAGGCATTCTCAGCTCCGCGCTGAAGGTGGGCGATGAGTTGCCCGGCACCATGCACCCCTGCGAAGGCATGATTGGCCAGCAGTTCGGCATCCAGAACCAGAACCGCGCCGCCGACAAATGGCTGGCCGAAGTGGTGCGCTGGACCTGGAAGGTCAAGCTCTACACCCACCTGGAGACCGATCTGCTGGGCGAACTGCGCGACAACGCCGAGACCGAGGCGATCAACGTCTTCGCTCACAACCTGCACGACCTGCTGCTGGCCGCACCGGCCGGGCCGCGCGCCACCCTGGGCCTGGACCCGGGCCTGCGTACCGGTTGCAAAGTGGCCGTGGTGGACTCCACCGGCAAGCTGCTGGACCATGCCACGGTCTACCCCCATGTGCCGCATAACAAGTGGGACCAGACCCTCGCCGTGCTCGCCGCGCTATGCGCCAAGCATTCGGTGGACCTGATCGCCATTGGCAACGGCACCGCCAGCCGGGAGACCGACAAACTGGCCGCCGAACTGATCAAGAAGTACCCGGCCATGAAGATGACCAAGGTCATGGTGTCCGAGGCCGGCGCTTCGGTTTATTCGGCGTCGGAACTGGCCTCCAAGGAATTCCCGGACCTGGACGTGTCGATTCGTGGCGCGGTGTCCATTGCTCGCCGCCTGCAGGACCCGCTGGCGGAACTGGTAAAGATCGATCCGAAATCCATCGGTGTCGGCCAGTACCAGCACGACGTTTCCCAGTTGAAACTGGCCCGAGGCCTGGATGCTGTGGTGGAGGATTGCGTGAACGCCGTGGGCGTGGACGTGAACACCGCTTCGGTAGCGCTGTTGGCGCGTATCTCGGGTCTCAATGCCACGCTGGCGCAGAACATTGTCACTCACCGCGACGAACATGGTGCGTTCAAGACCCGCGCCGCATTGAAGAAAGTCCCGCGCCTGGGTGAAAAAACCTTCGAACAGGCCGCCGGCTTCCTGCGCGTCATGAACGGCGACAACCCGCTGGATTCGTCGGCTGTCCACCCTGAGGCCTACCCACTGGTGCAACGCATCGCCGCCCAGACCGACCGCGACATCCGCTCGCTGATCGGTGATGCTGCGTTTCTCAAACGCCTGGACCCGAAAAAATTCACCGACGAAACCTTCGGCCTGCCCACCGTGACCGACATTCTTCAGGAACTGGAGAAACCCGGCCGTGACCCGCGTCCCGAGTTCAAGACTGCCGAGTTCCAGGACGGCGTCGAAGACCTCAAGGACCTGCAACCGGGCATGATCCTCGAAGGCGTGGTGACCAACGTCACCAACTTCGGTGCCTTCGTCGACATCGGCGTGCATCAGGATGGTCTGGTGCACATCTCCGCGCTGTCGGAGAAGTTCATCAAGGACCCGCGCGAAGCGGTAAAGGCCGGTGATGTGGTGAAAGTGAAGGTCATGGAAGTCGACATCCCGCGCAAACGCGTCGGTCTGTCGATGCGCATGAGTGATACGCCGGGCGAGAAAGTCGACGGTGCCCGCGGCGCTCGTCCGGGCTCGACACCGCGTCAATCGCAGAACACCACACCGCGCAAGGAAACCGCCACGCAGGCCCCGGCCAACAACGCCATGGCCTCGCTGTTCGCCAATGCCAAACAGTTGAAGAAACGCTGATGGATGCGCCAGCCGGGTTGGTGGAAAGCGCGTTTTTCAAGCTGCTCGGCTGCCGTCTGCACAGCCTGGGTGACGGGGTGGCGCAAGTCGCCCTGAGCCTTGAGCCACCGTTGCGCAACCGCGGCGGCAAACTGCATGGCGGCGCGTTGTTCAGCCTGGTGGACATCGCCATGGGCCTGGCCTGCTCCAGCGTCCACGGCTTTGACCAGCAGAGTGCGACCATCGAATGCAAGATCAACTACATTCGCGCCGTCTCCGACGGTGCGGTGCTCTGCACGGCCCGGGTCATTCACCCGGGTCGGCGCACGCTGGTGGTTGAGGCCGAAGTGATGCAAGGCGACAAACTGGTCGCAAAAGCACAAGGCACGTTCGCAGTCCTATAGCTCCCTGTCATCGATTTGGGTTAATTTCGGCGCTGCGAATGCGGTGTCGGAACTCCTTGTGGGAGCGGGCTTGCTCGCGAAAGCGGTGTATCAGGCGACTCCAATGCCGACTGACATACCGCCTTCGCGAGCAAGCCCGCTCCCACAGGGGATTGCGGCGCTCAGTCCTTGGCAGCACAAAAACCAGGCGAAAACGCCAGTTTTAACTTCACCCTTGTAGACCGTCGTGACCACCCCCATATTGGGGCGACTGACGCGTGAAGGAATTCAACTTGAGCGACCTTTTAAACCGCCGCCTGGCTCTGCTCGGCGAGCGCGCCAACCTCTCCCTGCTCGAGCAGTGCCTGCACGGCATCGAACGTGAATGCCTGCGCGTCACGGACACAGGGCATCTGGCGCAGACCCCGCACCCCGAGGCCCTGGGCTCGGCGCTGACCAACGAACAGATCACCACCGACTATTCCGAGTCGCTGCTGGAGTTCATCACCCCGGCCCAGGCTGACGTGGCCGATACCTTGCACAGCCTCGACAAGATCCACCGGTTTGCCTACAGCAAACTCGGCAACGAGTACCTGTGGAGTCCTTCGATGCCGTGCCCGCTGCCAGCAGAGGAAGACATTCCGATCGCGTATTACGGCACCTCGAACATCGGTCGGCTCAAGTACGTCTACCGCCAGGGTCTGGCGCTGCGCTATGGCAAGACCATGCAATGCATCGCCGGGATCCACTACAACTTTTCCCTGCCGGAAAAACTTTGGCCGCTGCTGCGTCAGGCCGAAGCCGTTGAAGCGAGCGATCGTGATTTCCAGTCATCGGCCTACATCGCGCTGATCCGTAATTTCCGTCGCTACAGCTGGTTGCTGATGTACTTGTTCGGTGCCTCGCCGGCTCTGGATGCCGGCTTTCTGCGCGGCCGTCCGCACCAGTTGGAACAATTGGATCCGGACACCTTGTACCTGCCGTATGCCACCAGCCTGCGCATGAGCGACCTGGGTTACCAAAGCAACGCCCAGGCCGGCCTGACCCCCTGCTACAACGACCTGGCAAGCTACACCGACAGCCTGCGCAAGGCGGTGGCGACACCGTACGCGCCCTACGTCGAAGTCGGCACGCATAAGAATGGTGAGTGGGTGCAGCTCAACACCAATATTTTGCAGATCGAAAACGAGTACTACTCCAACATCCGCCCAAAACGCGTGACCTATACCGGCGAGCGCCCGATTCAGGCGTTGATGGCCCGGGGCATCCAGTACGTCGAAGTCCGTTGCCTGGACATCAACCCGTTCCTGCCGATGGGCATCGACCTCACCGAATCGCGGTTCCTCGATGCGTTCCTGCTGTATTGCGGCCTGAACGACAGTCCGCTCCTGGAAAACAACGAGTGCAGCAATGCGACGAACAACTTCCTGACTGTGGTCAAGGAAGGCCGGCGGCCAGGTTTGCAATTGCAACGCCAAGGGCAATCGGTGGACATGCAAGCCTGGGCCATTGAGCTTCTGGAGAAGATCGCACCATTGGCCTCGCTGCTCGACGAGAGCCAGGGGGGCGACGCCCATCGCCAGGCATTGGACGCGCAATTGGCGAAGGTGCGGGACCCGTCACTGACCCCCTCCGCCCAAGTGCTGGCAGCCATGGCACAACACCAGGAAAGTTTCGCCCAGTTCTCCCTGCGCCAGAGCAAGGCCCACGCCGAATTCTTCCGTGCCAAGCCGTTGCCTACCCAGGAGCAGAGCGCATTCGAAGAAAACGCTCGTCAATCCCTGGCTCAGCAAGCTGAGCTTGAGCAGAACGAAGTGGGGGATTTCGATGTGTTTGTAGGGGCGTACCAGGCGAGCATCCTGGCAATCAGTAACTAGCGAGCGAACACCTGTGGGAGGGAGCAAGCTCCTCCCACAGGGTTTTGTGTACAGCCGGCCATTTTTGGCGGATCGGCTGTTTGGCAAAAGTAACTACTCCGCCGACGAAGGTTTCTCCCACAGATTGATCCCGCCCTCCTGGGCAAACCGATCGATCTGCGCCAGTTCTTCAGCGCTGAAACTCAGGTTCTTCAACGCCCCGACGTTCTCGATAATCTGCTCCGGCCGACTGGCGCCGATCAGCGCAGAGGTTACCCGTGCGTCGCGCAGGGTCCAGGCCAGGGCCATTTGCGCCAGGCTTTGCCCGCGACGCTGGGCAATTTCATTGAGGGCGCGCACATGGGCGATGTTCTCCTGCGACAGGTGCGAAGCCTGCAACGAACCACCACCCGGGCGATTGACCCGCGCATCGGCCGGAATGCCCTTGAGGTACTTGTCGGTCAGCAGGCCCTGGGCCAAGGGCGTAAAGGCAATCACACCCGTGCCCAGTTCATCGGTGGCGTCCAGCAGGTCCTTTTCCACCCAGCGATTGAGCAGGTTGTAAGCCGGTTGATGGATCAGCAGTGGGACCTTCCACTCTTTGAGTAGCGCAGCCATTTCCCGGGTCTTCACACCGGAATACGAAGAGATGCCGATGTACAACGCCTTGCCCTGCTGCACGGCCGTGGCCAGCGCGCTGGCGGTTTCTTCCAACGGGGTGTCGGGGTCGAAGCGGTGGGAATAGAAGATATCCACATAGTCCAGGCCCAGGCGTTGCAGGCTCTGGTCCAGGCTGGCCAACACGTACTTGCGCGAACCACCTCCCTGGCCGTAAGGACCGGGCCACATGTCCCAGCCGGCCTTGCTGGAGATGATCAACTCATCGCGGTACTGCTTGAAGTCTTCGCGCAGCAAGCGGCCAAAATTGATCTCGGCGCTGCCGTAGGGCGGGCCGTAGTTGTTGGCCAGGTCGAAGTGATTGATACCCAGGTCAAACGCCGTACGCAGCAGCGAACGCTGCGTGTCGATCGGCGTGCTGTCGCCGAAGTTGTGCCACAACCCTAACGACAGCGCCGGCAGCACCAGCCCGCTGCGACCGACACGGCGGTAAGGAATGGACTCGTAGCGGTTTTCGGCAGCGGTGTAGGTCATCGAAAGGCTCTCTGTTCGGGTGGCTGGTACATGGGGCAAGCTAACACCTCACAGACGCATCCGTCAGGCCAAAAGTTCGCCTGTCCGGCGTGGGAGCGGGTTTGCCGGTGCAGGTGAACTACCGCAGGTGGGCGACACCTCGGCCCATGGAAGAGACGTCTTCCTGCCCGCGTATTGTTTGTGATTACTGAACAGTCAAGGCAGCCGCCGGGCATTTATCATCGACAGTAAACATGTGAATCTGGCTTCATCCACTTCAAAAGGAGCCCTGTCATGCCCCCGCAAACCACCAAAGTTGCCATCGTAACCGGCGCCTCCCGCGGCATCGGCGCCGAAATCGCCAAGCAACTGGCCCGCGATGGTTATGCCGTCGCCATTAACTTCGCCAACAGCGCCGCCGAGGCCTCGAAGCTGGTGGTGCAATTGCGCCAGGCCGGTCACCAGGCCATAGCGATCAAGGCAGATGTGTCCTCTGCCGTCGACGTCCGCCGGATGTTCGACGAGACCGAAGCGCAACTGGGCAAGGTGGATGTGCTGATCAATAACGCTGGCACCCTCCAAGTGATGCCCTTGGCCCAGCACAGTGACGAGCTGTTCGACCAGACGTTCGCCATCAACACTCGCGGCACCTTCAACACCCTGCGCGAAGCCGCAACCCGTCTGAGCGACGGTGGCCGGATCGTGAATTTTTCCAGCAGCACCGTTGGCCTGAACCTGCCCGGCTATTCGGTGTACATCGCCAGCAAGGCCGCCGTCGAATCACTGACGCAGGTGTTCGCCAAGGAACTGCGCGGCCGCCAGATCACAGTCAACGCCGTGGCGCCCGGCCCGGTCGCTACCGAACTGTTCCTGCATGGCAAGAGCGAAGAACAGATCCAGAACTTCGCTAAAATGCCACCCCTGGAACGCCTCGGCCAGTCGGAGGACATCGCCAGCATCATATCCTTCCTGGTCAGCCCGGCCGCCGGCTGGGTGAACGGGCAAATCCTGCGTGCCAACGGCGGCCTGGTCTGAGGTTTCGCCCGATCAGCGCACCAGATGCAGGAACTGCATATGCCGCTCGTATTGGTCGAGGATGTCGTTGATGACCTGTTCCTTGGTGTAGCCCACCAGATCGTAATCCTGACTGCCTTCACTCAGGTGCACTTCAGCACGGTAGTAACGGCGGTTGTTGAGCTCCTTGGAACCCATGCCGCCGCGGGCGAAGGACGGCGTGAAGTAGCCGCGCATCTGCACCTGGTAGATGAACGGATGCTGCTCGCCGTGGCCGATCTCCAGGCTGACGCTGTCGTTGGCCGGGTCAGGCTGGGTCACCACGGTCAGACCTTTCTCGGCGAACACCGCTTTCACCTCCTCGATGGCCGGGCGTACCGTGGTGTCGAGAAAACGGTACACCTCGTCGCGGGACGGGAAATGCACCGCCTGACTCAAGCGCTGTCGCCAGCCGCCCGTACCTCGTCGAGAAGCCGACACCGGTGCCAGCGAATGCAACTGCGCAATCTGCTTCTGGGACTCGAGGTAAAACGCCTTGTGCAGGCCCCACATCATCAACAGCAGAATCAGCGAGAACGGCAAAGACGTCAGCACCACTGCCGACTTCAAGGCATCGATGCTGCCGGAGAACAGCAATGCACTGGTCACCAGGGCGGTCATCGCCCCCCAGAACACCCGCAGCCATTTGGGCCCGTCTTCATCAGGGCTGCCGCCCTTGGCCGACAACGTCGAAAGCACCACAGTGCCGGAGTCGGCTGACGTAACAAAGAACACAAAACTGATAAACACGGTCACCGCGATGACGGTCTTGCTCCATGGATAGGTTTCCAGCAGCAAATAAAGGCTCATCGAGGGGTTTTCCAGGGCGGACATACCCAAAGCACTCATGCCGTGGTTCAACACTTGGTCAATGGCGCTGTTACCGAAGATCGACATCCACGCCAGGGTGAAGCCAAGGGGAATCAGCAACACGCCAAACACGAACTCGCGGATAGTGCGCCCACGGGAGATGCGCGCAATGAACAACCCCACGAACGGCGACCACGCGATCCACCAGGCCCAGTAGAACACCGTCCAGCCGCCCAGCCAGTCGCTGGGCTCGTTGTAGGCGTACACGTCAAAACTCTTCATCGGCAGGGCGCCGAGATAATCGCCGATGTTCTGGATCAACGTGTTGAGCAAATGCTGGGTAGGCCCGGCAAACAGCACGAACAGCAGCAACGCGCAGGCCAGCAGCATGTTGATGTCGGACATGACCCGCACGCCTTTATCGACACCGGCCACCGCCACAATGATTGCCGCGCCCATCATCAGTACGATCAGGCCGACCTGAATCCACTGGGTGTGGGCGATGCCGAACAGATAATCGAGCCCGGAATTGAGATGCAGCACGCCAAACCCCATGTCCGCGCCGAGGCCGAACACGGTCGCGATGATGCCGAAACCGTCCACCGCGTAGCCGATGGGGCCGTTAATACGTTTACCGATCAGCGGGTACAGCGCTGAACGCAGGGCCAACGGCAAATTGTGCCGGTAGGCAAAGTACGCCAGGGCCATGCCGACGAAAGCAAACACGCCCCAGCCGTGCAGGCCCCAGTGCAGAAACAGGATCTGCATGGCCTGGCGCGCGGCATCTGCGGTACCAGCCTCGCCTTGCGGTGGCTGAACCAGATGGGTCAGCGGTTCGGAGACACAGAAAAAAAACAGGGTGATGCTGATACCGGCAGCGAACAGCATGCCGGCCCAGGACAGGTAACTGAATTCGGGCTCGTCGTGGTCGGCACCGAGCTTGATCTTGCCGTAGCCGGACAAGGCGGTGACCACCACGAAGACCAGATACAGGGTCATCGCCAACATGTAATACCAGCCGACCGTATTGGCCGCCCAGTTCTGCGCCGCCAGCAGCCAGGCACCGGCCTGCTCCGGCACAGCAATGACCACCAGGCCGAACAGCAGAATGAAGGTCGCGGCAAAGTAAAAAACCGGCGGATTCATGCGGACCAAGCCGCTGGGTGGAAGGGACGAGGCACTCATGAGCGAGGGTCCCCGGAAAGCGAAATCGTGAAAATTGCGAACGGACTCGGCAAAGGCAAGCCTCCTGTTGTGAGCGGGCAGCAAACCGACGGTTTAACTTGAATGAACGTTCAAGTTAAACATGAATAGGTAGCTAAGGACTAATCCCAGGTCTGGCCGGTACTTTTCCTACACTAGTCTGGGAGGCTATGACGCTACCTGGAGAGCATTCGTTCAGTGTCTAAATATATGTCCTAGGAAACATGCCCCCTGTGGGAGCGGGATTGCTCGCGAAGGGGCCGTAACATTCACATCAATGTAGATTGGAAGTCCGCCTTCGCGAGCAAGCCCGCTCCCACAGGATCTTCATTGTCCAGCAATCCGGGAGTCCCACCCTGCCGGTTTACGTCCAAACAAAACGATTGCCGGTTGCCCATCAATATCGGCGTGCCTATAGTCCAGGCATCTCCTGCAATCAGTACGGACCCATGATCAAACAACAGCTAGCGCGCTTTAACCGTCTTGACCTGCTCGGCCATCCAACTCCCCTGGAAAAACTCGACCGTCTTTCCTCCTGGCTCGGTCGCGACATCTATATCAAGCGCGACGACCTGACCCCGCTGGCTTTGGGTGGCAACAAGCTGCGCAAACTGGAATACCTGGCCGCCGATGCCCTGGCTCAAGGTGCCGACACCCTCATCACCGCCGGTGCGATCCAGTCCAACCATGTGCGCCAGACTGCCGCGCTGGCGGCAAAGCTGGGCCTGGGCTGTGTGGCCCTGCTGGAAAACCCCATCGGCACCGAAGACAGCAACTACCTGAGCAATGGCAACCGGCTGCTACTGGAGCTGTTCGACGCCAAGGTCGAATTAGTCGAAAACCTGGACAACGCCGACGAGCAATTGCAGGCCCTCGCCGCGCGTCTGCGCAGCAATGGGAAGAAGCCCTATCTGGTACCGATTGGCGGTTCAAATGCTCTGGGCGCGCTAGGGTATGTGCGCGCCGGGCTGGAACTGGCCGAACAAATCAAGGACACCGGCCTGAATTTCGCCGCCGTGGTGCTGGCCTCCGGCAGCGCCGGGACTCACAGCGGTCTGACGCTGGCACTCAGTGAAAGGCTGCCGCAACTTCCCGTGATTGGCATAACGGTCTCACGCAGCGAAGAAGACCAGCGCCCCAAGGTCCAGGGCTTGGCCGAACGTACCGCCCAACTGCTTGATGTATCGTTTCCAGAGGCCTTCAAGGTGAACCTGTGGGACGAATACTTCGCCCCACGTTACGGCGAACCCAATGCCGGTACACTGGCGGCAGTCAAATTGCTGGCGAGCCTGGAGGGTCTGTTGCTCGATCCGGTCTACACCGGCAAGGCGATGGCCGGCCTGCTCGATGGTATTGGTCGCGATCGCTTCGACGAGGGCCCGATCATCTTCCTGCATACCGGCGGCGCACCGGCGTTGTTTGCGTATAACGCGGCGCTCCAGGCGTAGTGAAGTTCTCAATGTGGGAGCGAGCCTGCTCGCGATAGCGGCGTGTCAGTCAAAACAATATTGACTGGTTATCGCGAGCAGGCTCGCTCCCACAGGAGATTTTTTCATTCCATACTCAAATATTTGAATGATTTAATATTATTTTCCAATCTATAAACACCACCCTATAGTCTCGCCACAGGCGCATTTGCCGCGAGACGCCCAGGCTGCTTTAAGGCAGGATGGGCAATCTTTTTAATCGCGGCGACGCCTTCTCTCATCCGAAATAACGTCTCCATAAAAAAACACAGGGGCTTGTCATGAATTTTTCCGCATTACGTCGCAACCTGTTGGTGGGTTCGCTGGGCCTGGCATTGAGCGCCGGTCTGCTGGGGCAGGCAGTCGCCGGTGAGCAGTTGCAAAAGATCAAGGACGCGGGCGTGATCAACGTCGGTCTGGAAGGCACTTACCCACCGTTCAGTTTCGTGGACGCCGATGGCAAGCTGGCCGGTTTCGAAGTGGAGTTTTCCGAAGCCCTGGCCAAGGAGCTGGGCGTGAAGGTCAAACTGCAGCCGACCAAATGGGACGGCATTCTCGCCGCGCTGGAATCCAAGCGCCTGGACGCGGTGATCAACCAGGTCACCATCTCCGAGGAGCGCAAGAAGAAGTATGACTTCTCCCAGCCCTACACCGTTTCCGGTATCCAGGCGCTGGTTCTGACCAAGAACAAAGACGCCATCAAGACCGCCGATGACCTGGCCGGCAAGAAAGTCGGCGTTGGCTTGGGCACCAACTATGAGCAATGGCTCAAGGAAAACCAGCCAAAGGCTATTATCCGCACCTACGACGATGATCCGACCAAATACCAGGACCTGCGTGTAGGCCGCATCGACGCCATTCTGGTAGATCGGCTGGCTGCTCTGGAGCTGACCGCCAAGGCCAAGGACACCGCCGTTGCGGGCGAGCCGTTCTCCCGCCAGGAAGCCGGTATCGCCCTGCGCAAAGGCGAGCCTGAGCTGCTGGACGCAATCAACAAGGCCATCGACAAATTGCGGGCCGACGGCACCCTGGCGAAAATTTCGCAGAAATACTTCAACGCTGACGTCACTCAATAATGGAAGAGGCTTTTCAACTCGCGCTGGACTCCGCGCCCTTCTTGCTCAAGGGCGCGTATTACACGGTCATCCTCAGTTTGGGCGGCATGTTCTTCGGCTTGTTGCTGGGCTTCGGCCTGGCGTTGATGCGCCTGTCGCGCTTCAAGCTGGTGAGCTGGATCGCTCGCATCTACGTGTCGTTCTTTCGCGGCACGCCGCTGCTGGTGCAGCTGTTCGTGATCTATTACGGGTTGCCCCAACTGGGCGTCGAGCTGGATCCGTTGCCGGCGGCGCTGATCGGATTCTCGCTGAACATGGCGGCCTATGCGTGTGAAATCCTGCGCGCGGCCATCAGCTCCATCGAGCGCGGCCAGTGGGAAGCCGCGGCCAGTATCGGCATGACCCGCGCCCAGACCCTGCGCCGGGCCATCCTGCCGCAAGCGGCGCGAACGGCCTTGCCTCCTCTGGGCAACAGCTTCATTTCCCTGGTCAAAGACACCGCACTGGCGGCGACCATCCAGGTGCCGGAGCTGTTCCGTCAGGCGCAGTTGATCACTGCCCGCACTTTCGAAATCTTCACCATGTATCTTGCCGCCGCGCTGATCTACTGGATTCTGGCCAGCGTGCTGGCGCACCTGCAGAACGTCCTGGAAGCCCGGGTCAATCGGCATGACCAGGAGTCCTGACCCATGATTGTCGTGGAAAAACTGACAAAGCAGTTCAAGGGTCAAGTGGTGCTCAATGGCATCGACCTGGAGATCAAAGAAGGCGAAGTGGTGGCGATCATCGGCCCCAGCGGTTCGGGCAAAACCACCTTCCTGCGCTGCCTGAACTTCCTCGAAGAACCCAGCAGTGGCCGGATCAAGGTCGGCGACATCGAAATCGATGGCAGTCGACCGCTGAACCAGCAGCAGAACCTGGTGCGTCGTTTGCGCCAACAAGTGGGTTTTGTGTTCCAGAACTTCAATCTGTTCCCCCATCGCACGGCGCTGGAGAACGTCATCGAAGGCCCCCTGGTGGTGAAGAAGACCCCACGTGCCGACGCTGAGGCTTTAGGCCGTAAACTGCTGGCCAAGGTCGGGCTGGCAGGCAAGGAGGACGCCTACCCGCGGCGTCTTTCCGGTGGCCAGCAACAGCGCGTGGCGATTGCCAGGGCGCTGGCGATGGAGCCTGAGGTGATTCTGTTCGACGAGCCGACCTCGGCCCTGGACCCGGAGCTGGTGGGCGAGGTGCTGGCGACGATTCGTGGCCTGGCCGAAGAAAAGCGCACCATGGTCATTGTGACTCACGAAATGGGCTTCGCCCGGGACGTGGCGAACCGCGTGGTGTTTTTCGACAAAGGTGTGATCGTCGAACAAGGCGAAGCCAAGGCCTTGTTTGCAGCCCCCCGGGAGGAACGCACTCGACAGTTCCTCAGCAAGTTCCTCTCGGCCGGACACGGCAACCAGTAAGTTATTTATATTGTCCCTACTTCCAAGGATGGAAGTAGAACAACTAACTCCCCAACGCAACAAACTGAAACTCTCGATTGAGTTAACACACCGCCCCCGTTGACCTGCGATATATACGTATCTCTGGCAATACTTTTCTTTGAGCCAAGCTATCAGCAGGCTTGCTACCACTCCCCGTTCAAACGAATGAAGCCGAGGAAAAAGGTGCACAAGGCCGCGCATTCTTAACTTTAACGCGTAGGACATTTCTGAAGCCCTATATAATCAATTATTAAGCAAGTTCCTCTATTGACACTGAAACTGCTGAACCCTTATCTAGTGACCCACAGGCGACGCGAACTATTTTAGTTCTGCGCGGTGAACCGCAGACAGGGTCCATGCTGCGCAATAAAAATATGTCGCGATGATTAAGCGCCTTCGATCTTCCCGAAACGGACTTCGTTTTAAAGCATCAAGGAGAACACCATGACATGTACGTCGAACATTCCTGAACTGGCGGCGCCTATCCTGGCCAACGCTCTGCGTAACAGCATCAACATCACCAGCGCGGCACACTTGCAAGTGGTGATTGCCCCTTATCCCGGCATGGACGCGGGCGATCTGATCGAGCTGTTCTGGGACAATTGCTACGTCGGCTCCCGCCTGCTGTCACCGGCCGACGTGCACAGTAGCGTTACGTTGCGGGTCCCCGAGAGCTTCATCGTCAATGGGACCTCGCGCATCCATTATCGCGTGATGCAAGTGGGGCGCGGGCCGGCGCTCTCAGCATCGCAACGGGTCCAGGTCAAGCTCGATTGCCCCGGTGGCCAACCGTCGGCCCTGAGCGGTGATGAAAACCAGGGCCTGGCACCAGTGCGGATTCCTGATGCTATCCGCCGTAAGGGCGTGAACCCGAGCCAGGTCAAACGTGGCGTACCACTGACCATAGAGCCCTATCTGAACATGGCCGCTGACGATGCGATTACCTTGCGCTGGGGCGACGTGCGCATGGACCTGCCCCGCATCAAGCCTTGCGAGGTTGGCCTGCCGATCAACATCTGGGTACCGCCGCAGATCATCCTGGAGGCAGGGGAAGACCTGCGCCTGGAAGTGACCTATTGCATCCTCGACCGCGCGGGCAACAACTCCCACTGGGCGCCGCCGCGAACGTTGAAGATCGGTTGCGCTAACTCGTATCTGAAAAGCCCGGCGAAAGAGGCGCTCATGGCTGCCGAACCACGCGGCAAAAATTCTTGAGCAATCCGATGCGCGAGAGCCTGGTCATGATTGGCAGGGAAGCGGCCAGGCTGCTTGCGGTATAGTTCGACCAAGCTCCCCAACCCAAGCCAGCGACCATGAAACACACCCCCGACGACCTGCAGACCATCACCACCACAACCCTGGGCCATTACAACGCGGTCGCCGAGAGCTTTCGCGAAGGCACTCGCGATCATGACGTCAGCCAGAACATCGACGCGTTGCTGCGGCATATCCAGGGTCAGGCGCCCTTCCACGTTCTGGATTTCGGCTGCGGCCCCGGGCGGGACTTGCGGACATTCACCGACAGGGGGCATGTCGCGGTCGGCCTCGACGGCTCGGAGGAGTTTGCCCGAATGGCGCGCCAGGACAGCGGCTGCGAAGTCTGGCAACAGGATTTCTTGAACCTCGACCTGCCAGGCGAACGCTTCGATGGCATCTTCGCCAACGCCGTGCTGTTTCATATTCCTGTGCAGGAATTGCCTCGAGTGCTCAAGCAATTGCACGCCACCCTCAAGCCCGGCGGCGTGCTGTTCAGTTCCAACCCGCGGGGCGAAAACCAGGAAGGCTGGAACGGCCAGCGCTTCGGCGCGTATCACGACCTTGCGGCATGGCGCACGCTGCTCACCGAGGCAGGTTTTGTCGAGCTTGAGCATTACTACCGACCGGCGGGGCTGCCGCGGGAGCAGCAGCCATGGCTGGCGAGTGTCTGGCGTAAGTCCTGAGGACAGGACTATTTGGACAGGGTGAGCGGTGAACCCTGTGGCGAGGGAGCTTGCTCCCGCTCGACTCTGGAGGCGCCGACGAAACCTGCGATCGTTTGATCTTTCGCTTGAGACTCAAGTGTCCTTGAAAAGATCGCAGCCTCGTTGCACTCGTCAGCTCCTACGACCCAACCATTTCTGCGACAACTGCTCCAATCGCCCGTCGTCCTTGATCCGCTCCAGGGCATTGTCCAGGCTGGCCTTGAACGCCGGGTTGCCCTTCTGAAACGGAATCACCAGGCTCGGCGCCGGCTCGCTCTTTTCTTCCGGCTGAAAGGACTGCGCCATGACCAGGGGACGCGGTGTCTCATCCTTGCGCGCCAACAGTTGCGCATCCGGCTGGCTGTAAACGGCACTGGTGTCGAAACGTTCGGCCAGTTCCGGGGTCATTGCTATGTGGTTGATGGCAACGTCGTACTTGCCACTTTCCACGCCGGACAGCAGATCCCCGGCATCGGTGACCACAAAATCGGCGCGAACATCCAGCTCACCGGCCAGCATCTGACCCAGCTCCACTTCGAAGCCGGTGAGCTTGCCGTCCTCCTTGAAGTTGAAAGGGCTGGTGTTGGCTTCCAGAGCGATGCGCAATTCGCCACGGTCGTTGACGTCGTCGATCAGTTCGGCATGGGCCAGAGGGCTCAAGAGGGGTAGCAGGCAGATCAGCCCAGGCAGAAAACGCATGGTCACTCCTTTGTATTGTTACAAGCGACGCTCGTTTCAGGCTCGCTTTGCTATGGTTGTTGCAGGCTTCGACAACGAATGGTCATGAAGTTGTCATGATCTCGCGGATTTCATGAAAAACTGGAGAAAAAAATGAAAAGCTTTATGTCACGTGCCGCCTTGGCCAGCCTGTTGCTGGGGGCTTCGATGCTGGCGACAGCCGCAACCCCTGCTCCCGAGGGTGCGAAAGTCTTCTTCGTTTCCCCAAAGGATGGCGATGTTGTCAGTCAGGAATTCAAAGTCCAGTTCGGCGTCGCAGGAGGAATCGCCTTGGCCAAAGCGGGCGAGATGATAAAAAACACAGGGCACCACCATTTGCTGATTGATGTGGACAAACTACCTGCCGAAGGCGTTGCAATTCCGACCGACGCCAACCACGTGCACTTTGGCATGGCACAAACCGAGACCACCCTCAAACTGGCCCCGGGCAAACACACCTTGCAACTGATACTGGGCGACTACGGCCATGTACCGTTCGATCCATCGATCGTATCCGAGAAAATCACGGTGACCGTGGAATAACCCGGCACCCATAAACACTCCGCCCTCTGGGAGCGGACTTGCTCGCGAAGGCGGTGTATCAGCGTGGGATATATCGACTGACACACCGTCTTCGCGAGCAAGCCCGCTCCCACAAGAACTCATGCTGTGTCAGGCAATAAAAAAACGGGAGCCCTGACCGGGCTCCCGTTTTTTATTGCAAGCCATACATCAGCTTGCCGCTTGAAACTAACAACTCACCCCTGCTCTTAGAACAACACCCGGCTACGAATAGTGCCGTTGATGTGCTGCAGTTTCTCTTGTGCCAGATCGGAGTATTCGGCATCGACGTCGATCACGACGTAACCGACTTTCTCGTTGGTCTGCAGGAACTGACCGGAAATGTTAATACCGTTTTCCGCGAAGACCTTGTTGATCTCGCTCATCACACCCGGGATGTTTTCGTGGATGTGCAGCAGGCGATGCTTGCCAGGGTGAGCCGGCAGGGCCACTTCCGGGAAGTTCACGGACGATACCGAAGTACCGTTGTCGCTGTACTTGACCAGCTTTTCCGCCACTTCCAGGCCAATGTTGGCCTGGGCCTCGGCAGTAGAACCGCCGATGTGCGGGGTCAGGATCACGTTGTCCAGACCACGCAACGGGCTTTCAAAGATATCGTCGTTGGAGCGTGGCTCCACCGGGAACACGTCGATGGCGGCGCCGATCAGGTGTTTGTCCTTGATCGCTTCGGCCAGGGCGTCGAGCTTGACCACGGTGCCGCGAGCGGCGTTGATCAGGATCCCGCCTTTCTTGATGGCACGGATTTCCTTCTCGCCGATCATCCACTGGGTGGCGGCGGTTTCCGGAACGTGCAGCGTCACGATGTCGGACATGCCCAGCAGCTCGTGCAGGTCGTTGACCTGGGTGGCATTGCCCAGCGGCAGCTTGGTCACGGTGTCGTAGAAAAACACCTGCATGCCAAGGCCTTCAGCCAACACCGACAACTGCGTGCCGATCGAGCCGTAACCGACGATACCCAGCTTCTTGCCACGGATTTCGAAGGAGTTGGCCGCGCTCTTGATCCAGCCGCCACGGTGGCAGGAAGCGTTCTTCTCGGGAATGCCGCGCAGCAGCAGGATCGCTTCGGCCAGTACCAGTTCAGCCACGGAACGGGTGTTGGAGTATGGCGCGTTGAACACCGCGATACCGCGCTCGCGCGCCGCATTGAGGTCCACCTGATTGGTGCCGATGCAGAAGCAGCCGACCGCCACCAGTTTCTTGGCGTGGTCGAAGATCTCTTCGGTCAATTGGGTACGGGAGCGAATACCGATGAAGTGAGCATCGGCGATCTTTTCCTTGAGCTGGGCTTCCGGCAGAGAACTGGTGATGTACTCGATGCTGGTGTAGCCCGCCGACTTGAGGACGTCGACAGCCGATTGGTGGACGCCTTCGAGAAGAAGGAACTTGATCTTGCTCTTATCGAGAGAAGTCTTGCTCATCTGCGTAAACCTGTGTCCCGGAGAAAAATGGCAGGGAATCGGACAGCGCATGCTGGTCCGACCGGCATGACAGCCGTCGCCGCAGAACAGCCAATGGGCACTACGCTGCGGGGTCGGTATGCTAGCATACGCACCCCGCTAAACACTCATTCCTGCGACGTGAAGCGTTCTCAGGATGACCATGAATTGTTCGAGAGTTCTGTCGATGACCAATCCTGCCGTGATAGATGAGCTGAAGACCCTGGTTGAGCCTGGCAAAGTCTTGACCGATGCCGACTCCCTGAACGCTTATGGCAAGGATTGGACCAAGCACTTCGCCCCGGCGCCGAGCGCCATCGTCTTCCCCAAGACCATCGAACAGGTTCAGGCCATTGTGCGCTGGGCCAATGAGCATAAGGTCGCGCTGGTGCCATCGGGCGGGCGTACCGGGCTTTCCGCCGCAGCCGTGGCGGCCAACGGCGAAGTGGTCGTGTCATTCGACTACATGAACCAGATTCTCGACGTGAACCTCACCGATCGCACAGCCGTCTGCCAGCCAGGCGTGGTCACTGAACAACTGCAGAACAAGGCTGAAGAGCACGGTCTGTACTACCCGGTGGACTTCGCCTCGGCCGGTTCCAGCCAGATTGGCGGCAACATCGGCACCAATGCCGGCGGAATCAAGGTCATTCGTTACGGCATGACCCGCAACTGGGTAGCCGGCATGAAAGTCGTCACCGGTAAAGGTGACCTTCTGGAACTGAACAAAGACCTGATCAAGAACGCCACTGGCTACGATCTGCGGCAGTTGTTCATCGGCGCCGAAGGCACCCTCGGGTTCGTGGTCGAAGCCACCATGCGCCTGGACCGGGCTCCGAAGAACCTCACCGCCATGGTCCTGGGCACCGCCGATTTTGATTCGATCATGCCCGTACTGCATGCCTTCCAGGGCAAGCTGGACCTGACGGCGTTCGAATTCTTCTCCGACAAGGCCCTGGCCAAGGTCCTGGATCGGGGCGACGTACCGGCGCCATTCGAAACCGAGTGCCCCTTCTACGCTCTGCTGGAGTTCGAAGCCACCACCGAAGAAGTCGCCAACCACGCCCTGGAAACGTTCGAACACTGTGTAGAACAGGGCTGGGTACTCGATGGGGTGATGAGCCAAAGCGAAACCCAACTGCAAAACCTGTGGAAGTTGCGCGAGTACATCTCGGAAACCATCTCCCACTGGACGCCGTACAAGAACGACATCTCGGTCACCGTCTCGAAAGTCCCGGGGTTCTTGCGCGACATCGACACTATCGTCGGCCAACATTACCCGGATTTCGAAATCGTCTGGTTTGGCCACATCGGCGACGGCAACTTGCACCTGAACATCCTCAAGCCAGAGAACCTGAGCAAGGACGATTTCTTCGCCAAGTGCGCGACCGTGAACAAATGGGTCTTTGAAACCGTCGAGAAATACAACGGCTCGATCTCCGCAGAACACGGCGTAGGCATGACCAAACGCGATTACCTGACCTACAGTCGCTCGCCGGTAGAAATCGAATACATGAAGGCCGTCAAAGCCGTATTCGACCCGAACGGCATCATGAATCCGGGCAAGATTTTCGCGGTTTAACGCAAAAAAATACCTGATGAATCCCAGAAGCAGGAGTCGGTAATGAGCTATCAGCACCAGTATGTCGACGGTACCCGTATTCATTTCCCGGTGGGAAAAATCGTGTGCATTGGCCGCAACTACGCCGAACACGCCAAGGAACTGGATAACCCTGTACCCACCGAACCCCTGCTGTTCATCAAGCCTGGCAGCTGCGCGGTGCCGCTGGAAGGCGGTTTCAGCATCCCCGCCGACCGTGGTGCAGTGCACTACGAAGCTGAAATTGCCGTGCTGATCGGCAAGCCACTGTCGACCCGGCCCAGTGCCGAGGAAGTGCTGGATGCCATCTCCGGCTTCGCCCCGGCCCTGGATCTCACCCTGCGGGACAAGCAAGCCGAGCTCAAGGCCAAGGGCTTGCCCTGGGAGGTCGCCAAATCCTTCGACGGTGCGGCGGTGCTCGCACCTTTCGTATCCAATGGTACCTTTGCCGATCTGACCGACATCCCGGTTCGCCTGACCATCAACGGTGAAGTGCGCCAGGACGGCAACAGCAGCCTGATGCTCAACCCCATCGTGCCGATGATCCAGTACATGGCTGGCTGCTTCTCATTGCAGGCCGGCGACGTGATCCTCACTGGCACTCCGGCGGGCGTGGGACCGTTGAACGTCGGGGATGAACTGGTACTGGAATTGCCAGGCGCGAGCCGTTTCGAAAGCAGCGTTCGCTAACTCGGTTTTGTGATCCGCTAGAAATCATGTGGGAGCGGGCTTGCTCGCGAAGGCGATATAACAGTCAGCATAGATGTTGAATCTGACGCCCCCTTCGCGAGCAAGCCCGCTCCCACAGGTATCCAGCTTTCCCGAGACCTAGGTTTTACTGTTTTTTCACATGCCATCCGGATAATCCCAGGGAATGCGGCATCTGAGCCAGCCATTTTCCGAATCCGACTTATCTGGAATGCCCCTGATGGCCACGCCCCTTGCACAGCCCTCTTCCAACCGCGTCCGCCGCTCCCGCCTGGCGCTGCCCTGGTATGCCTGGTCACTTTTAGCGGCCGGGGCCTTTTACTGGCTGGCGTATGCCATGCACTGGGATGACCGGGGCCTGCTGTGGGCATCGGAACGTCTCGAAAGCCCCGCCCAGCGCCAGGAAAGCATCTGGTTGCCGGACTACCATGCGGTGATTGACGCCAAGGTCCTGCCTGGAATGGAAGAGGATGAAGCTTCCGACCTGACCTATAACCCACAGACCAAAACCCTGTTCGCGATCATGGGTAAGCACCCGTTTCTGGTGGAACTCACCCTGCAGGGTGACGTGCTGCGCAAAATGCCGTTGGTGGGCTGGAGCAATCCTGAAGGCGTGGCCTACATGGAGAATGGTCTACTGGCCATTACCGATGAACGAAAACACACGTTGTCGATCATCCAGGTCGATGCCGATACTCGCGAACTGAACAGCACGGATTTCCCTCACTACGATCTCGGCCCGTCAAAGAACCAGAACAAGGGCTTCGAAGGCGTCGCCTGGGATCCACGTAACCAGCAGTTGACCTTGGGTGAGGAGCGTCCACCGGCGTTGTTCACCTGGAAAAGTGACGGCAGCCAGCTGCTCAAGGGCGACAAACAGATCCATGCCAGCGATGAGCTGGACCTGCGCAACCTCTCGGCGCTGGCGATCGATCCTCGCACGGGGCACTCGCTGCTGCTGTCGGCCGACTCCCATCTGTTGCTGGAGCTGGACGATACAGGGGAACAGGTCAGCTTCATGACGTTGCTGGGCGGTTTCAACGGCATCAAGGACACGATCCCCCGTGCCGAAGGCGTAGCCCTCGATGAGGTGGGCAACCTGTACATGGTCAGCGAGCCGAACCTGTTCTATCGTTTCGAAAAACAACGCTGATAGCGCAACTCTGTAAGGCAATTCATCCTTCGCTGTAGGGTGTGGCATCCGGCCATTAAGCTTCAGTTCAGGCAGCCGTGGTATTTCCAACCACCTGTTCTCATCCGAGCCCACCCACATGCGTCGACTTGCCCGCCCGAAGCCCTTGATCCTGCTGCTGATAACCATCGTGCTGATCGCTGTGATCGCAGCCGCTCAATACCTGCGCCTGTTCGAGCGCGCCTGGTTCAATTTCAACGCCCTCTGGCAGCCCCCCAGCGAGCAGGCCATTGCGCTGGACCAGTATCGGGTTACGGTCGAGGCGCAGGTGATCGAAGGCCTGAACAATGACGTTTCGGCGCTGACGTACGACCCGATCCGCAAGAGCCTCTTTACCGTTACCAACAAGAATGCCGAACTGATCGAACTGTCACTGGACGGCAAGATCCTTAGGCGCATCGCCCTGATTGGCTTCGGCGACCCGGAAGCGGTGGAGTTCATCAGCGAGGACATTTACGTCATCACTGACGAGCGTCAGCAGCGGCTGATCAAGATTCACTTGGACGACGATACCCAATTCCTCGACGCGGCCGACGCAGAGCAAATGACGCTTGGCCTGCACCTGAACGGTAACAAAGGGTTCGAAGGGTTGGCCTACGACTCAGTGGGCAAACGGTTGTTCGTGGCCAAGGAGCGCGATCCGATGCTGATTTATGAAGTGCGGGGCTTTCCCCACCACAAACCGGACAAATCCTACGCTGTCCATGTCATCAACAACCCCAAGCGCGATGCCGGACTGTTCGTCCGCGATCTTTCGAGCCTGCAATACGACGAGCGCAGCGGCCATTTACTGGCGCTGTCCGATGAGTCGCGATTGATTCTCGAGCTGGATATAGACGGCCGACCGTTGAGCACGCTGTCGTTGAGCAAGGGCCGCCAAGGGCTACAGAAAACCGTCCCTCAGGCCGAGGGTGTTGCCATGGATGACGATGGCAACCTCTATCTGGTCAGCGAGCCGAACCTGTTCTACGTCTTCAAGAAACCGCAGCCTTGATCCACCAAAAAAACCAATGTGGGAGCGAGCCTGCTCGCGATGGCGGTGCATCAGCCAACATGGATGTGTCGGGTAGACCGCTATCGCGAGCAGGCTCGCTCCCACAGGGACTGCTTCACTCAAAGAGCAGGTTATGCCACCTGCTTACTCAGCCCGCAGGGTCTTCACCCCTTCAGCAGTTCCCAGCAACAACACATCCGCCGGGCGAGCCGCGAACAAGCCATTGGTGACCACACCGACGATGGCGTTGATCTGACTTTCCAGCTCCACCGGGTTAGTGATCTGCAGGTTATGGACATCCAGGATAATGTTGCCGTTATCGGTCAGCACGCCTTCGCGGTACACCGGGTCGCCGCCCAGTTTCACCAGTTGGCGAGCCACGTGGCTGCGGGCCATCGGGATGACTTCCACCGGCAGCGGGAACGCACCGAGCACTGGCACCAGTTTGCTGGCGTCGGCGATGCAAATGAAGGTCTTGGCCACAGCCGCGACAATCTTCTCACGGGTCAGGGCCGCGCCGCCGCCCTTGATCAGGTTCAGGTGCGCGTCACTTTCATCGGCGCCGTCGATGTAGAACTCCAGATCGCTCACGGTATTGAGCTCATAGACCGGAATCCCATGGCCCTTCAGGCGCGCAGCGGTGGCTTCGGAGCTGGCGACCGCGCCGTCGAACGCGCCTTTGTGCTGCGCCAATGCGTCGATAAAGCAATTGGCCGTCGAGCCGGTGCCGACCCCAACGATGCTCTTGTCATCCAGTTTCGGGAGGATGAGGTCGACAGCGGCCTGGGCCACGGCCTGTTTGAGTTGATCCTGGGTCATGCGGGCTCCGAAAGCGGACGGGGAGTAAAGAGGGACGCGAGTATAACCCAACAAAACCTTGGGATTCGTGTGGTCGCCCAGCCAAAAGCCGGGTTAGACTCCTTGGCCCTGCCCAACCCGCCCAGTGATGCTTTCCGATGCTTGAACAGTACGTCAAAAAGATCCTCACCTCGCGCGTTTACGACGTTGCCGTGGAAACCCCATTGCAGACTGCCCGCCAGCTCTCCGAGCGGCTGGGCAACAACATCTGGCTCAAGCGCGAAGACTTGCAGCCGGTGTTCTCGTTCAAGATTCGCGGCGCCTACAACAAGCTGACCCAGCTCAGCGACGAAGAGCGCGCACGCGGCGTGGTCACGGCTTCGGCGGGCAACCACGCCCAGGGCCTGGCCCTGGCGGCCAAGGTGCTGGGCGTCAAAGCCACCATCGTGATGCCCAAGACCACCCCGGAAATCAAGGTCGAGGGCGTGCGTTCCCGCGGCGGCAAAGTGGTGTTGCACGGCGATTCTTTCCCCGAAGCCCTGGCCTATTCGCTGAAACTGGTCGACGAAAAGGGCTACGTCTACATTCACCCCTATGACGATCCCCACACCATTGCCGGGCAGGGCACGGTGGCGATGGAGATCCTGCGCCAACATCCGGGGCGTCTGGATGCGATTTTCGTCCCAGTGGGCGGCGGCGGGCTGATTGCCGGGATCGCGGCCTACGTGAAATACCTGCGGCCAGAGATCAAGGTGATCGGCGT
Source organism: Pseudomonas sp. NFACC39-1 (assembly GCF_900110355.1). Classification (NCBI taxonomy): domain Bacteria; kingdom Pseudomonadati; phylum Pseudomonadota; class Gammaproteobacteria; order Pseudomonadales; family Pseudomonadaceae; genus Pseudomonas; species Pseudomonas sp. NFACC39-1. The sequence continues at coordinate 34,655 of NZ_FODL01000014.1, read as the reverse complement.
CGAACCGGACGATTCCAATTGCCTGCAAGCTGCCATGGCTGCGGGAGAGCGGGTGGTGCTGCCAACCGTGGGGCTGTTTGCCGATGGCGTTGCCGTGGCGCAGATCGGCCAGCACACGTTCGACATCTGCAAGCACTACGTGGATGAAGTCATCACCGTCAGCACCGACGAAATCTGCGCGGCCATCAAGGATATCTACGACGATACCCGCTCGATCACCGAACCTGCCGGGGCCTTGGGCGTGGCAGGAATCAAGAAATACGTCGAATCGCGCGGCATCAGCGGACAGACCCTGGTGGCCATCGACTCCGGCGCCAACGTCAACTTCGACCGCCTGCGTCACGTGGCCGAGCGTGCCGAGCTGGGCGAAGGCCGCGAGGCTATCATCGCGGTGACCATTCCCGAGCAGCCAGGCAGCTTCAAGGCCTTCTGCGAAGCCGTCGGCAAGCGCCAGATCACCGAGTTCAACTATCGCTACAACACGGGCAGCGAAGCGCACATCTTCGTGGGCGTGCAAACGCACCCGGAAAACGACCCGCGCAGCGCGCTGATCGCCAGCCTGACCGAGCAAGGCTTCCCGGTGGTGGACCTGACCGACAACGAACTGGCCAAACTGCACATTCGCCACATGGTGGGCGGGCATGCGGCCCATGTCATCGACGAGGTCGTGCTGCGCTTCGAATTCCCGGAACGTCCGGGGGCGCTGTTCAACTTCCTCAACAAGCTAGGCGGACGCTGGAATATCTCGATGTTCCACTACCGCAACCATGGTGCGGCAGATGGTCGTGTGGTGGCGGGACTGCAAGTACCGCACGATGAACGTCATCTGGTACCGGCAGCCCTGGAAGAAATCGGCTACCCGTACTGGGATGAAAGCGATAACCCGGCGTACCAGTTGTTCTTGGGGTGAACTCCGCGATTGCGACCTGTGGCGAGGGAGCTTGCTCCCGCTGGGTCGCGAAGCGGCCCCAAGAAAAGCGGTGAGCGCTTCGCACCCAAGCGGGAGCAAGCTCCCTCGCCACAGGGGCTAAGCTATTGAGCAAGACTTAAGGAAATCCAACGATGGAAACGTTAACCGCGCTGAAGATCGCCCATGTCGTCGCCACGGTATTGCTCTTGGCGGGTGCCCTGGGGCTGGCCATCTGGGTCTGGAGAACGCGCCGCAACGGCGATGCCACGGCGGCCGCGCGCACACTGCAACGCCCGCGGGTGTTTGTCTGGCTGGTGATGGCCCTCGCGTTGGCGAGCCTGCCGTTCACGGGGTGGTGGATGGTGCATCAGATCGGCTGGCCGCTGGGGCAGACCTGGTTGCTGGCTTCCAGTGTGCTCTACACCGTGGCGGCGCTGGCGGGGTTCTGGCTGTTGGTGCGGTTGAACAAACTGCGCAAGGCGCCTGGAGGTAGCGGGAAATTTACCTTTGCCTTGGCGCTGTTCAGTGTTGTCTGCTTTGTCGCCATTGCGGGGTTGATGGGGGCCAAGCCGGTTTAAGATTTAAAATCGAGTCGCCCCTATCGCGAGCAGGCTCGCTCCCACAGGAATTTTGTGAACAACGCACATCCCCTGTGGGAGCGAGCCTGCTCGCGATAACAATCTCAGCCGCGCAACGAAATCACCGGCCAACCCCGCTTCTCGGCCTCGGCCTTAAGATTCGGGTCCGGATCCACTGCCACCGGATGCGTCACCACCTCCAGCAATGCCAGATCGTTCATCGAATCACTATAAAAGTAGCTGCCCTCCAGCGAATGCCCGGTTTCTTCCAGCCAACGGTTCAGCCGGGTCACCTTGCCCTCGCGAAAGCACGGGACATCCGTACTGCGCCCGCTGTAGCGCCCATCGATCATTTCGCACTCGGTGGCGATCAGGGTTTCAACGCCCAGACGCTCGGCGATCGGCCCGGTGACGAAGCGATTGGTGGCGGTGATGATCACCAGCTTGTCGCCGGCCTCACGGTGCTGACTCAACAGCTCGATCGCCTGTGGCAACACAATCGGTTCGATGCAGTCGCGCATGTAGTCCAGATGCCACTGTGCCAGCACCTCCATCTCCGTGCGGCCAAGGATTTCCAGGCAAAAATTCAGGTACTCGGCGTTGTCGAGCTTGCCAGCCAGGTAATCCTGATAGAACTCATCATTACGCGCCTTGTACGTAACGGCGTCGAGGAAGCCGCGCTCACACAGGTAATCGCCCCAGGCGTGGTCACTGTCGCCGCCCAGCAAGGTGTTGTCCAAGTCGAATAAAGCCAGCCGCATTGCAGTTACTCGCTGAAGAATCTGAAGAAAGGCGTCCAGAATACGGACTTTTCACAAGAGTGCACATAAGGTAGGAAGGCTCGTTGCTGCTTTCACAACCTTTGTGGAACAATGCGGCGACATGCGTTTGCGAGGTTGTTGCCGTGATCGATCCCGATGGTTTCCGACCCAATGTGGGGATCATTCTTACGAATGATGCAGGGCAGGTGCTATGGGCTCGCCGTATCAATCAAGACGCCTGGCAGTTTCCCCAGGGTGGGATCAACCCTCAGGAGACGCCCGAAGAGGCCTTGTACCGCGAGTTGAACGAAGAAGTGGGGCTTGAGCGAGAAGATGTCGAAATACTCGCCTGCACCCGGGGCTGGTTGCGCTATCGTTTGCCGCAACGTCTGGTCAGAACGCATAGCCAACCGCTGTGCATCGGCCAGAAGCAGAAATGGTTTCTCCTGCGCCTGATCTCCAACGAGCAGCGGGTGCGGATGGATTTGACCGGTAAACCGGAGTTCGATGGCTGGCGCTGGGTCAGCTATTGGTATCCGTTGGGCCAGGTGGTGACATTCAAGCGCGAGGTATACCGACGCGCCCTCAAAGAGCTTGCCCCGCGCCTGCTGACGCGCGACTGACGACGGAGTTCGACCCCGAGCCATGCTCAATACGCTGCGCAAGATCGTCCAGGAAGTTAACTCCGCCAAGGATCTCAAGGCGGCGTTGGGGATTATTGTATTGCGCGTCAAAGAGGCCATGGGCAGCCAGGTCTGCTCGGTCTATCTGCTGGACCCAGAGACCAACCGTTTTGTGCTGATGGCCACCGAGGGCTTGAACAAGCGCTCGATCGGCAAGGTCAGCATGGCGCCCAATGAAGGTCTGGTCGGTCTGGTCGGCACGCGCGAAGAACCGCTGAACCTCGAAAATGCCGCGGATCACCCCCGCTATCGTTATTTTGCCGAGACCGGCGAAGAACGCTACGCCTCGTTCCTCGGGGCGCCGATCATCCACCACCGCCGTGTCGTCGGCGTGTTGGTCATCCAGCAAAAAGAGCGTCGCCAGTTCGACGAAGGTGAAGAAGCCTTCCTCGTGACCATGAGCGCGCAATTGGCCGGGGTTATCGCCCACGCCGAAGCCACCGGGTCGATCAGCGGCCTGGGACGCCAGGGCAAGGGCATCCAGGAAGCCAAGTTCGTCGGCGTGCCAGGGTCTCCAGGCGCGGCAGTGGGTACGGCGGTGGTCATGTTGCCTCCCGCCGACCTCGACGTAGTGCCAGACAAGACCATCAGCGATATCACCGCCGAATTGGCGCTGTTCAAGACGGCCATCGAGGGCGTGCGCGCCGACATGCGCGCCCTGTCGGCAAAACTGGCGACGCAGCTGCGCCCCGAAGAACGCGCGCTGTTCGACGTTTACCTGATGATGCTCGACGACGCCTCCCTGGGCAGCGAGGTGACCACGGTCATCAAAACCGGTCAGTGGGCCCAGGGTGCGTTGCGCCAGGTGGTGACCGACCACGTCAACCGCTTCGAACTGATGGACGACGCCTACCTGCGCGAGCGCGCCTCCGACGTCAAGGACCTCGGCCGCCGGCTGTTGGCCTACTTGCAGCAGGAACGTCAGCAGACCCTGGTCTATCCCGATAACACCATCCTGATCAGCGAAGAACTGACCCCGGCCATGCTCGGCGAGGTGCCTGAGGGCAAACTTGCGGGGCTGGTCTCGGTATTGGGCTCGGGCAACTCCCACGTCGCGATCCTGGCCCGCGCCATGGGCATTCCGACGGTCATGGGCGTGGTGGACCTGCCGTATTCAAAGGTCGACGGCATCCAGATGATCGTCGATGGCTACCACGGCGAGGTCTACACCAACCCCACCGAGTTGCTGCGCAAACAATTTGCCGATGTGGTGGAGGAAGAAAAGCAACTGTCCCTGGGCCTGGATGCGCTGCGGGACCTGCCTTGCGTGACGCTCGACGGCCACCGCATGCCGCTGTGGGTCAACACCGGCCTGCTGGCCGACGTGGCCCGGGCGCAGAAGCGCGGCGCCGAGGGCGTGGGCCTGTACCGCACCGAAGTACCTTTCATGATCAACCAGCGCTTCCCCAGCGAAAAGGAACAGCTGGCGATCTATCGCGAACAATTGGCCGCCTTCCATCCGCAACCGGTGACCATGCGCAGCCTGGACATCGGCGGGGACAAATCCCTGTCCTACTTCCCCATCAAGGAAGACAACCCGTTCCTGGGCTGGCGCGGAATACGTGTGACGCTCGACCACCCGGAAATCTTCCTGGTCCAGGCCCGCGCCATGCTCAAGGCCAGCGAAGGCCTGAATAACCTGCGCATCCTGTTGCCGATGATTTCCGGCACCCATGAGCTGGAAGAAGCCTTGCACCTGATCCACCGGGCCTGGGGCGAAGTGCGCGACGAAGGCACCGACGTGCCGATGCCGCCAGTCGGGGTGATGATCGAAATTCCGGCAGCCGTGTACCAGACCAAGGAACTGGCCCGGCAGGTGGACTTCCTGTCGGTGGGCTCTAACGACCTGACTCAATATCTGCTGGCCGTGGACCGCAACAACCCGAGGGTCGCCGACCTGTACGACTACCTGCACCCGGCGGTGCTGCAAGCCCTGCAGAACGTGGTCCGCGATGCCCATGCCGAAGGCAAGCCGGTGAGCATCTGCGGCGAAATGGCCGGGGACCCGGCGGCGGCGGTGCTGCTCATGGCGATGGGCTTTGACAGTCTGTCGATGAACGCCACCAACCTGCCGAAAGTGAAGTGGATGCTGCGTCAGATCAACCTCAGCAAGGCCCAGGAGCTGCTGGCCGAAGTGATGACGATCGATAACCCGCAGGTGATCCACAGCTCCTTGCAACTGGCGCTGAAGAACCTTGGGTTGGCGCGGATGATCAATCCGGCTTCGAACAAGACCCTCTGACATTTCAGTGCCTCCATCGCGAGCAGGCTCGCTCCCACAGTAGATCTTCAGTGACCACAAGCTTTGTGAGTGACCGAGATCCCATGTGGGAGCGAGCCTGCTCGCGATGAGGCCAGCAATGACAGCGCAAAATCAGACCTTAAGCTCAACCTCCCCCAAATGCCCCCCAAGCGGCCCAAAACTGCGCTCGACCAAATGCCGCGTCCCATCGGCATGGACAATCAGCGCGGTACTCGCTCGCGTCCCGTAAGCAGGACTGGCGATGAACACACTCGACAACAGCGTCTCGGTCGCCAGCCCCACGCCGGTGTCCGGCAGTTCGGCTACCGGGGCCGGCTGCGGGTCATTGAGCAGCGCCAACAAGGCCTGGGGCTGCGGATCGTCCAGTACCTCGACCAGCGCCGCCCGGGCCTTGAGCAGCTTGGGCCATGGTGTATTCAGCCCGGCGTTCGACAAACCGTAGACACCTTCGGCCAGTCGCTGTGGCTGGGTATCGCGGGCGTTGAAATGCCATAGCTCAGTACCATCCCCGAGCAGCAGGTTGAACCCGCCAAACTCGCTGGCACGGGGTACGACTTCGCTCAAATAATCGGCAATTGAAAGATTTCCGCTCAAAAACCGCGCCACCAGTTCGCCACGGGACTTGAAGCCCGGCGGCTGGCCCGGGTCGCGAATGTTGGTCAGGGCAGCGAAGCGGCCATCGGCGCCGACGCCAAGCCAGGTCCCCCCGGCTTCCAGATCGCGCCCGGCATGCACATCAGGGGCGTCAGGCCATTGCGCCAGGGGCAAGGTCGGGCGCGCGTAGAATTCGTCGCGGTTGGCCGCCACGATCAGCGGCTGGGAGTGTTCAGGTCGCCAGGCAAATACGATCAGGCACATCAGGTAGTCCCATTGAAAATAAAGCCGAGCACAGCTGTTGTGGGTTTCACTCTACCCAGACATCGCCCCGGCATCCATCGTCTTGAGTGGAGCCCAAGGCCATGGATCCGTTACCATGCCGCTCTTGTTTCGAGGATGGGCGAGGGACGCTGGTGGAATTTGTGCTCTATCTGCTGCTCGGCGCCTGTGCCGGCGTGCTGGCCGGACTGTTCGGCGTGGGTGGCGGAATCATCATCGTCCCGGTGCTGGTATTCAGTTTTACCTTGCAGGGCTTCGACCCACTGGTGTTGACGCACCTGGCGGTCGGCACGTCCCTGGCATCGATCATCTTCACTTCGGTCAATGCCGTGCGCGAGCACCAGCGCAAAGGCGCGGTGCGCTGGCCGATTTTTGCCTGGATGACCGTTGGCATTCTGATCGGTGCCGGTTTCGGAGCCGTCACTGCCGAAGCGATTTCCGGCCCGAACCTGCAAAAAATCATCGGCGTGTTCGCCCTGATTATCGCCGTACAGCTGGGTCTGGACTTGCGGCCCAAGGCCAGCCGCACAGTTCCGGGCAAGGTCGGGTTGACCGTGGCGGGGACGGTGATCGGCTGGGCCTCGGCGATTTTCGGCATCGGCGGCGGCTCGCTGACCGTGCCGTTCCTGACCTGGCGCAGCGTGCCGATGCAACAGGCCGTGGCGACTTCATCGGCCTGTGGGTTGCCGATTGCCCTGGTCAGTGCATTAAGTTTCATGATTCTGGGCTGGCAAGATCCGCTGCTGCCGGCTCATAGTCTCGGTTTTGTTTATTTGCCGGCGCTACTGGGCATCGCCCTGACGAGCATGGTCTTCGCCCGCTTTGGCGCGCGACTGGCCCATCGCCTGTCACCGCGCTTGCTCAAACGGCTGTTCGCCGCTTTGCTGTTCAGCGTGGGCTTGAGTTTTCTGCTCTGACGCAATCCTGGCTTAATCCCGAGGTGGCAGCGTCGCCCGGATATTGTTGACGTTTACGAGGAATATCAATGCTGCCTTACCCGCAGATCGATCCGGTGGCCCTGGCCATCGGCCCGCTGAAAATCCACTGGTACGGCCTGATGTACCTGATCGGCATCGGCGGCGCCTGGCTGCTGGCGTCGCGCCGGCTCAACCGTTTCGATCCGACCTGGAACAAGGAAAAGCTTTCGGACCTGGTGTTCTGGCTATCCATGGGCGTGATCGTCGGCGGACGCCTGGGTTACGTATTGTTCTACGACCTGAGTGCGTACCTGGCCAATCCGACGCTGATCTTCGAAGTCTGGAAGGGCGGCATGTCGTTCCACGGCGGGTTCATCGGCGTGATGCTGGCAGCGCTGTGGTTCGGTAAACGCAACAACAAATCGTTTTTCGAGCTGATGGACTTCGTCGCCCCAATGGTGCCGATTGGCCTGGGGGCCGGGCGCATCGGCAATTTCATCAACGCCGAATTGTGGGGCAAGGCCACCGACGTGCCATGGGCGATGGTCTTCCCACCGTTCAGCGACCCGGCGCAGCTACCCCGTCACCCTTCGCAGCTGTACCAGTTCGCGCTCGAAGGCGTGGCACTGTTTGCCATCCTGTGGCTGTTCTCGCGCAAGCCACGGCCGACCATGGCGGTGTCGGGCATGTTCGCGCTGTTCTACGGGATCTTCCGTTTCATCGTTGAATTCGTCCGCGTACCAGACGCCCAACTCGGCTACCTGGCGTGGAACTGGCTGACCATGGGCCAGTTGCTGTGCCTGCCGATGATCATCGGCGGCCTGGCGCTGATCTGGCTGGCCTATCATCGTGCGCCGGCTGCGGCGGCCAAGATTTAAATTCGAACCCCGGGGCGCTGGCCCCGGGTTCAAGGACACAGGTAACCCATGAAGCAATATCTCGATCTGGTGGCCCACGTCATCAAGAACGGCACCAAGCAAGCCAACCGCACGGGTGTGAACACCATCAGCTTTCCCGGCGCCATGTTGCGCTATGACTTGAAGGACGGGTTCCCGGCCATCACCACGCGCAAGATGGCCTTCAAGTCGGCCATCGGCGAGATGTGCGGTTTCCTGCGCGGCGTGAACAACGCCGCCCAATTCCGTGCTCTGGGCTGCAAGGTCTGGGATCAGAACGCCAACGAAAACGCCCAATGGCTGGCCAACCCGTTTCGCCAGGGCGAAGACGATCTGGGCGAGATCTACGGCGTGCAATGGCGCAAGTGGCCGGCCTACAAGCAGATCCCTGTGAGCAACCCGGCAGCCATCGAGCAAACCCTGGCTCAGGGTTACCGGCAGATCGCCAAGGGCGAAGAAAACGGTCAGGCCTACGTGGTGCTGTACAAAGCCATCGACCAGGTGCGCCAGTGCGTGGACACCATCATCAAGGACCCGGGCAGCCGGCGGATCCTGTTCCACGGCTGGAACTGCGCCCAGCTCGATGAAATGGCCCTTCCGCCCTGCCATTTGCTCTACCAGTTCCACCCGAATGTCGAGACCAAGGAAATTTCCCTGACCCTCTACATCCGCTCCAACGACCTGGGCCTGGGCACGCCGTTCAACCTCACCGAAGGCGCCGCGCTGCTGAGCCTGATCGGTCGCCTGACCGGCTACACGCCACGCTGGTTCACCTATTTCATCGGCGACGCCCACGTCTACGAAAACCACCTGGACATGCTCAACGAACAGCTCACCCGCGAGCCGTTCCCGATGCCCAAACTGGTGATTTCCGAGCGCGTGCCGGAGTTCGCCAAGACCGGTGTGTACCAGCCGGAGTGGCTGGAACTGGTGGAGCCGAGCGACTTCTCCCTCGAGGGCTACCAGCACCACGCGCCGATGACCGCGCCGATGGCGGTCTGAGCCGCCATTATCCCTGTGGGAGCGAGCCTGCTCGCGATGGCGCCATTACATTCAACATTGACGTTGAATGATAGGCCGCTATCGCGAGCAGGCTCGCTCCCACATTGGTTTGCATGTATTTCAAGATCGAGGCAGGGGCTCTCAATGCCCATGACTACGCCCCACATGTGAAGGCTCCACCTCCGGCACCACCGCTCCACTCACTTCCAAGCGCTGCAAGATCCCGCATTGATCCAGGTCCGGCCCTTCACCACAACGATGGCGCAGGTCGATCAGTTGTGTCTGCAAGGCCAGCAGACCGTCGATGCGCGCCTTGACGTGGTGGATGTGTTCGTCGATCAGCGCGTTGACGTTTTCGCACTGGTCCTGGGGGCTGTCACGCAGGGTCAGGAGGCTGCGGATTTCTTCCAGGGTCATGTCCAGAGTGCGGCAGTTACGGATGAACGTCAGCCGCTCGGCGTGAGCTTGGGTGTAGACACGATAATTGCCATCGCTGCGGGCCGGCTCCGGCAGCAAGCCTTCGCGCTCGTAGTAGCGAATGGTTTCGACCTGGCAGTCGGTGATTTTTGCCAGTTCGCCGATCTTCATGGCGTTGCCTCCAAAACAGATGCTTGACCCTATAGTGGCTACAGGGTCTTTACTGTGCAACAGGCACTTTTCACGGACGTAACCCGATGAGCGATTCCATTCACACCCACAAGCCCGACCACGGCCATGACCACGGGCATTCCTGCTGCTCTGCGAAAGCGGCACCGTCGGTAGTCAAGCTCGGCAAGGCCCCGACGGACGGCGCTCGGCTGAGCAGTTTTCGCATCCAGGCCATGGACTGCCCCACCGAACAGACGCTGATCCAGAACAAGCTCGGCAAACTTGAAGGTGTGCACCAACTGGAATTCAACCTGATCAACCGCGTGCTGGGCGTGACTCACGACTTGCCCAACGACTCGCCGATCATTGATGCGATCCAGTCTCTGGGCATGCAGGCCGAGCCGTTGGCCCCAGGCCAGGAAAAAGAAACCAGCGAATTGCCCGCCCAGGCCAAGCCCTGGTGGCCGCTGGCGCTGTCGGGTGTCACCGCCCTGGGTGCCGAAGTGGTCCATTTCACCAACACGGCGCCGGAGTGGGTCGTAGCGCTAATGGCGTTGGTGTCGATCCTCAGCGGCGGTCTCGGTACATACAAAAAGGGCTGGATCGCCCTGAAAAACCGCAACCTGAACATCAATGCACTGATGAGCATCGCGGTGACCGGTGCGGTGCTGATCGGCCAATGGCCGGAAGCGGCAATGGTGATGTTCCTGTTCACGGTGGCTGAACTGATCGAGGCCAAGTCCCTGGACCGCGCGCGCAACGCCATCAGCGGCCTGATGCAGATGGCCCCGGAACAAGCCACCGTGCAACAGGCCGATGGCAGCTGGCAGGTGCAAGCGGTCAAGGCCATCAACCTCGGCGCACGGGTGCGGGTTCGCCCAGGCGAACGGGTGGGTCTGGACGGGGACGTCGTTGCCGGTCGCTCCACCATCGACCAGGCGCCCATTACCGGCGAGAGCCTGCCGGTGGAAAAAACCGTGGGCGACAAGGTCTTCGCCGGCACCATCAACCAGGCCGGTGAACTGGAATACACCGTGACCGCCGCAGCCGACCACTCCACCCTGGCGCGGATCATCCACGCCGTGGAGCAGGCCCAGGGGGCTCGCGCCCCGACCCAGCGCTTCGTCGATCAGTTCTCGAAAATCTACACCCCTGCGGTGTTTGCCCTCGCCCTGGCGGTGGCAATCATCCCGCCGCTGTTCATGGGGGCGACCTGGTTCGACTGGATCTACCGGGCACTGGTGTTACTGGTGGTGGCCTGCCCATGTGCGCTGGTGATTTCCACCCCGGTGACCATCGTCAGCGGCCTCGCCGCAGCGGCGCGCAAAGGCATTCTGATCAAGGGCGGTGTGTACCTGGAAGGCGGCCACAAGCTCGATTATCTGGCCCTGGACAAGACCGGCACGATCACCCATGGCAAGCCAGTGCAGACCGACTACCTCGCGCTCGATCCGACAGTGGAAGCTGCCGCCCCCGCTTTGGCCGCCAGTCTTGCCGCCCGTTCCGACCATCCGGTCTCTCACGCGATCGCCAACGCAGCTGTGGATAACCGGCTGGCACCGCACCCTGTGGATAACTTTGCGGCGCTGCCGGGACGCGGGGTGCGCGGCGATATCAACGGCCAGACCTACCACTTGGGCAATCACCGGTTGGTGGAGGACCTGGGCCTGTGCTCCCCCGAACTCGAAGAGCAACTTTTCGCCTTGGAAAAACAAGGCAAGTCCGTGGTGCTGTTGCTCGATCACTCAGGCCCCTTGGCGCTGTTTGCCGTCGCCGACACGGTGAAGGACTCCAGCCGCGAAGCCATCCAGCAGTTGCATGAGCTGGGCATCAAGACCTTGATGCTCACCGGCGACAACGCCCATACCGCCGAGGCGATTGCCGCGCAGGTGGGCATCGATCAGGCCCGAGGCGATCTGTTGCCGGGCGACAAGCTGCAAGCCATCGAAGACCTGTATGCCTTGGGTCACCGGGTCGGCATGGTGGGCGACGGGATCAACGACGCCCCTGCCCTGGCCCGCTCGGAGATCGGCTTCGCCATGGCGGCGGCGGGCACCGACACCGCCATCGAGACCGCCGATGTTGCCCTGATGGACGATGACTTGCGCAAGATTCCGGCGTTCATCCGCCTGTCGCGGCAGACCTCTATCATCCTCAAACAGAACATCGCGTTGGCGCTGGTGATCAAGGCGATCTTTCTGGGATTCACCTTTGCCGGGGTTGCCACCATGTGGATGGCGGTGTTTGCCGACATGGGGGTGAGCTTGCTGGTGGTGTTCAATGGGTTGCGGTTGTTGCGCATGTAGAAGCTGCCGAAGGCTGCGATCTTTTGATCTTGACTCTTTCGCTCGCGACTCAATTGTCTGGGGAAAGATCGCAGCCTCGCGTTGCTCGTCAGCTCCTACGGGAGCAGCCTCATGATTTTTGCGGCTCGCGAATCTTGTACCAGGCTACATACAGCGCCGGCAGGAACAGCAATGTCAGCAGGGTGGCGATGATGATCCCGCCAATCATCGCGTAGGCCATCGGCCCCCAGAACACTTCCCGAGCAATCGGGATCATCCCCAGGCTCGCGGCCGCCGCTGTGAGCAGGATCGGCCGACGCCGATGTTCGGTGGCTTGCACCACCGCGTCCCAAGGCTCGTACCCATCACGTTCATACTCATCGATCTGGGTCACCAGGATCACCGAGTTGCGGATGATGATGCCGATCAGCGCAAGTATCCCAAGAATCGCCACAAAGCCCATGGGCGTGCCCGTCGGCACCAGCGCCAGCACCACGCCGATCAACCCCAGGGGCGCGACGCTGGCCACCAGGAACATTTTCTGCACGCTGTGCAGCTGGATCATCAGGAAGGTCGCCATCAAAAACAGCATCAGCGGCACGACGCTGGCGATCGGCCCTTGGGCTTTGCTGCTTTCTTCCACCGTCCCCCCGGTGGCGACCTTGTAGCCCGCCGGCAGGCCGGCAGCGAATTTATCGATGGCCGGTTGCAGCTGCTTCACCAGATCGGTGGGCTGGATTTCATCGCGTACCGCGGCCTTGATAGTAATGGTGGGTTTGCGGTCTCGACGCCACACCAGGGGTTGTTCCAGTTCATAGCGCACTGTGGCGAACGCCAGCAGCGGAATGGAGGTGCCGCTCGGCGTGACGATCTGCAAGTTCTGCAGGGTCTCCGGCGAACCGCGCTCGGCGTCTTCGGCACGCCCGACCACGTTGATCAGGTAAATATCGTCATTGACCTGGGTCACCGGCGAACCGCTGACGATGCTGTTCATCAGCCTGGCCACGTCTTCCGAAGACAATCCCAGTTGCCGTGCCCGGTCTTGGGCAATGTCGATACGCAGCACTTTGCCCGGCTCGTTCCAGTCATAAATGATTTCGCCGATGTGGCTGTTCTTGTCCAGTTCGCTGGCAAGTTCGATGGCGTGCTTGCGCACCTGGTCGATGTCCTTGCCGCTGACCCGGTACTGGATCGGCCGCCCTACCGGCGGGCCCATTTCCAGGGCTTGCACATAGCTGCCAATCCCGACGAAGTCCTCGCGCAGACGCTTTTGCAGGCGTTCGGTGAGGGCCGTGCGCGACTCCAGGCCCTTGCTGACGATCACCAGCTGCGCGTAGTACGGATTCTGCAACTGCTGGTCCAGCGGCAGGTAGAAACGAATCGCGCCCTCACCGATGTAGGTGCTCCAGCGCTCGATGTCCGGGTCGCCCTTGAGCGTCGCTTCCAGGCGATCAACGGCTTTGCGCGTCTCGTCCATCGAAGCGTTCTGCGGCAGGTTCAGGTCCACCAGGATTTCCGGGCGGTCCGAAGACGGGAAGAACTGGTTCTGCACAAAACGCATGCAAAACACCGCCAACACAAACAGCAGCACGGTGATGCCGATGGCCCACCAGCGATTGCGCATCGCCCACAGCAAGCCGCCATTGAACGCTCGACCGATCCGCCCCGGCTCGGCGCTGTGGGGCTTCACATTGGTGCTGAGGATATGCACGCCGATCACCGGCGCGAACAGCACCGCGACGATCCACGACACCAGCATTGCCACGGCAATCACCGCAAACAGGGTAAAGGTGTACTCGCCAGCAGAACTGGCGTTCAGGCCGATGGGCACGAACCCGGCCACGGTCACCAGGGTCCCCGTGAGCATCGGGAACGCCGTTGAGGTATAGGCAAACGTCGCGGCCTGCTCCTTGGTTTCACCTTTCTCCAGGCGCGTGACCATCATTTCCACGGTGATCATCGCGTCGTCCACCAGCAGGCCGAGGGCGATGATCAGCGCACCGAGGGAAATCCGCTGCATGGTGATGCCGCTGTATTCCATGAACACAAAGACCATCGCCAATACCAGCGGAATCGAGCAGGCCACCACCAGCCCGGCTCGTAAACCAAGGCTGATAAAGCTGACCACCAACACGATAATCACCGCCTCGAACAACGCGCTGGTGAAACCGCCGACCGCTTCCTCCACCACTTCCGCCTGGTCCGACACGGTATGCACGTCGACGCCCACTGGCAGATCGGCGGTCAGTTCGCTCATGCGCGCGTGCAGTGCCTTGCCGAATTCCTGGATGTTGCCGCCCTTCTTCATCGCAATAGCCAGGCCGATGGCCGGCGTGCCATTGAAGCGAAACATCGGGGTCGCGGGGTCGACATAACCGCGACGGATGTCAGCGATGTCGGCCAGTCGATAAAAACGATCATTGAGCCGCAGATTGACGTTGGCCAGGTCCTTTTCCGACTGGAACTGCCCGGAGGTGCGTACGGAAATCCGCTCCGGCCCGGCGTCGATCACCCCGGCGGGGGTCACTGCGTTCTGCGATTGCAGGCTCTGCACCACCTGGCGCTGATCGATGCCCAGCGCGGCGAGCTTGCGGGTCGAAAAATTCAGGTACAGGACTTCATCCTGCTCGCCCACCATCTCGACCTTGCCCAGGCCAGGTACCTCACGGATCTCGGCACGCACTTGCTCCACATAATCGCGCAACTGACGCATCGAAAGTCCGTCGCCGGTGAAGGCATAGACTGACCCGTACACATCGCCGAATTCATCGTTGAATCCCGGGCCCTGCAGGCCTTGGGGGAAGTCACCACGGATGTCGTCGATTTTCTTGCGAACCTGGTACCAGATTTCGGGGATTTCCTCGGCGCCGGTGGTATCGCGCAGGTACACGAACACCGTCGACTCCCCTGGCCGGGTGTAGCTCTTGACGTAGTCGAGGGAGTCGAGCTCTTCGAGTTTTTTCTCGATGCGGTCGGTGACCAGCTTGAGGGTTTCCTCCTGGGTCGCGCCGGGCCAACGGGTCTGGATGACCATGGTCTTGATGGTGAACGAGGGGTCTTCTTCGCGCCCCAGGTTCATGTACGAAAACACCCCCATCAACAGGGCGACGAACATTAAGTACCAGACAAACGACTGATGCCGCAGGGCCCATTCGGATAAGTTGAAAGGCCCTTTCATCGTGCGTCCTCGTCGAGTTTCACTTTCTGCCCCGGCTGGAGGCTGTTCACACCGGCGCTGACCACACGGTCGCCGGGCTTGATGCCATTGGCCACCAGCACCGAGTCGGTGGAGCGGCTGAGAATCCTCACCTCACGGGGGGAAACGGTCTGACTCTGCGGATCGACAAGCCAGATCCGCGTGATGCCATCGACCTCTTGCAACGCACTGCGTGGCAGCTCGATGCGCGGCTCGATGGTTGAGCTCAGGGTCACGCTGATGGCCGTGCCCAGGCGAAAGCCTGGCGGTGTGTCGCCCAGGGTCAGACGTGCGCGGCGCGTGCGAGTCGCACTTTGGGCCTGGGGTTCGATCTCGCGCACGGTGGCGGTCGTGCGGATGCTCGGGTCCAGTTCCCCGGCAACCTCGAACACAACATCGGCGGGTAGACGCTCCGCCAGGCCGGCCGGCAGGTCGATCACCGCCTCTTTGATGTCCGGGCGAGCCAGGGTCACCACTTGCTGGCCGGCAGTGACCACCTGCCCGGCCTCGGCATTCCAGGCCGTGACGACTGCATCGTGGTCGGTGTGCAACTGGCTGTAGTTGAGCTGGTCGCGCGCCTGCTCCACCGAGGCACGGGCCTGTTCCAGGGAAGCGGCGGTGGTTTTCAGATCAGTCTGGGCGATGTCCAATTGCGCCTGGGCACCGACACCACGGTCGAACAACTGCTGCTGGCGACGGGCATTAGCCTGGGCATTGATGTACTGCGCCTCGATCCGCGCCAGGTCGCCTTGGGCGGCGCGCAACTGGTTCTGTTGATCGGTCGGGTCAAGGGTAGCGAGCAAATCGCCCTTCTTCACTTCGGCGCCGACATCGACGTTGCGGCTGGCGATCCGTCCCGGCACGCGGAACCCCACATTGGTCTCGTAACGGGCCTGGATACTGCCCGCGAAGCGCCCAAGGGCTTGCTGGTCGAGCGCGCGAACCTCGATGGACAACACCGGGCGCACCGGCTCAGGTGGCGGCTCTTCCTTCGAGCACGCTGCCAGTAGCAAGGCAGACGAGACCATCCATAAACGCTTCATGGCTGGACTCCCGTCGGGGACTTCTCATGGGTATTTTCGGCGATCTCTACGCGCACGCCGGGATGCAGCAATTGCCCACCCGCGATGACCACTGTCTCACCCCCCTTGAGCCCGTCGCTGATGATGACCTTACCGGTGAGATACCGGCCGACGGTGACATTGTGCAACTGCGCCTTGCCTGCATCGTCCACCAGCCACACCGCAGGATCGTGAAGGTTCTTGGTCAGCGCCGACCAGGGCAGCTCCACGGCGGTCTTGCCGGCAGACTTGGCGGTGGCACTGACCACCGACCCAAGGCGCATGCCTTCGGGTAGATCGTCGAGGGTCACCTTGACCTGTACGGTGCCGGTTTCGGCGGAAACCGCCGGGGTGATCTCGCGCACCGTACCGGTGGTCTTGATGGCCGGGTTGTCCAGCAGGCTAATGACGATGGCGGGGTCCGAGGGTGGTTCACGCAACAGTGACTCGTAGATATTGAACACGGCGTCGCGCTCCCCGTCCTGGGCCAGGCTGAAGATCGGTTCCGTGGCCTGTACCACCTGGCCGACCTCCGCCTGCCGTGCCGTGATGATGCCCGGGGCCTCGGCGACCAGCGCGGTATAGCTCAGTTGTTCGCGGGCGTTGGCCAACTGGGCTTGGGCAGCGGTCAGCGCACTCTGACTGCTGCGCAGTTGCGCCTGGGCCGTGTCATATTCGCTCTGGCTGGTATAACCCTTGGGCAAGAGTTTTTGCTGGCGCACGAACGCCGCCGCACTCTGCTTGACCCGCGCCTGTTCAGCGGCCACCTGAGCCTGGGCGGAGTCGACGCGGGTCTGCAGATCCTGGGGGTCGAGCCGGGCGAGCACCTGTCGCGCCGAAACCCGGTCACCGACATCCACCTTGCGCTCGACGATCTTGCCGGCCACGCGGAACGACAGATCGGTCTGTACCCGAGCCTGGACGTCACCGGTGAGGGTCACCGACGCCGCGTATTCAGTGGGCACGGCTGCCTGCACGAAAACCCGCGGCAGGGCCTTTTCCTCGGGCGTTTCATCACCGCATCCGGCCAACAACGCACACAAGCCAAGGCCAACCAAAACTTTGCTTCGAGGACCAGCCATGCAGACTCCTTTGCGTTGTACGGACGTACCAGTGACGATACGACTGTGAGCTTAGAACAGGGTTCAACGGATGCACAGGATCACAATGGATGCGCCAATCAGGCAGACTGACGCTTTCCCTGTAGGCGCTGAGGAGCGAAGCGAGGCTGCGATCTGTCCTTGATACCGCTTGAGTTTCAAGCCGAAGGTCAAAAGATCGCAGCCTCGCTCCGCTCGACAGCTCCTACACCTCCAGGCAGCAGGAAAAATTTGCCCATGCTCAAGACACTGGCGGTGGCCAATTACCGCTCGATCAACAAACTGGTGATCCCCCTGGGCCGGCTGAACCTGATCACCGGCCCCAACGGCAGTGGTAAATCCAATCTGTATCGCGCCCTGCGCCTGTTGGCGGAGACAGCCCAGGGTGGCGTGGTCAACGCCCTGGCCCGTGAAGGCGGGCTGGACTCGACCTTCTGGGCCGGCCCGGAAGTGATCAGCCGGCGCATGCGCAATGGTGAGGTGCCCATCGGAGCTACGGTGCGGCTCAGCACGAAACGTCTGCGCCTGGGTTTTGCCGGGGAAGATTTCAGCTATTCGATTTCCCTCGGCCTGCCGGAACCGAGTTTGTCCGCGTTTTCGCTGGACCCTGAAATCAAGCGCGAATGCATCTGGGCCGGCCCGGTGTTTCGTCCCGCCAGCCTGCTGGTGGATCGCAACGGGCCCATGATCCGTGCCCGGGATGGCCGCGCATGGGACGTCCTGGCTCAGCACACGCCCACCTTTGACAGTTTGTTCGACCAGGTTGGCAGCTTGCGCACCTCGCCGGAGGTGCTGCAGATGCGCGAGTTCATTCGTCGCTGGCGCTTCTACGATCACTTTCGCAGCGACGCCGACGCCCCGGCGCGCCAGCCGCAACTGGGCACCCGCACGCCGGTGCTGCATCACGACGGGCGTGACCTGGCCGCGGCCCTGCAAACCATTCTGGAAATCGGCGACGATCAAGCCTTGCATTCGTCCATCAGCGACGCATTCCCCGGTGCCCGGCTGCATATCGAGAAACTGCAAGGCGGGCGTTTTGGCATCGAGTTTCACCAGCATGGCTTGTTGCGCCCGCTGTCGGCCGCCGAACTGTCAGACGGGACCCTGCGCTATTTGCTGCTGATAGCCGCACTGCTCACTCCACGCCCTCCCTCGTTGATGGTGCTCAACGAACCGGAAACCAGCCTGCACCCGGACCTGTTGCCGGCCCTGGCGCGGTTGATCATCCGGGCTTCAGAGAATTGCCAGGTCTGGGTGGTTTCCCACGCCCGACGCTTGATCACCGCCTTGCAGCAAGACGGCGATTGCAATTGCATCGTGCTGGAGAAAGATCTGGGCCAGACCGGAATCGTTGGCCAGGGAATACTGGATGCGCCGGCATGGAGCTGGCCGGATTGATCGACGGTATTTGCAGGGGTCAAGTAAGAAGGCTATTTTTCCACTGGCTGTAGGACAGGTCTATTTCTCGACGGACCTCTCCAAGGAACCGCAGCTTATGGCCAGACTGTCTGGCCCCATCACAAGGAAGATCACCATGGCTGACGTGAAAGCCCCGCAACACCTCGACCCACGCGACATCGTCAAACTGCTCGTGGCCCTGCGCCGCGCATTGAAAAAACCGCCTGCATAGCTGCGTCGATGACGGCGGGTTCTGAGCGTCGGCACAAAAAAACGCCGACGCTGGCAAAGCCGTCGGCGTTGAAACTTCAAATCCTTGCTGTCGATCAGAACGCCGGCAGTACCGCGCCGCTGTATTTCTTCTCGATGAATGCCTTCACTTCCGGGCTGGTCAGGGCCTTGGCCAGTTTCTGCATGGCCGGGCTGTCCTTGTTGTCCGGGCGGGCCACCAGGAAGTTCACATACGGCGAATCCGAACCTTCGATGACCAGCGCATCCTTGGCCGGGTTAAGACCCGCTTCCAAGGCGTAGTTGGTGTTGATCATGTCCAGGTCGACCTGATCCAGCACACGCGGCAGCATGGCCGACTCCAGCTCCTTGAACTTGAAGTTGTGTGGGTTCTTGGCGATGTCCTTGGGGGTCGCCAGGGCGTTTTTCGGATCCTTGAGCTCGATCAGGCCCGCCTTCTGCAACAGGATCAGGGCACGGCCACTGTTGCTGCCTTCGTTGGGAATGGCGATGGTCGCGCCGTCCTTGAGTTCGGCCAGGCTTTTGACTTTCTTCGAGTAACCACCGAACGGTTCCACATGCACGCCGATCACGGTCACAAGATCAGTGCCTTTGCCTTCGTTGAAGCTCTTGAGGTACGGCAAAGTCTGAAAATAGTTGGCGTCCAGACGCTTCTGATCCACCTGTACGTTGGGTTGAACGTAGTCGGTGAACACCTTGATTTGCAGGTCCACGCCTTCTTTGGCCAGGGCCGGCTTGATCAGCTCAAGGATTTCAGCGTGGGGCACCGGGGTGGCCGCCACGACCAGTTTCTCCGCCGCCTGGGCCAGCCCCGTGGTCAGGGCTGCTGCCAAAGCGGTGAATAACAGAACCTTTTTCATGCAGTGTCCTTATCGAAGATCACCGTCGTCATGGACCACGGTCAAAAAATGGAAGTGCCAGCGAAGTGCTATCGCTGGCGTGGTACGGAAGATACCGATATTTTTTATACCTCAATAATATTTTTTTACGAGCCCCATATAACGATTATTCATATGCGAGAACCTTGAGGACATCCTTCATGCGAATCGGATATCCGAGCTTCGCTCCCGGATATCACCGTAGATATCCTCAGGTGCCTCGCCCCGTTGAGGGTTACTGGGGCTTTCCCCCGTCAGTCCCAGAAACGCTTGGGCCTTTTCAATGTACTTGTCCCTATCGACGGTGTAGATGGCGCCCTTGATCGGGTAGTGGGCGTAGCTGACCACATCCTTGGCAGTCAGCACATCTCGCAGATCATTTTGCACAGCAATGAGGTTGCGCCGTCCGCCGCCTCGGACCAAAGGGCTCGCAGCCTTGGCGTAGCCACCGATGCGTGTCCCGCGCAAGGCGTTGCTGCGGCCCAGCGTCACGGCGTCACCGAGCGACTCGACCGTATTGCGCAGGGCGACTGATGTCCCTCTGCCCAGCAGTTTTCCTGTCAGGGAGGCCCCGCCGGACACGGCGCCCAAGGCCAGGCTGGCGTAGCTCAGCACCTGGGTGGCGACAGCGTCCGGAGCCGCCTCTTCCAGCACGATCGACGCGATCGACGCCGCACCCGACACCACCTCCAGCGTCAACGCTGTTGCGGCCGAAAACGAGATGCCGACCAAGGGTGCGGAGGCGCCCAGAGTCGCCAGGGTGAACGCAACGGATGCGATGGCGAAAGCAGCGGTAATGCCAATCTTGATCCAGCCCCAGGTCGAGATATGGCCGGTGGGATCGCTCAGGTTGATCGGGTCGCCGAGACAATAGGCATAGGGATTGAGACCACCGCCATCGAAAGGGCTCCAGCTGTCTGGCCGGTGAAATCGCATCAGTACCGGATCGTAGGCCCGATAGCCATTGCCCAGCAGATAACAGCCGGTCACTGGATCCTGCGGCTCGCCGCCGAGACCGAACAGACTGCCCAATCCGTCTGCCGCCGCGCGTTGCCCATAAGGCGAATAGGCATGCTGCGGGCTGTCGCCGCCGGACAGTGCCTGCAAGACGTTACCGCAGCCGTCGGTTCTGAATAGCACCGTCTCCTGGCCGTGGGACAACGCCAGCAACTGCCGCTCTTCGTGCAGGAGGCTGCGACTGTCCTCCCCGGTGACTTCGCTGCACAACTGCTCGGCGCGGTAGAAGCGCCGACACGGCTTCTGCCCTGCCCGTTCAACGGCATGAAGCCGGTCAGAGGCATCGTACCGATAACGCGCCAATATCGACCTGGCGTCAGCCGAAGCCACACTCTCCAGGCGCCCCAGTTCGTCGTAGATCAACTGACGTCCATAGGCATCGTTGAGCAGATTGCCGTCGTCGTCGTAGCGGAAAGTCGACTGGGCGGATGCATAGTCGGGATGACTGTGGCTGACGCCGCTCAGTTGCGTTTTATCCGCCAGGTCATATCGATACGTTGCCGTGTTCTCGCCGCCTGCGAAATGCGTGACGACCTGGCAGATGTTATCCAGACCGTCATAGGTAAAGTCCTGCGAGAGGATAACTTTACCCTGGGCGTCCACTGGCCCCTGCCCGCCTTGGCAGGCGTAACGCGTCAACCGCCCCCGCAGGTCATAGGCAAACGTCTCGTCACGCAAGACCCCGTTGGCCTTGAGCGTACGCTGGCTGAGCCTGTCGCCCGGGCCGAACGACTGGGCCACCTCGACGACGTCATTTCCCTGGGAGGAACGCCGAAGGATTTCGCGGCCAAAGTCGTCGTAGTCCAGATCGGTGACCAACGAAAGGCCCGATCGAGGATCGCTGACGGTGATGCGCTTGACCTGCTCCTGGGCATCGTACGAGTACGTGGCCGTGATGCGCTCCTGAGCGGGGATGGCGGCAGGACCTTGGGTGATGCCCGTCAGGCGTCCCGTCTGATCATAAACGCAGGTGCGAACCGTGCCACTGACGTCCGTGTAGCCAATCGGCTTGCCCATCAGCGAATAGGTTTGCCCACTGTCGAAGCGGTCGAGCGCCGTCACCCACGACTCCCGGCTGAGACGGCCGGAAGGGCCGTACTCCATGCGCTGTTGCACCAGCGCGTTGGCCGACTCTTGGAGCAAACCTGTGTGAGGGTCGAATCGATGGCTGGCAGCGACGGACGCCTGGCTGCCGGAACGGCTGGTGACGCCATCCTCGAGCAACGGATCAAGGGTGAACTGCAAGGTTTTTCCAGCAGCGGTGCTCTTTTGCGCAGCGTTCCTGCTGGAACCCTCGTACACCATCCGCTCGGTACGACCACCCGCCTGGTTAGTGGTAATGCGCATCAGCCCGTCGTAGGTACGAGTTCCCACTACATAGCCATTGACACTGATCTGAGTGGGATAGTCTCCCTGGCACTGGGCGGCGTATTTCTTCTCGACCAAGGTAGCGTCGGGCAATGTGGTATTCAGCACGCGGCCGGCCAGATCGTAGGTGTAGCAGGTCACCGCACCGTCGGCGGCTGTTTGCTGGATGCACCGTCCCAGACCATCGTATTCGTAAAGGGTTACCTCTCGCACAACGTCGGAACGGTCCACGCGCTCGACCCGCGATGGTTTCTCCAGGGCGTTGATGAATGTCCGAGTCTTGCCGCCGCCCTCCTTCCACTCGGTACGCGTGCGCGCCACAGGATCGATTTCGTCATGAGCAACCTCATGCCCGCGGCGAATGGTGCGGTTCTGATGCCCCCACTCGTCATATTCATAGTGGGTTTCCAGAGTTTTCGGCTCGCCGTCGAACCAGTCGGTCTGTTCATCCGACTGCAGGCGTCCGAGGCCGTCATATCGGGCTTCGTAGATCACCCGCAGGGGCGCGCCGGGCATGTCGACGTCCTGCTTCTCGACCTTCACGGTACGACCCAGTCCATCGCTGCGGGTCACGGTCAGGGCGCCGCGAGCATCCTTGACGGTGACGCTGACCAAACCATCATTGGAGGCGTCACTCACCTGATAGGTGAACTGACGCGACGCTGAGCGGCCCGTGTCAGGCATCACCGTTTCACGGGTCAGTTGCCCCAATGAGTCGTATTCCAGGCTGACGGTATTGCCCCCGCACTCGCCGGTCTTGACCAGCCACCCGCACACGTCATGCCACTCCTGCCTCAAGTGGCTCAGCCCTGCGGCGCGGAAGGTCTGGTCGGTGCGAACGTTATCGTCTTCACGCCGGTACGCATAATGATGATTACGGCGCACGCCCCCCACGGTTTCGACCTTGCTTTGCAGCCGTCCATGAAAGGCGTTCTTGACGTTGTTCACGTACTTCAATCGACACGTCACACGGGGCTCGGCGACCCCCTCCTCGCAGAGTGTCTCGCTGGCGAGCCGGACACAGCGCTGGCCCGCGAGCAGCGAAGGCAATTCGCTGTAGGTGTAGCGAACCACGGTGGTCGGCGCGGCGGCGAACTCGGCCGAGGCGATAATCGACTTCTGCTTCAGAAAACAAGGCACGCCTATGGGGCTGGCGGGGCAATCCGCGTTCCCTTGTGCCGGAAAATACTCATAGACTTCCCGTACACCACCCGGGCTGGTTTTTTCCAGGAGATTGCCATGTTCGTCATAAGAGGTATGGGTGGTCTCGACCCGACTTTTTACGCGAGTTGCGCGAGTATCGAAGAAGCTGTCGCGCACGACACGCTGCATCTGGAACTGCGGAGGCTGATCCCTGAAAGCCCGATTGGGCACATCGTAGTATTCGATTTCCCGCAACTGCATCTTGCTGCCACTGATCGTCCTCTGGGAAATCATCGAGTGGAAGCGATTGTAGGTGCGTATGACTCGGGAAGACTCACGCGGACCGTTTGTACCCGCGACCATTTGAATCTGAGTGCAGGAGTATTGGTAGTTGCCACTGACGTCATACAGCACATCACGCTCGGCAGACCAGCGTACCCCCGCACCATGCCCTAGAAAGTTGCCGACGGAATATTCATACCGGGTAATGATCGCTGGTTGGCCCCCGCCAGGCGCCATGATGGATTGAGACACAACAGGCAGGTAAGGCACCGGTGCCCCGGCGGGGAGCCTATGCCCCTCAGCCTTGTACCGGAGTGTCTGCAGGGCCCCGCTTGGCTGGCGGAGTTCGGTCATCACCAGAAAACCATTGATACGCACGTAATCGAAGGTCCAGGTCAACGGAAGCTTTTCGGCCGTAATCAGCCTGATGTGTTGGAGCGTTCCGTTACGCAAGACAAACAGGTACTGGAGTTTCCTTGAAGGGACGTCCGGCCATACGGTGATGGTCGTTGGCGTCGACCTGGGCCGGGCGTAGTCGACTTGCAGGATGCGGCGATGCTGCCGGTAAACCGCCACCAGTTGCAGGCGGCCCGCGACGGGACGGTACTCATAAAGCGTTTCCTTGCCCTCGGGGCTGTACTCCCGCGCAAGCAGCCATTCGTGGGATGTCGCACCGGGGCGCGACAGCACGTCGATTCTGCCATCGATGTACTCGATGAAAAGTTCATTGCCTTGCACCGTGACGCGCAAGTTATCGAGTTTCTTGTCCTGGAAAGCAGTCTGATCCCCATCGGTAAAAAGCTGATAGGTTTCGCCGTTCGTCAGTGTCAACTTTCGTCTACTCTGGTCATAGCGGCTGGTGCGCAACGACCAACCGGCGCCAAAACCCAGGTCCTGATCATTGAAGCAATCGTATGCCAGGGTCGCTGATACTTTCGAGCCGACGGCGGCATCATCCGGCGCCACGTCCAGCGCCACGCTGCAACTGCAGCTACCTGTACGAGGATCCACGCCCGAACGAACAAAACTGTCGAACTTGAAGGCCGCCGAAGTCAACTGACCTTGGAGGGGTGAAGAGGTATTCATCGGTTCTTCCTTGAACGAATTGTTTTTATATTCTGGTCACACGAACCGTCAGCGGATCGTCAGTCAGCTCCACGCGCAGTTCATGAAGATTTCCATACATATCGACCAGTTCCAGCGCAGTGCCCGGCACAGGGTCTCTCACCCAGACCGACCCGAGTTTCCCGTAGGCCAGAACCCATGCAACACGCCCGTTTTCGCTGCGATGCCTTCCCAGGACATCCGGCCGCTCCCAAGGCACTGGACTGCCTGTTCGCATGTGTTGACCGTTCCCGTAGCCAACAAGGTAATAACCCGAATAACGTCTGTCCGAACTTCCGATCCTTGGATGAGCGCCCATATTGAAATCTGCTACGAACCCCATTCGCTGCTGATCAACTACCAGATCCAGCATGAAAAGTTCGACTTTCTCGATATCACCTCTTGTGCTGGAATAGGGAGCCGAAGTGCGACTAAGCGAATATTGCTCAGACCGATAGATTGCCGGTTGAAGAGACACTAACGTGAGTGCGCCAAACTCATCCTGTTGCCTGGATCGAAACGTTTCGCCGTCTGCCCGTGTGATGCGTAACTGCAGCTCGATCGGTTTATCGGAGCTGGACGTGACGTAAAAATCCTTGGTGTAGACGAACTCCCCCGGCGGCACTGTGCCCCGGGCAGGCAGATTGGGAGGAAGCTGGCGAAAACGGGTATCCTGCCGCTCGGTATATTTCCATACGCCTACATCACCGCGATTCCTGTCCTTGATGAGTTCCGCTCCGGTATGTCCATCAATCAGGACAATGGAATCGATTTCAGACTGGGTCAGGGGAAGGCTGCTCCCCAGCCAGCTCTTTGCTTGGACAAATACCCTCACCATCAATTGTTGATTACCGTTGCTGTATAACTGATTACCCCCCGTCACGGAAAAAACCCCGAAATTCTTCAAGTCGTTCCATCCCGTCTGTTGCATCGCGACAGGGGTATTAATTTCGTATTCCATTTAGATCCTCGACACGCTAATTAATTGATTCATGGCCAGCGCCCATTCGGCTGACCCTGTTGCTTTCGCCATTCAATTAACAACTTCAGCGCACCGACAATCAAGTTCAAAAACCAGACAAATTATTTGCACTTCCCACTAAAAAATTCGCACAAACAAAAACATTGCCGACACCGCACCACTTAATACTCACATAATAAAATCCAACCACTCACGCTCGATAAATTTTTAGAATCATTTATCCAGTTGTTGTCGAAGATCCCGTTAAATCCGGCCAATTAAGATGTTCCGGCAAGATGTAATCGCCTACGCTCACTAACAAGGCAAAATGAATGACGTTTTCCAACTCTCGGGTATTGCCAGGCCAACTGTGCTGTTCAAGTGCACGCTGTGCCGCTTCGCTGATCAGCGGCACGGCCAGGCCAAGGCGCTGGCTGTAGATGCCCAGGAAGTATTCGGCCAGGGACAGGATATCGCCCACCCTTTCGCGCAAGGGCGGCAACTCGAGCCGGCCCTCACCCAGGTAGTGATACAACCGATCATGAAATTTCCCGGCGGCCACCGCCTGCGCGAGATCGATGCTGGTGGCCGCCACCAATCGCACATCCACGGGGCTGGGCTGGTGGGCGCCGACGCGGATGACTTCGTGGTTCTCCAGGGCGGCCAGCAATTTAATCTGGATCGCCAGCGGCAGGTCGCCAATCTCATCCAGATACAGCGTGCCGCCATTGGCCGAGCCGAACCACCCGGCCCGGCTGCTGGCTGAACCACTGTGGCTGCCGGCGGCATAACCGAACAATTCGGCATCGGCATAGGTCGGGCTGATGGCGCCGCAATTGACCGACACGAACAAGCCACCGCGATTGCTCTCGCGATGGATGTGGCGGGCCAGCAGTTCCTTGCCGGTGCCGGTTTCACCGCGAATCAGCACCGAGACCGAGCGCGGTGCCAATGCTTCCAGTTCCTGGCGCAACTGCCGCGAACGTGAATCAACAAACACCAGCGCCTTGGCGCGGATGCTCAAGGGGCTTTTTTCCGCATCGGGAAAGGTCAGCAACGGCTGGCCAAAATGTTCATGTGAACTCATGACAGGACTCCCGCCCTGCACCGCCGGCAAGACGCGAGGGCACTGACAAAGGGTGATTCAGGCGCGACGCAGGGCGTGGTGCTCCATGCGGTTTTGCAGACGATAGAGATAGGCGAAGCCCTGCTCCCAACGTTGGTGGCCGGACCTCACATTGATATGCCCGGCCCCGGCCAGGATCCCGGCCTCGGCTCCCCAGTGATGCGCCAGCTCCAGAGCCCGCGACGCACTCACCGCCTCGTCGTTATCGGAACTGACCACTTGGCTTGGGAACGGCAACAGTTCGCGGGGAATCGGCGCGAAGTTGCGCAGCGCCGGCGCGCAGGTCGGGCGCTCGACATCCGCGGGCGCCACCAGCAATGCCCCGCGCACCCGTCGCAGCAGTTGCAGAGGCGCGGTGGCCGCCCAATGAGCCACCGTGATGCAACCCAGGCTATGGGCAATGAGGATCACCGGCCTGTTGTCGGCGGCAATGGCTTGGGCCAGCGCCGCAACCCAGTCTTCACGGCGGGGGGTCAACCAGTCAGCCTGTTCCACCCGGGCGCTATTGGGCAGGCTGTTCTGCCAATGGGTTTGCCAGTGGTTTTGCGGCGATCCTTGCCAGCCCGGCACCATCAGGTAGCGAATCGATTCGTTGCGCATGGTGGCTCTCCTGCGTGTCTGTTGCAGACGAGTATAGGGAGGCGAGCCATATTAATTAAGGAATAAGAAGATATGTATTAATACCAGTAAAGAATAACAATCTTCCTCTGTGGGAGCGGGCTTGCTCGCGAAAGCGCTGGGCCAGTTGTCGGTGATGCTGGCTGATACGACGCATTCGCGAGCAAGCCCGCTCCCACACTCACTCGTCGCGCCCCTTGCGCAGCAACACATTCAACTGGTCCACCACTTCCGCCCAGTCTGCGTCCTCGAGGATTTCTTCACGCAGTAACTGCTGCTGGCTTGTGCTCCAGAAAAACGCGTCAGCCAAGTGCAGTTCAGGCTTGAGCGGTGAATGGGTCGTGATGAATTTGTCGATATCAATGGGGTCATCAGACAGGCCCAATTGTTTGAACAGCGCGGGCAGGCTGTGGATCGGGGATTCCATGCGGGACTCCTGAGCATAGGTCGGATGGCTGGGTTATTCTCCGCAGTCTAGCCTCTTGGTGACCGTCGGACTGATCAAAATTCAGTCAACCGTTGACTCGACTAGACTCTGGGTAACGTCTCGACGAATGCGTTGTGGAGGTCCAGTGAACATTCGCTGCTTGATGGCCGCATTGCTGGCCATCAGCGGGCCGGCGTTCGCAGCCGATGGTTTCGCGCTGCTGGCCGCCAATCCGTTGGGTTTTTGGCTGATTGCCTTCGGCGTGGCCTTGCTGATCGCCGAAGCGGTCTTGCCCAATTACGGTGTTGTCGGGCTGGGCGGCATTATCTTGTGTGTCATCGGCGCAATCATCCTGACCGACGCCGATGTGCCTGTTCCGCTGATGATCGGCTTAAGCCTGGTCAGTGCTTTGCTGCTCGCGGTCCTGTTGGTCCGCGCATTGAAAACCCGACCGCGCCAACCCGTCAGCGGCGATGCCACGATACTGGGCAGCGTCACGGCGGTAACCGCATTGCAGGCTGGTAGCAATCATCAGGGCTGGGTCCAGCTGGAGGGCGAACGCTGGCAGGTGACAAGCGCAATGCCGCTGCGGCCTGGCCAGGCCGTGCGGGTCATTGCACGCAAGGGTTTGCTACTGGAAGTGGCCGCCGCTGATTCACAAGGAGCCTGAGATGGGTATGCAAATCGGTTTTACGATGCTGTTGTTGCTGTTGATAGCGCTGGCGGCTTCAACATTCCGGATCCTGCGCGAATACGAACGCGGGGTGGTTTTCCAGCTCGGCCGGTTCTGGCAGGTCAAGGGGCCGGGGCTGATCCTGTTGATCCCTGTGGTGCAGCAGATGATCCGCGTCGACTTGCGCACGATTGTCCTTGATGTACCCGCGCAGGACGTGATCACCCGCGACAACGTCTCGGTGAAGGTCAACGCGGTGTTGTACTTTCGCGTTCTCGATCCACAGAAGGCGATCATCCAGGTCGAAAACTTCCTCATGGCGACCAGCCAACTGGCCCAGACCACGTTGCGTGCCGTCCTCGGCAAACATGACCTGGACCAATTACTGGCCGAGCGCGAGCAATTGAACAGCGACATCCAGCAAGTGCTGGACGCCCAGACCGACGCCTGGGGTATCAAAGTGGCAAACGTGGAGATCAAGCACGTGGACCTCAATGAATCGATGATCCGCGCCATCGCCCGGCAAGCCGAAGCCGAGCGGGAGCGGCGGGCCAAGGTGATCCACGCTGAAGGCGAGTTGCAAGCCTCGGAAAAACTCATGCAAGCCGCCGAAATGCTCGGTCGCCAGCCTGGCGCCATGCAACTGCGCTACATGCAGACGCTGGGCTCCATTGCCGGGGACAAGACCTCCACCATCGTTTTTCCGCTGCCGATTGAGTTGCTCAAGGGGATGGCGGAGTTGTCGCCGAACAAGGCTTGATCCATGCGCGGGGCATGAAATCTCAAGCGAAAGATCAAAAGATCGCAGCCTTCGGCAGCTCCTACACCCACTTCTGTAGGAGCTGCCGAAGGCTGCGATCTTTTGATCTTTTCCCCCGCCAAACCCTCGGACATTTCCTTCAATACGCAGCGTTGTTCATGAACTAGGCAGCGATTTCGAGCGCCGCTAACCTTAGCCCGTCATCGCAAAAACGGTGACACGGACGTGCAAGTCCGATCTAGGAACGCATTCGTTATGGCTATTCGCCGAGCATTTTTCTATGCTCGCCGATTGTTATGGCGGCTGCGCGTGGGAGACTTTCGAGTCTGCCGGGTTCCTGGACCGGTCTTGCACACCTACGTACAGCTGCCACCTTTTCGAAGTGCAATCGAAGGGTGTCGGCTCCACCTCCAGGGAAATCATTATGTTCAAAGCAACACCGAATCCGCCGCAAAGCGGCCATAAATCCCGCGTCGAAACTCTCGAAGAAAAAAAGCTCGAAGACGCCGCCACCCGCGCCCTCGATTACTACCTCAAACCCCAGCCTTCCTCACCGCCCGAACCCGACAAAAACCAACTCTTCATCGTCTCCCCCCACATCGACACCGAAACCCTGCTGGCCAACGCCTCCGAAGACCTGCTGTCCATCAGCACCATCGCCGCCGACCTGGCCGACGATGTCGATGACTCACGCCGCTGCGTAGCCCTGGCCATCAGCCGCATGGCCGACGGGGTGCATTTGTTGGTGGAGCGGGCGATGGATCGGCTTGAGGTTCAAGCGTCGGGCTGACAGGCCTGTGGCGAGTTGAAGAGGGCCATCGCGAGCAGGCTCGCTCCCACAATAGATCTGTTGGCGAATGGAAAATCGCGCCCTGACACAAACCCAATTGTGGGAGCGGGCTTGCTCGCGAAGGCGTCGGCACATCCAACATCATCGCAAACTGACCCACCGCTTTCGCGAGCAAGCCCGCTCCCACATAAGAACTGCGTGACGGCAATATCTGCGACTTACCCCATCCCCCTGTGGGAGCGAGCCTGCTCGCGATGAGGGCAGCCCCGGCACCGATGAACCAGGCTTAGATCAACCCTT
This sequence comes from Pseudomonas sp. NFACC39-1, assembly GCF_900110355.1. Lineage (NCBI taxonomy): Bacteria > Pseudomonadati > Pseudomonadota > Gammaproteobacteria > Pseudomonadales > Pseudomonadaceae > Pseudomonas > Pseudomonas sp. NFACC39-1. The sequence continues at coordinate 4,445 of NZ_FODL01000014.1, read as the reverse complement.
TCTCATCATCATCGATCAACCGGCTCAACCCGCCCAAGGCTTCCCGGGCCTGGTTGCGGTCCATCAGCTTGGCCTGGGCCGCGGGCGGCAGGTCGGTGACGCGGATGACGCCTTTGCTGGTCAGCACCTGGATCAAGTCGTCCAGTACCCGGATCATTTCCAGGTCGCTCTGCTTGAGCTGCTTGAGGCTGTTTTCTACCGCTTGATTGGCGAACCAGTCCTGGATCTCGTGGCTGTCGGCCGGCAGGGTTTCGGTGGCCTCCGCATAAGCGGTGGCTTCCACGCGCACCAGCAGGCCTTGTGCATCGCGTTGCACATAAAACATCGGGCATCCCTCATGTATGAAGCGGCGTCATGCTGGGCAGCATAGGCCAACTGCGGGGGAGTATGAACACAATTCCCGTGGCGAGGGAGCTTGCTCCCGCTGGGCCGGGCTGGCGCACCCGCGCGAAGCAGCCCCTGTTTAGGGGCTGCTGCGCAACCAGCGGGAGCAAGCTCCCTCGTCACGGTTTTGTGTCAGGTTCAGCTGTTGTTGTGATCGACCTTGATGGTCGGGTCACTGCCGGCGATCAACGAGTTCAGGTTCATGTTCGACCAGTTGTTGCCTTCGAGCTTGATCGTCACGTCCGGGGTAGCCGCTGCGGCGTCGCCCGCGTTGAACTTGCCGGAGGTGCTGACCTGCAGGGACGACACGCCATCGACCGTGCTGATCTTCAGGAAATTGTCGATGGTGCTGCCGGTCTCGCCCTGCAACAGATCCCGCAGGTCGATCCGGTCACCTTCGCCGGCCTTGAAGTCCTTGATCACGTCGGTGCCGGTGTCGCCGGACTTCCAGACAAAGGTATCGCCACCCAGGCCGCCGATCAGGGTGTCATTGCCCTGGCCGCCGATCAGCGTGTCGTTGCCTTTGCCGCCGAGCAGGATGTCATTGCCCTTGCCACCGTCGAGCAGGTCGTTGCCGCCCTGGCCGAAGATGATGTCATTGCCGGCACCGCCCAGCAGTGTGTCATTACCGTCGTTGGCACCGGACACATCGAAAGCGCTGTAGTGCTCGGTGATGTATTGGTGCACGTTGCTGGTGGTGACTTTGCTGACTTCCACACCGTTCTGCTGGGCTACGAAGGCCTGAATGGACTGGTAGCCTTCGCCGGCGATGCCATTGAAGCTCACCAGGTCGCCGAACAGGATGTCGTTGCCGTCTGCCCCATTGACTGTGTCAGCGCCCGGCAGGGTCGCTTCGGTGTGCCCGATGATGGAGTCGGCCAGGTTCTTGGGATCGATGTTGGTCTGCGGCGTCTTGTCGGAGTCGTAGTCCTTCAGGTCGTCCAGCGTCACGCCTTTGTTCAGGCCGATGGCTTCCACGCCCGACACCGAGCTCAACAGTGCGAAAGCGCTCAGGGAGTTGCTGGTGGTGGTCGAGCTGGTGCTGCTGCCCGTACCGTCGCGATACGACAGTTCATACGTGCCGTCGCCCTGGGCGCGCAGGGTGCCCAACTCTTCACTGTTCCAATAACCGCCCCAGGATTTTTTCCAGGTCAGCAGCGTGACATCGCCGGACGCGTTTACCTGGATGCGATGCGTGCTGTCCAGGTCGGCGCTGAACGTCTGGCCCAGCTTGTAGTTGGCTGTCGTGATCAGGCTGTCGAGCTTCACGTCGCCATACAAGGTCGGGTTCGTTTGCTCGCCGGACTGGTAGTAGGTCGGCTGGCCGTCGGTGATGAAGTACGTCAGGTTCGTCGCGCCGGTGTTGCTCAGGGCTTCGCTGCTCTTGAACCAGTTGGCCGTGGTCTTGAACACATCCTCGTAGTTGGTACCGCCGCCGGACACCATCGAATCCAGCACGCTTTTGAGCAGTACGAGTGCGTTCGGATCATTGAGGTTGACCGATACGGTTTTATTCACCTGGCTGTCGAAGTCTGCCAGGAAGATGTTCACCGTCCCGGAGTTGCCGCCCATGCTCTGCTTGAGGGTGTTGAACACTGACGTCAACGAGTCCTTGGCGGCTGTGACGGACGATGCGCTCATGCTGCCGGAGCTGTCGACCATGAAGGCGATGTTGTAGTTGACGCCTGGCACGACGGTCAGCCCGCCGATGTCGGCGACCACAATGTCGTTGCCGTCGGTGCCGGTGACGTTGTCACTGCCGGAGGTGGCCGTGGCGGAGTTGTAGACCGCCGGATAAACCGTGACCGGAATCTGCGCCGTGGTGGTTGCCGACCCGCCGAGGGCCTCGGTGGACGTCGAGGTTACGGTCAGGTTGAACTGGCCGTTGTAGTAGGTCGGTGGCGTCAGGGTCAGGCTGCCCAGGTTCCAGCCGGTGACCGAGGCTTCGCCATTGCTGCCCACGGTCGCGGTGTGGCCGGCACCGTCGCTCAGCACGCTGCCTTCCGGGATCCCGCCGATTTTCACGCTCAGGCTTTCGGAACCGTCGGTATCGGTGAGCGCTGTGGTGATCTTCGACAGGTTCACACTGCCGCCCTCGGCGCTTTCGTTGAGCTTGAAGCCGTCGTAGTAGCCTTCGCCATTGGTGCCGTGCAGATCGGAAACGGTTACGCCCGCATTCACCAGATCAGCCACGCCGGTGTACAGCGGCACGCCGGCACTGCTCAGGTCGGTCGGGGTGCTGCCGTTGACCGACAGGTTCACGTCATAGCTGCCCGGGCCGGTCTGGTTGTGGTGGTAGATGTCCAGGGTGTAGTAGCCGCTGGTGGTCGGGGTGAACGAGCCGTTGAGCTTGCCGCCCGCTCCCCAGGTGATGCCCGCGACATCCTTGCCACCGATGGTCACCAACAGGCTGTCATCGCCGGTGCCGCTGAAGGTGTAGGTCTTGCCAGCTTCGAGGAAAATCAGGCCCGAGGTTTTCGACGCGGTGCCCGGGTTCACGTTGCTGTCGGACTGCACGTTGTTCACGGTGGTGCTGCTATTGGGCGTTCCCGCCGCATCGATCACTGACTTGAGCGTGCCAGACGGTGCGCCGCTGCCATCGGTGCCCAGGCCCGACAGACCGGTCCAGACTTCCTTGACCAGGCCAGTGGAGGTCACCGCGTTGCCGGCCACGTTGAGGGTCGGTGCATCGGCGACCGGCGTGATGTCGATCTTCACGGTGCCGGTGGTGCCCAGTGCTTGACCGTCGGTGGGCTGGAACTTGATCTGTGCGTAATCGGATTTCTGGTCGCCCACGCCGTTCGCGTTGCCGTTGGCACCGGATTCATTGGTATCCGGTGTGAAGCGCAGCTTGCCGGCGTCGATGTCGGTCTTGGTGAAGGTCTGGTTGTTGGCCACGTCCTTCCAAGTCGCACCGTCCAGATACTGCAACTTGCCGTCAGCAGGCAGTCCGGTGATTTTTATCCCAAGGCTGGATGCGGAGCTGTCCACATCGCTGACACCAAAGGTCGACCAGCCAAGAATCAGCGAGGTGTCTTCGGTACCGGTTACCGCGCCGCCAGTTGCGACCGGCGCATCGTTGACCCCAACCACGTTCACGGTGGTGGTGGCGGTGTTGGAGTAGCTCGTACCGTCGGTCACCGTCACGGTGATGATGCGCGGCACGGTGCTTGGGTCGTCGCTGCTGTTGGTGAAGCTGATGTTCTTGATTTGCTGCATGTAGTCGGCCAGCGTCGCATTGCCCGACAGGGTCAGGGTGACCGTGCCGTTGGTGCTGTTGGCGTTGATGCTGATGCCGTTGACGCTGTTACCCAGGTTCAGCGCGTCACCGGGCTGACGGTTGGTCAGCACGATGGTGGCGCCGGTCAACATTGTGCTGTCCGGGTCGGTGATTTTCAGGTCGGTGTCGCCGATGGACACGCCCGGGCCGGTGGTGCCTTCGGTGAAGGTCACCTGGTAATCGGCTCCAGTCTTGCCGCTGGAGTTGTTGGCATCCAGGTCCAGTACCGGCGGTGCGTCGTTGTCGATGATCGAGGTGCTGACGCTGCCGTTGGTGCCGCTGACGGCCAGGTTTTCGAAGTTGCCGCCAGTGGCCGAGTCGATCTTGACCACGAAGTTTTCGGTACCTTCGGTGATCTTGTCGTCCAGCGTCGCCACGTTGAAAGTGGCGCTGGTGGCATTGGCCGGAATCTTCACGGTGTAAACGCCGGTGAAGTCCGTACCGTCGGCGGCAGTGCCGCTGTAGACGATCTTGAGCGTCACTTCGGTTTGCGCCGGGTTCGTCAGGCTGACGGTGTACGTGGCGGCCTGACCTTCGGTGACCGAGGTGCTGCCGGTGATGCTGACGATGGTGTTATCGACGGTGTCGGTGACATCGGTCACTGCTGGCGTGGTGCTCGGCACCAGGTTTTCGAAGTTGCCGCCGGTGGCGTTGTCGATGCTGACTTCAACCTTGCCGGCGTCTTTATAGACGTCGTCTTTTGGCGCATCGACGGTCACAGTGCCGGTGGTTTGCCCGGCAGCGATGTTGATTACAGCGCCGTTGCTCAGGGTCACGGTGA
>NZ_FODL01000035.1:0-1386 GCF_900110355.1 Pseudomonas sp. NFACC39-1 | reverse complement strand
CAAATTGCTTGGGTGTTATATGGTCAAGCCTCACGGGCAATTAGTATGGGTTAGCTCAACGCCTCACAGCGCTTACACACCCCACCTATCAACGTCGTAGTCTTCGACGGCCCTTCAGGGGACTCAAGGTCCCAGTGAGATCTCATCTTGAGGCAAGTTTCCCGCTTAGATGCTTTCAGCGGTTATCTTTTCCGAACATAGCTACCCGGCAATGCCACTGGCGTGACAACCGGAACACCAGAGGTTCGTCCACTCCGGTCCTCTCGTACTAGGAGCAGCCCCTCTCAAATCTCAAACGTCCACGGCAGATAGGGACCGAACTGTCTCACGACGTTCTAAACCCAGCTCGCGTACCACTTTAAATGGCGAACAGCCATACCCTTGGGACCGGCTTCAGCCCCAGGATGTGATGAGCCGACATCGAGGTGCCAAACACCGCCGTCGATATGAACTCTTGGGCGGTATCAGCCTGTTATCCCCGGAGTACCTTTTATCCGTTGAGCGATGGCCCTTCCATACAGAACCACCGGATCACTAAGACCTACTTTCGTACCTGCTCGACGTGTCTGTCTCGCAGTCAAGCGCGCTTTTGCCTTTATACTCTACGACCGATTTCCGACCGGTCTGAGCGCACCTTCGTACTCCTCCGTTACTCTTTAGGAGGAGACCGCCCCAGTCAAACTACCCACCATACACTGTCCTCGATCCGGATAACGGACCTGAGTTAGAACCTCAAAGTTGCCAGGGTGGTATTTCAAGGATGGCTCCACGCGAACTGGCGTCCACGCTTCAAAGCCTCCCACCTATCCTACACAAGCAAATTCAAAGTCCAGTGCAAAGCTATAGTAAAGGTTCACGGGGTCTTTCCGTCTAGCCGCGGATACACTGCATCTTCACAGCGATTTCAATTTCACTGAGTCTCGGGTGGAGACAGCGCCGCCATCGTTACGCCATTCGTGCAGGTCGGAACTTACCCGACAAGGAATTTCGCTACCTTAGGACCGTTATAGTTACGGCCGCCGTTTACCGGGGCTTCGATCAAGAGCTTCGCGTTAGCTAACCCCATCAATTAACCTTCCGGCACCGGGCAGGCGTCACACCCTATACGTCCACTTTCGTGTTTGCAGAGTGCTGTGTTTTTAATAAACAGTCGCAGCGGCCTGGTATCTTCGACCGGCGTGGGCTTACGCAGCAAGTGCTTCACCCTCACCGGCGCACCTTCTCCCGAAGTTACGGTGCCATTTTGCCTAGTTCCTTCACCCGAGTTCTCTCAAGCGCCTTGGTATTCTCTACCCAACCACCTGTGTCGGTTTGGGGTACGGTTCCTGGTTACCTGAAGCTTAGAAGCTTTTCTTGGAAGCATGGCATCAACCACTTCGTCACCCA
>NZ_FODL01000013.1:0-143524 GCF_900110355.1 Pseudomonas sp. NFACC39-1 | reverse complement strand
TCCAGTACATCAAGTTCGGCGTGATAGATCACCAACTCGTTCTTGGCGACATCCACGCCCACAATCGGCTTTGTGACAGAAACCGGCATTGCCATTGAAAATTCTCCGGGCTAAGGTTTGAACACTTGAAGGGTTCACCCAGAGGCGCAGGCTTGTTCCTATCGTCGGTTTAGGCCAGATGCATTCTTTATCGGCGCTTGGGTGAAAGGAGGAGGGGCGAAATCTCCCACGGTCTGTACTGCGCCTAACAGTCAGAATCGAGCCTTGTCCCTCCTCCTCCCTTCAAGTCCTACCATACAAGCGAGCCTGCTCGCGATAGCGGTGGGGCAGTTGACGCTGCTGCTGGAGAGGCTGCGTTTCAGAGGCTGTCTTGCAGGTTGCTGCGCAACGCTTGCAGGTCAAGTTGCAGCTTCTTCAATTGCTCCAGGGTCTGGCCACTGGCGCCGAGAATGCACTGGGGAATGTCGAGGGCTTTTTCCTGCAGGGCGCGTCCCTGTTCGGTGAGCTCGACGATGACCACGCGTTCATCTTCGCGACTACGGGTGCGGCTCAGCAAACCCTCGGCCTCCAGGCGCTTGAGCAACGGGGTCAGTGAGCCCGGATCGGTGAGCAAGCGATTGCTGATTTCACCGACAGTCAGACCATCCTTTTCCCACAGCACCATCATCGCCAGGTACTGCGGATAAGTCAGGCCCAGGGCTTGCAGCAGCGGCTTGTAGACTTTGGTCATCAGCAGCGACGTGGAGTGCAGGGCAAAGCACACCTGATTGTCGAGCAACAGGGCTTCGCAGGGTTCGGGGGTAACGCGCTGGGTGCTCATGGCAGAACCTTCAATCAATGATGGCTACGAATCTAGCGGGCGAACCTTTAATGCGCCAGATAATTCTGACGTTCTGATCAGATGTTGCGTTCCCCCGCGAGCGCCGACTGCGTAGGATAAGCGCCCTGATCAAGGGGGAATCGGCTGTGATCGAAGGTGTGATGTATCTGGCGTTCGGTGCCGCATTGGGCACTTTGGGGGGATTGTTCGGGATTGGTGGCGGGTTGATCGCCATTCCGGTGCTGGGCCTGTTGTTCGGCCTCGATCAGCAGATCGCCCAGGGCACGGCCCTGGTGATGGTCGTGCCAAACGTGATGCTCGCCTTGTGGCGCTACCACCAGCGCAATCGCATTGAAATGCGTCATGTACTGCCACTGGCCTCCATGGGTTTTTGCTTTGCCTGGCTTGGCTCGATCTGGGCCGTGGGCATCGACGCGCAAAGCATGCGAATCGGCTTCGTGGCCTTCCTGATCGTCCTGGCGGCCTACAACTTGATCCGCATGTTCGCCGCCAGCGCGCCGGCTTCGGCGCAGATGCGTTATGGCTGGCCGTGGCTCGCCGTGCTGGGGGCGGCGTCGGGGACCATGGGCGGATTGTTCGGTGTCGGCGGGGCGGTCGTCGCAACGCCGTTCCTGACCAGCCTGTTTGGCACCAGTCAGGTGGTCGCCCAGGGATTGTCTCTCTCGTTGGCCTTGCCCAGTACCGGCGTGACCCTTGCCACGTATGCGGTGCATCATCAAGTGGACTGGTGGATCGGCCTGCCGCTGGCCGCCGGGGGCCTGCTCAGTATCAGTTGGGGGGTAAAGGTTGCCCACGCCATGCCGGAGCGGCTGCTGCGCGGGCTGTTCTGCGGCTTCCTGGTGCTGTGCGCGATCTTGCTCGCCTTTAAAGTTTGAACCCTTCGACGATGTGCTCGGCCAGGCACTCGGTGATCGGCGACGGATTATGCAGGTTGCGGATCAGCATGATGCTGGCCTCGGGCAACTCCGGCAGGTTTTCCGCCTCGCCCAGCACGCGCATGTCGGGTGTCAGTAGGCTTTCCAGCTGCGCGGTGATCGCCAGGCCCGCGCCGACCACCGCCATGAGCGCCGACAGGCTGGAGCTGTTGTACGCCACGCGATAATCGCGGCCCATGGCATCCAGCGCATTGCAGGCCCATTGCCGACAGAAGCAATCACTATTGAACATCGCCAGCGGCAACGGTGTTTGTTCATGGACGTTGAAGCACGCCGCTTCGGCCCAGACAAAGCGCTCCTTGCGCAATAACTGGCCGATTTCGTCCCCCGGTTTGCGGGTGACGATGGACAGGTCCAGATCCTGGCGCAGCAGCAACTGTTTGGATGACTCGCAGTGCACTTCAATTTCGATCAAGGGGTAGAACTGGGCGAAGCGCTGCAGGATCCCTGGCAAAAAGCGCATCACGTAATCGTCCGGGGTGCCGATGCGCACCGTGCCGACCATGTGCGGTTCACGCAGGGTGTTGAACACTTCGCTGTGCAGCTTGAGGATCCGCCGGGCGTAGCCCAGCAACACCTGGCCTTCGGCGGTCAGCTTGACCTGGCGCCCGTCACGCTCGAACAGCCGTCGCTGCAAGACATCTTCTTCCAGCCGCTTCATCTGCATGCTGACGGCGGACTGGGTGCGATTGACCAGCTCACCGGCACGGGTGAAACCACCCTGGTCAGCGATCGCGACAAAGGTTCGCAGCACTTCCGTATCGATGCTCGGGTAACTCGACAATTGATCAATCTCCGAGATGTATTGCATAAGAAACATTCGTTGGATTGATCTTAGCGTTGGCGCGAGACTTGAGCCATCCCCAACGGAGGACATCACGATGAAAGGTCAAAAAGGTTATCTACTGATAGAAAAACTCTCGTCCCACGGCTTTTCCATCAGCGCTCTGCTGCACAAGTTTAGCCGCTGGTACGAATTGCACCACGAACGTGAACTGCTTGCCGGAATGAGCGATGAGGCGCTCAAGGACATCGGCGTCAGCCGTGCCGACGTCGAAAAAGAAGTGGTTCGGCCATTCTGGGATGACCCGATGCACAAATGAGCCATCCTTCCCTACACAAACCGCTTAATGGTGAGGTAGGTTGCGAGCAGACAAGGAGATCTTCATGCCCGCGACTCTGTCCTTTACCCTCAAACAGGCCCGGCGTCTGGCGTTGGCCGCCCAAGGATTCGACGGGCGGTCAACGGCAGCTTCGGTGCAACCGGCGCGCCTTAACCGCCTGATTGAACGCCTCGGCGTCCTGCAGATTGATTCAGTCAATGCATTGGTGCGTTCGCACTACCTTCCGCTGTTTTCCCGTCTCGGTCACTACACCCCCGACTTGCTCGATCAGGCAGCCTGGAGCCAGGGCCGTCGTCGTACGCTGTTCGAATACTGGGGACACGAAGCCTCGCTACTGCCGCTGGCGATGTATCCGCTGATGCGCTGGCGCATGGATCGTGCTGCCCGCGGTGAGGGCATCTATCGACAGTTGGCACAGTTTGGTCAGGAGCGTCAGGATGTCATTCGTCGCGTCTTGGCTTCGGTCCGTGAGCAAGGCGCTGTGGGTGCGGGTAGTTTGTCCACGCGTCAGGAAAAGGCCGGACCCTGGTGGGACTGGAGCGCCGAGAAGCATGCGCTGGAATGGCTGTTCGCGGCGGGTGAAGTGACGGTGGCGGGGCGGCGGGGTTTCGAGCGGCTTTACGACTTGCCGGAACGCGTGCTCCCGTCCTCGATCCTGCAACAACCCCTGCCGGACGAGCCCCAGGCTCAGCGTGCCTTGTTGCTGCATGCCGCCGAGGCCTTGGGCGTGGGCACGGAGAAAGACTTGCGCGACTATTTTCGTCTCGATCCGGCCGATGGCCGCGAGCGCCTGGCCGAGTTGGAGGAGGCCGGTGAGCTGGTGCGCTGTCAGGTGCAAGGCTGGAAGCAACCGGCCTGGTGCCGACCCAGCGTGAAAATCCCCCGCAAGGTGGCGGTCAGCGCGCTGTTGTCGCCGTTCGATTCGCTGGTCTGGGAGCGCAGCCGTACCGAGCGGCTGTTCGACTTTCGTTATCGGCTGGAGATTTATACCCCGGCTCACAAGCGGGTGTATGGCTATTACGTGTTGCCGTTCCTGCACCACGAACGCATTGCGGCGCGGGTCGACCTGCGGGCGGAGCGGGCTTTGGGTCGATTAGCGGTGCATGCCGTGCACGAAGAAGAGCCGGGGCTGGACGAGGAGGGGCTGCAGGCATTGGCGGTGAATCTGCGACGCCTGGCCGACTGGCTGGGGTTGGCGCGGGTCCAGCTCAATTGCGCTCGGGCGGGCGGGGTTCGGTTGGCGGGGGCGTTGGCTGAGGTGGGTGGTGACTGAACTGGCCCCATCGCGAGCAGGCTCGCTCCCACAGTTGACCTTTGATGTACGCCGTTTTTGTGAAGGGCGCGGTCAATGTGGGAGCGAGCCTGCTCGCGATAGCAATCCAACAAGCGACGAGGACTTACTGACTCACCGCCTCACCTGCTTCAACGTCTCAGCAATCAGAAACGCCAGTTCCAGCGACTGATCGGCATTCATCCGCGGATCGCAATGCGTGTGGTAACGGTCCGACAGCCCGTCCTCGGTGATCGGCCGCGCACCGCCAATGCATTCGGTGACGTTCTGCCCGGTCATTTCGATGTGAATGCCGCCGGCATACGTGCCTTCAGCTTCGTGAACCTGGAAGAACTGCTTCACCTCACCGAGGATTTGCGCGAAGTCCCGGGTCTTGTAACCGCTGCTGGCCTTGATGGTGTTGCCGTGCATCGGGTCTGAACTCCACAGCACCTGCTTGCCTTCTCGCTGCACGGCGCGTAACAGCTGTGGCAGGTGATCGCCGACCTTGTTCGCGCCCATTCGCGCGATCAGGTTCAGTCGCCCCGGATCATTGTCCGGATTGAGCACGTCGATCAGGCGGATCAAGTCGTCGGGGTTCATGCTCGGGCCGACCTTGACGCCGATCGGGTTGTTCACCCCGCGCAGGAATTCGACATGGGCACCGTCCAGCTGACGGGTGCGGTCACCGATCCACAGCATGTGGGCCGAGCAGTCGTAGTAATCGTTGGTCAGGCTGTCGCGACGCACGAACGCTTCTTCGTAATTGAGCAGCAGGGCTTCGTGGGCGGTGAAGAAACTGGTTTCGCGCAATTGCGGCGAGCTGTCCATGCCACAGGCGCGCATGAAGGCCAGGGTTTCGTCGATCCGGTCGGCCAAGTGGCTGTACTTCTCAGCCAGGGCAGAGTTGGCGATGAAGTCCAGGTTCCACTTGTGCACCTGATGCAGATCTGCGAATCCACCCTGGGCGAAGGCCCGTAGCAGGTTCAAGGTGGCGGTGGACTGGTGGTATGACTGCAGCAGCCGCTCCGGGTCCGGCACGCGGCTTTTTTCGTCGAAGCCGATACCGTTGACGATGTCGCCGCGATAGGCCGGCAAGGTTACACCGCCAATCGTCTCATCGTTGGCCGAGCGCGGCTTGGCGAACTGCCCGGCCATGCGGCCGACCTTGACCACCGGGCAACCGGCGGCGAAGGTCATGACGATCGCCATTTGCAGCAACACTTTGAAGGTGTCGCGGATCTTCGCCGCCGAGAACTCGGCAAAGCTCTCGGCGCAGTCGCCGCCCTGCAGCAGGAAGGCCCGGCCTTGGGTGACTTCGGCGAACTGACGGCGCAACTCCCGGGCTTCACCGGCAAACACCAGCGGCGGATAACTGGCCAGGGTCTGCTCGACCTGCAGCAAATGCGCCGCGTCGGGGTATCGGGGTTGCTGCTGGATCGGCAGGGCGCGCCAGCTGTCAGGGCTCCAGGGTTGGCTCATCATGATCTCTAGGTGGTTTACGCTCGGGCTGCCATGTTATCAGCAAATTAGTGCGTGACCTGTTTGCGTCGCTTCGCGGACAATCGCGCTTTTGCCCCGGTTATGTTCAGGGTCAGCGTAACCACAGGAGATGAGATGACAGAGGAGCGCGTCGAGCATTTGCTCGCCGAAGTGCATGACCAGTTCGGTGTTATCCGGGTTCTCGAAGTGGCGGACTACCGTTTCCTGGAGTTTGGCGACGCCATCGAACAGAGTTGCGTGTTCACGGCCGACCCGAGCTGGCTCGAATATGATTACACCCGCGCCATGTTGATTGGCGCGTTGTGTCACGAGCAGCCGGAAAGCGCGCTGTTCCTGGGGCTGGGCGCCGGGACGCTGACCCAGGCCTGCCTCAAGTTCCTGCCGCTGGAAGACGTCGAAGCCATCGAACTGCGTCCCGATGTGCCGCGCCTGGCTATCCAATACCTGGGGCTGGACGACGATCCGCGGCTGTACATCCGCGTCGGCGATGCCCTGGAGCTGCTGGAAACCGCTGAGCCGGCGGACCTGATCTTTGTCGACCTCTATACCGACGTCGGCCCCGGCGTCGGGCACCTGGCCTGGGGTTTTCTGGAGAACTGCCAGAAACGCCTCAATCCGGGCGGCTGGCTGGTGATCAACCAATGGGCCACCGACGACGGCAAACCATTGGGCGCGGCCCTGCTGCGCGGCTTGTACCACCGGCATTACTGGGAGCTGCCGGTGAAAGAAGGCAATGTCATCCTGATCGTGCCAGCGGATCTGGACCAGACGCTGGACATGGATGGCCTGGTGGCTCGGGCTGAAGGGCTGGCGCCGCAATTGGGTTATTCGCTGTTGCCGCTGATCAAGGCGATCCGCCCGGCGACCTGAGAGGCGAGGGAACTTGCTCCCGCAGGGCTGCACCTGTAGGAGCTGCCGAAGGCTCGGGCCGCGTTCGGACGATCTTTTGATCTTGATCTTGATCTTGATCTTGATCTTTCGCTTGCGACTCAACTGTCTGGGACAAGATCGCAGCCTCGTTGCACTCGACAGCTCCTACAGGTGCAGCCGCCTCAGGCGTGTTCTACGATAAAAAATCTCCCTTTTCAGGCGATTTCCGGTATAGTGCGCGCCGGCCTTTAGCCGGGCCGCGTCAAGGTAGCGCAATTCCCCGAAGCCAGCTTCGGTTGCATGTCCGCACAACGGATGCTTCCACGACGTTCTTTTTCATTCATTCGTTTTCGCAAATCCCCGCCGACAAAGCAGCCAGGGCGACTCTTGAGTCTCAACACGGCACGCGCAGCTTTGGAGCATGGGTCTTTGCGGATGCACTTAGAGGCAGACCCATGACCCAGGAAACCGGCGGCTTCGTCGCTTTTAATCTTAATCCGAACATTCTTGCAGCCGTCATTGCGACCGGCTACGAAGAACCTTCGGCTATTCAGCAGCAATCGATCCCGATCATCATGGCCGGTCACGACATGATTGGTCAGGCGCAAACCGGTACGGGTAAAACCGCCGCGTTCGCCCTGCCGATCCTGCATCGCATCGATCCTGCTAAGCGCGAACCGCAAGCCCTGATCCTGGCGCCAACTCGTGAGTTGGCGCTGCAAGTAGCAACCGCTTTTGAAACCTACTCCAAGCAAATGCCTGGTGTAACCGTTGTGGCTGTCTACGGCGGCGCTCCGATGGGCCCGCAACTGAAAGCCATCCGTAACGGCGCGCAGATTGTTGTCGCCACTCCGGGCCGTCTGTGCGACCACCTGCGTCGTGACGAAAAAGTCCTGGCCACCGTGAACCACCTGGTTCTCGATGAAGCCGACGAAATGCTCAAGCTGGGTTTCATGGATGACCTGGAAGTCATCTTCAAGGCCCTGCCAGCGACCCGTCAGACTGTATTGTTCTCGGCCACTCTGCCGCAGTCGATCCGCGCCATTGCCGAGCGCCACCTGCGCGATCCGCAACACGTAAAGATCCAGACCAAGACCCAGACCGTCACCGCGATCGAACAGGCTCACCTGTTGGTTCACGCCGACCAGAAGACCTCGGCCGTGCTGAGCCTGCTGGAAGTCGAGGATTTCGACGCCCTGATCATGTTCGTACGCACCAAGCAAGCGACCCTGGACCTGGCCAGCGCCCTGGAAGCCAAAGGCTACAAAGCCGCTGCGCTGAACGGCGATATTGCCCAGAACCAGCGTGAGCGCGTGATCGATTCCCTCAAGGATGGCCGTCTGGACATCGTTGTGGCGACTGACGTTGCCGCCCGTGGCCTGGACGTTCCGCGCATCACCCACGTGTTCAACGTGGACATGCCGTACGATCCGGAATCCTACGTTCACCGTATCGGCCGTACCGGCCGTGCCGGTCGCGAAGGTCGTGCACTGCTGCTGGTCACCCCGCGTGAGCGCCGCATGCTGCAAGTGATTGAGCGTGTAACCGGTCAGAAGGTTGCCGAGGTTCGTCTGCCGGACGCCCAGGCGGTGCTTGATGCCCGCATCAAGAAACTCACCAACAGCCTGTCGCCTCTGGTGGCTGACGCCGAATCGACCCACGGTGATCTGCTCGATCGCCTGACCGCCGACATCGGTTGCACCCCACGTGCCCTGGCCGCTGCTCTGCTGCGCAAGGCCACCAATGGTCAGGCGCTGACCCTCGCTGCGATCGAGAAGGAGCGTCCACTGGTGCCGAACAACGCACCGCGTGGCGATCGTCCAGAGCGTAGCGGTGATCGTCCGGACCGTGGTGATCGCGAGCGTCGCGCACCGATCCCGCTGGCCGAAGGCCGTGCGCGCTGCCGTACCGCGCTGGGTGCCCGTGACGGCATCGCGGCCAAGAACCTGCTGGGCGCCATTCTCAACGAAGGCGGCCTGGCTCGTGAGGCCATCGGTCGCATCCAGGTACGTGACAGCTTCAGCCTGGTAGAGCTGCCGGAAGATGGTCTGGAGAAGTTGCTGACCAAACTGAAGGACACTCGTGTCGCCGGCAAGCAGCTCAAACTGCGTCGCTATCGCGAAGATTGATCCGCTCTCGGGCTGATTGATCGAACATAAAAAATCCCCGACTGGTTCGGGGATTTTTTTTGCCTGTTGGTTGGTGTTCATTCAGGTTGAGCGGCATTGTCCCATTCGCGAGCAAGCCCGCTCCCACAGGGAATTGCAGTGAACACAGCATTTGAGGGCCCTGCGATCCAGTGTGTGAGCGGGCTTGCTCGCGAATGGAGCGACTCGGTCTATCTGTCAGTCAAACCGATAGATGTCCATTCCCAAAGCCCCCATGGTGAACCCCTGGTGGGCAACGCTGAATTCACCCCCTGCACCCCGGGCAAAATACAGTGGCAACAAGTGCTCATCACTGGGATGGCTACGCACGGCGTGGGGTGCCTGGCGACGGTAATCATGCAGCGCGGCTTCGTCATCCGCTGCCAGTTTCTCCACCATCCAGTCACGAAAAGCCTTGGCCCAGGGCTCAATGCTTTCGGGGCCGGCGTTCCAGTCCAGTTCGCGCAGGTTATGGGTGATGCTGCCGGAGCCGATTAGCAACACGCCTTGCTGACGCAGGCTTGCCAAGGCCTGGCCGACCTGCGTCTGCAACGCGGGTCCCTGGCGACTGGGCAAGGAGACCTGCACCACCGGGATGTCCGCCGTGGGGTACATCAAGGACAGCGGCACCCAGACGCCATGATCGGATGGCCGCCCTGTGTCGAGGCGCGCCGGCAGGTGCGCGGCATTGAGCAGGTCCGCCACGTGCGCCGCCAGTTGCGGATCGCCTGGCGCCGGATATTGCACCTCGTACAGGGCCGGCGGGAAGCCGCCGAAGTCGTGCCAGGTGCGCGGGTGCGGATTGGCGCTGACCAGCAGTTCGGTGCTTTCCCAGTGCGCCGACACGATGACGATCGCTTTCGGGGTGGGCAGTTGCGCGGCCAGGCGAGCCAGTGCCGGGCCGCTGTCGCCGGGTTCCAGGGCCAACATCGGTGAGCCATGGGAGATAAACAGGCTGGGCAGCATGAGCGGACTCCTGAGCGTTAAGATGTTGCCATCTTCTGTCAGGTCTATGATCTAAATCTAATATAAGTTTTAGCCCGTTTTAATCGGTTTTTTGGGAGTGAGAGATGGAGCCTGAGTTTTGGCACAAGCGTTGGTCAACGAATCAGATCGGTTTTCACTTGCCAGAGGTGAACCCCTATCTGCAACGTTTCTGGCCGCAACTGGGATTGTCGCAGGGCAGTCGAGTGCTGGTGCCCCTGTGCGGGAAAACCCTGGATTTGTTGTGGCTCGCCCATCAGGGGTATTCGGTGCTGGGTGTGGAACTGTCTGAAAAAGCCGCAGTGGATTTCTTCCTTGAGCATCATCTTGAACCGAGCGTGAGTGAAGAGGGCGCGTTCAAGGTGTTCCGGGCCGCTGACATTGAAATCCGCTGCGGTGATTTTTTTGCCCTGAGTCCGGAGGATGTGAGCGATTGCTCGGCGCTGTACGATCGCGCCGCATTGATCGCTTTGCCTGGGCCGATGCGGGAGCGGTATGCGGCTCATCTGCAGACGATTCTGCCGCAGTGTGTCGGATTGCTCATTACTCTGGATTACGCTCAGGATGAGATGTCCGGCCCACCGTTTTCCGTAGGGGATGACGAAGTGCAGAAGTTGCTGGGTGAAGGCTGGAGGCTGGAGGTTCTGCAGGAGCAGGATGTGCTGGGGGAAAGCTGGAAGTTCTTGCAGGCTGGCGTCAAAAGACTGGATGAGCGGGTGTATCGGGTTTCCAGTCGTTGATGTGGCGTGCCCGCTGGCCTTATCGCGAGAGCAGGCTCGCTCCCACAGTTGATCCGTTGCGAACTGTGAACTGGCGCTCGCCGAAGCCCCCTGTGGGAGCGAGCCTGCTCGCGATGGGGCCAGACCAGGCAACTCATAAATCAGACAGAAAAAAGCCCGCATCGCTGCGGGCTTTTCTTGAAGCTTGAACCTGTCAGCCGCGACGACGCAGTGCGTCGATACGCTCTTCCAGTGGCGGGTGGCTCATGAACATGCGAGCCAGGCCTTGCTTGATGCCACCGTTGATGCCAAAGGCATTGAGGGTATCGGGCATGTGTACGGGCAAGCCTTGCTCGGCCCGCAGGCGTTGCAGGGCGCCGATCATGGCGCTGGTGCCAGCCAGGCGTGCGCCGGCATCATCTGCGCGGAACTCACGTTTGCGCGAGAACCACATGACGATGGCGCTGGCGAGGATGCCCAATACCAGCTCGGCGAAAATGGTCGCGACGTAGTAGGCGATGCCCTGGCCTTCTTCATTCTTGAAGATCACCTTGTCGACGAAGTTGCCGATGATGCGGGCAAAGAACATGACGAAGGTGTTCACGACGCCCTGGATCAACGCCAGCGTCACCATGTCGCCGTTGGCGACGTGACCGATCTCATGGGCCAGCACGGCCTTGACTTCATCCGGTGAAAACCGCTCGAGCAAGCCCTGGCTGACGGCGACCAGCGCATCGTTCTTGTTCCAGCCGGTGGCGAAGGCGTTGGCCTCGTAGGCTGGGAAGATGCCCACTTCCGGCATCTTGATGCCGGCCTCGCGGGACAGCTGCTCGACGGTTTGCAGCAGCCATTGTTCGTGGCGAGTGCGCGGCTGAGTGATGATCTGGGTGCTGGTGCTCATCTTCGCCATCCACTTGGAGATGAACAGCGAGAACAGGGAACCGGCGAAACCGAACACCGCACAGAAGATCAGCAGCTGACTGAGGTTGAGGTCAACCCCGTTGGCCGCCATGAACCCGTTGAAGCCAAAAAGGCTCAGGGTGATGCTGGCAATCAGCACGACCGCCAGGTTAGTGGCCAAAAACAGCAGGATGCGCATCATGGTTGTGGAAATCTCCTCATGCTAAAGATGTAGCGTTATGCGGGGTATATAAGGTGCCGCCGCAGGCTATTCAACATGCCGACTATTTCAAACTGTGTCCTACAGGCGTCGCAAATGTTTGAAAGACTTTTCTGAAAGTGCCCGTGGAAAAGAAAAGGAGCGCCCGTACCCCGTGAACGTTGAGTCGCGCTGCGCACCGTTTGCCGCGCCTTCAGTGTAGAAGGCCTGCCGAAGCGCGCGAAACGGATGTGTTGCTGAATCAAACAGCGTGCGAGTCGACCCCTCGCACGCCACCTGGATTACTGGCGGTAGGACTTGAGGAAGTTACCGATCCGGCCAATGGCCTGGTCCAGGTCGTCGACCCGCGGCAGGGTCACGACGCGGAAGTGATCCGGCCATGGCCAGTTGAACGCCGTGCCCTGGACCACCAGCAGCTTTTCGGACAGCAGAAGGTCGAGGACGAATTTCTCATCGTTATGGATCGGGCAGACCTTTGGGTCGATCCGCGGAAAGGCGTACAGCGCACCCATTGGCTTGACGCAACTGACACCGGGAATGTCATTGAGCAATTCCCAGGTACGGTTGCGTTGCTCCAGCAACCGGCCCTGGGGCAGGATCAGGTCATTGATGCTCTGGTAGCCGCCCAGCGCAGTCTGGATCGCGTGCTGGCTCGGCACGTTGGCGCACAGGCGCATATTGGCCAGCATGTCGATGCCCTCGATGTAGCTTTGGGCGTGATGCTTGGGGCCGGAGATGGCGATCCAGCCGGAGCGGAAACCCGCCACCCGATAGGATTTGGACAGGCCGTTGAAGGTCAGGCACAGCAGGTCCGGCGCCAGTGAGGCGGTGCAGATGTGCACGGCATCGTCGTACAGGATCTTGTCGTAGATCTCGTCGGAAAACACCACCAGGTTATGCTGGCGAGCCAGTTCCAGCATGCCCAGCAGGACCTCCCTGGAGTACACCGCGCCAGTGGGGTTGTTCGGGTTGATGATCACCAGTGCTTTGGTGTTCGGGGTGATCTTGGCCTTGATGTCCGCCAGATCGGGGAACCAATTGGCCTGTTCATCGCACAGGTAATGCACCGGATTGCCGCCCGACAGGCTCACGGCGGCGGTCCACAATGGGTAGTCCGGGGCCGGCACCAGCACCTCATCGCCGTTGTTGAGCAAGGCTTGCATCGACATCACGATCAGTTCGGACACGCCGTTGCCCAGGTAGATGTCTTCGATGCCGACACCTTCGACCTGTTTCTGCTGGTAGTACTGCATCACCGCCTTGCGGGCGCTGAACAGGCCCTTGGAGTCGCTGTAACCCTGGGCGGTCGGCAGGTTGCGGATAACGTCCTGGAGAATTTCATCGGGCGCTTCGAAACCAAAGGGCGCCGGGTTGCCGATGTTCAGCTTGAGGATGCGATGGCCTTCCTCTTCCAGGCGCTTGGCGTGCTTGAGCACCGGGCCGCGAATGTCGTAGCAGACGTTGGCGAGCTTGTTCGATTTGCTGACCTGCATGGCGATGTGTTCCCGAAAATGAACGATCCAGGCGGCGAGTGAACTACCGTACTGGGGATCCTGCGTCTGTGCCCAGGCGTGACGCGGTACATGCGTGACAATCCGTTTGAATGCGCATGGCGTGACTGCCAGACTGGCGCCTGACGAGGCGCAATCATACGTGCCGCCCGATCTGCGGAAAAGCGTCGGATCGGGCTTTTTCAATTGCCGAGGTAGGACGATGGAAAAGTTGCAGAAAACCCTAGAAGAATGGCGCGCCATGCTTGACCCGGAGCAGTACAACGTCTGTCGGCTGAAGGGCACCGAACGGCCATTTTCCGGTAAGTACAACGACACCAAGACTGACGGCGTATACCACTGCGTCTGCTGCAACGAGCCACTGTTCGATTCGCGGACCAAGTTCGATTCCGGCTGCGGTTGGCCAAGTTTCTACGCGCCGATCGAAGGCAGCGCGGTAGTGGAAGTGCGCGATGTCAGCCACGGCATGATCCGCACTGAAGTGGTCTGCGCCCAGTGTGACGCGCATCTGGGCCACGTCTTCCCTGACGGCCCGCCACCCACCGGC
This sequence comes from Pseudomonas sp. NFACC39-1, assembly GCF_900110355.1. Classification (NCBI taxonomy): domain Bacteria; kingdom Pseudomonadati; phylum Pseudomonadota; class Gammaproteobacteria; order Pseudomonadales; family Pseudomonadaceae; genus Pseudomonas; species Pseudomonas sp. NFACC39-1. The sequence goes on along the minus strand of NZ_FODL01000013.1, from coordinate 129,953 downwards.
TTGCGTTATTGCATCAATTCGGTGTGCCTGGATCTCGGACCCCGAGGGTAAACCGTGTGCGGTCCTTTGTGGCGAGGGGATTTATCCCCGCTGGGTCGCGAAGCGACCCCAAACAGGTTGAATGCAATCAGCCTGGCACAGCCAAGTGATAGCCATTGGGCTGCTGCGCAGTCCTGCGGGGATAAATCCCCTCGCCACAAGCTCGTCCGGCGGAGCCCTTGTGTTGCGAGCGGGTTCGGATAATTAAATTGCATGCAATTTAATTGATCGCTATCTTCTGTGTCCTCTTCTTCCCATCTGGAGCCTTGCCATGAGCGACAACCTGCTGAGCATCCCGTGCACCACGATCAAGGGGGAGCAAAAGACCCTCGCCGATTTCGCCGGCAAGGCTGTGCTGGTGGTCAATACCGCCAGTCAGTGTGGCTTCACTCCTCAGTACAAGGGGCTTGAGGCGCTGTGGCAGACCTACAAGGACCAGGGCCTGGTGGTGCTGGGCTTTCCCTGCAATCAGTTTGGCAAGCAGGAACCGGGCAACGAGGGGGCGATTTCCGAGTTCTGTGAGCTGAACTTCGGTGTGAGTTTTCCGCTGTTCAAGAAAATCGAGGTCAACGGCGCCAATGCCCATCCGCTGTTTGTCCAGCTCAAGCAGCGGGCGCCCGGCGTACTGGGGTCCAAGGGCATCAAGTGGAATTTCACCAAGTTCCTGATCGGTAAGGACGGGCAGGTGGTCAAGCGTTTTGCCCCAACCACCAAACCCCAGGACCTGACCGCTGAGATCGAAGCCTTACTCAAATGAATGATCTGTCAGTCGATGCGCTGAAACTCGACAGCCAGTTGTGCTTCAAACTGTACGCCGCGTCGCGGGCGGTCATTCGCGGCTACAAGCCCATGCTCGATCAGCTCGGCCTGACTTATCCGCAGTACCTGGCGATGCTGGTGCTGTGGGAGTGGCAGGAAGATGCGCCGGAACAACCCACGGTCAAGGCTCTGGGCGAGCGGCTACTGCTGGATTCGGGCACGCTGACGCCGTTGCTCAAGCGCCTGGAACAACTGAGCCTGGTTCAGCGCCAGCGTTCGGCCCGCGATGAGCGGGAGGTGCATCTGAGCCTTACGCAAACAGGCTGGGAATTGCGTGAGCAGGTCGGTCCACTCAAGGCCCGTCTGTTATGCGACAGCGGGCTTGACCTGGACCGCCTGGGGGCGTTGCGAGACGGTCTTGATCATCTATTGGGGCAGATCAAAGCGCTGACGTAAGCGGCACCCACTGGTCCAGCAACGCCGCCAGCTCTTCGCGCCGAAACGGCTTGGACAGGTAGTCGTTCATGCCGGCGGCCCGGCATCGCTCACGTTCCTCAGGCATGGCGTTGGCCGTCAGTGCGACAATCGGCAGATCCGGCCAGCGCCCGCTGCGACGGATCTGGCGACTGGCTTCGTAACCGTCCATGACCGGCATGTTGCAATCCATCAGGACCAAATTGAAATCCCTCTGTTCGAGCAGGTCCAGGGCTTCGGCGCCATGGGCCGCGACGATGACTTCGCAGCCCAGCTTCACCAGCATGCCCTTGGCCACCAGTTGGTTGACCGGATTGTCTTCCACCAGCAAGACCCGCCCGCGTTTGGACGGCGCCAGGGTTTCGATCTGAGCGTCATTGATGGTGGTGGCGTCGCTTTGCAAAGCGCGACGCAGAATCTGATAGAGGGCATGGCGCGCCAGGGGCCGGGCCTGCTGTAACAAAGGGGCAAGGACGGTGGCTTCTTCACTGGGCAGAAAACTGCCATATGCGGTGACCAGCAGGATGGGCGCGTCGAAAGTGGGACGCATATTGAACAGGCATTCCGGGCAGTCAGTAATCAGGACATCAGGCTTGAGGCCCAGCAATCCGTCATCCACCGAACGTCTTTCATAGTCCAGCCCCCAGCCGGGCAACAGCATGTTGAGCAACTCGGCCAGGCCGCTGCTGCGGTCGGTGATGGCCACGACATTGCCGTGCAAGGGCTCGACGGGCGTCGCGGCGGTATGGCAGGGCAGGGGCAGGTCAGCGCAGAACTGGCTGCCGAAGCCGGCTTCGGAGGTGATCGTCAACTGGCCTTGCATGGCTTCACAGAGGTTGTAGGTCAGCGCCAGGCCCAGCCCGGTGCCACCGAACTGGCGGGTAATGCCAACACCGGCCTGGGTGAACGGTTGGAGAATGCGCGCCTGGGCTTCCTGGGGGATGCCGATGCCGGTGTCACAGATCTCGATTCGCACGCCGTCTTCATGTGGACTCAAACGCACGTCGACCCGGCCGAAGCGAGTGAACTTCAGCGCATTGGACAGCAGGTTGCTGACGATCTGGCGCACCCGGGTCGGGTCACCCAGGACCTGTGCTGGAAACGCCGGATCGATCAGGCAGGCCAGCTCGACGCTGGGAGCGGCGTTCTGGGAAAGCAGGTTGGCGGTGTCTTCGACCAGAGAGCCAAGGTCGAACGGGATGCGTTCGAGTTCCAGTTGACCGGCGTCGAATTTCGACAGATCAAGGATGTCGTTGAGCAGTTCAACCAGCACCTTGCCCGAGTCATGAGCGATCGATAGCTGTTGCTGTTGTTCGGCCGTCAGGGGCCCATCCAGTGACAGCGCGATCATTCCCAGCAGACCGTTGAGCGGCGTGCGGATCTCATGGCTCATGTTGGCCAGAAAGACGGAGCGGGCTTCGGCCATATCCAGGGCGGTGCGCCGGGCTATTTCCAACTCCTCGTTGGACTGGCTGAGGCGGGCATTGATGGCTTTGAGTTCGGCGGTACGGGCCGAGACGATGTTTTCCAACTGCGCCAGATAATCGGTGAGGCGATTTTCGGCCGTGCGCCGTTGCTGAATCTCGGTGGCGATATTTTCGAACTGCTGGTTGGCCACCGAGACCAGTACACCGATCTCGTCCTGTTGGTGGCCGGAGGGGCATTCCAGGCGACTCTGCTCGCCGCTACTGGGGTCGCGGCTGCTCAGTTCGCGGATGACCCGGACCAGGGGCTTGGTCAGCATCACATAAAACAACGCCAGCAGCAGACCGGTCAGGATCAGGCTGCGGGCGAAACCGTTGAGCAGCGTCACTTCGGCGCGGCGCAGGAACCGGCTGCCGAAAGCATAGGTGTCAACCTCCAGCCGCAGCACGCCCAGGGACTCGGCCGGCAGGTGGTCCAGATAGAGGCGATCTTCGAACTGGCGCTGGGCACCGAAGAGAAAGTCGCTGATGAACCGGTAACTGCTCTGCAGTTCGGGGCGTTTGACGCTGGCCAGCACGGTGTTGTTGTTATCGATCAGTTGGGCACCGATGATGGCTGGTGAGCGCAACAGGCCCAAGGACAGCTCCTGGGCGAGTTCGGCATCGATGTTATAGGCAATACGCGATGCCGGGTTGTGGCTGATTTCCAGCAGTGACAGGATTTCACGGTTGATCGACGCGTCTTCGCTGGCATAATCGATGCCGATCTGCATCAGGCTGAGCAAAGTACCCAGCACGAAACCCACCAGAACGGTCAGCCGGGCCTGCTTGTAGGACAGCCGTTGGGTGAATCTGATGTCCATGGAATGATGAACCACTTACGTTTCCCTTCGCCGCTCAAGCATAGCTGATCATCTCTGAATACCGATGCAGCCGGTTTATGTTGTGTGGGATAGACCCGCCATTGGGTACGGCGTTTCGTCGCTGTTGCGCCATCATCACTGTGAACCTGTCCGAGGAGAAGACGTGGACTCTCGATTGAATGCGTTTCTTGAGCGTGCCGATGCGGTGCTGGCTCGCATAGAGCCCTTGCTGCCCGCTCCACGGCCGACTATCGACTGGACCCGGACGCTGGCGGCCCGTTGGCAGCGCGACGGGCGCAGTGGTTACCTGCTGCCGCTTGAAGTCAGCCTCGACATGCGTCTGTCGGACCTGATTGGCGTGGATCGGCAGGTTGAACAGCTGGGTCGCAACACCCAGCAGTTCATCGATGGCCTGCCGGCCAACCATGCGTTGCTGTGGGGCTCGCGTGGCACTGGCAAGTCGTCTTTGGTGCGCGCGTTGCTGGCCGAACATGCCCAGCATGGCTTGCGGTTGATCGAGATCGAGCGCGATCACCTGGCCGATCTGCCGCGGGTGGTCGAACAAATCGCAAAACTGCCACAGCGCTTTGTGCTGTTCTGCGATGACCTGTCGTTCGAATCCGGGGAGGGCGATTACCGCGTTCTTAAAAGCGTGTTGGACGGGTCTCTGGAACAGGCACCGGACAACGTGCTGTTGTACGCCACCTCTAACCGCCGTCACCTGGTGCCGGAAAAGGAAAGCGACAACGAGAACTGGAAGCGGGTCGATGGCGAGCTTCACCCCAGCGAGGCCGTGGAGGACAAGATTGCACTGTCTGACCGTTTCGGGTTGTGGCTGTCGTTTTATCCGTTTACCCAGGAGCATTTCCTCAACGTGGTGGAGCACTGGATCGGCGAGCTGGCGGCCAAGGCCGGGCTTGCCTGGCAGCGTGATGAAGCGCTGGATGTACAGGCAGTACGTTGGGCCACCGGGCGCGGCAACCGCAACGGACGTTGCGCTTATCAGTTTGCCCGATATTGGGTGGGCCTCAAACTTCTGGAGAGTAAGGCATGATCGATTTGAAAGGCACGGGCGAAGGTCTCGACGGCTACGGCTTGTTAGCGGCACAGCTTGAGTCCTTGTTGGCCGATGAGCGGGACTTCATCGCCAATGCCGCGCAGTTTTCGGCCTTTCTGTTCAGTCAGCTGGACGACTTGAACTGGGCAGGCTTTTACCTCAATCGCAACGAAGAACTGGTGCTGGGCCCATTCCAGGGACAGATCGCCTGCGTGCGAATTCCCTTTGGCCGTGGTGTGTGCGGGACAGCGGCGGCGACCCGCCAGACCCAGCGTGTCGAAGACGTCCATGCCTTTGCCGGGCATATCGCCTGCGACAGCGCGTCGAACAGCGAACTGGTGGTGCCGCTGGTCAAGGGCGGGCGCCTGATTGGCGTGCTCGACCTGGACAGTCCGAAACTGGCACGTTTTACTGAGCATGATCGGGCCGGTATTGAACAACTGGCCGAGATTTTCCTGCGCCTGACAGACTGCTGACCCGCTTCCTGCAGGAGCTGGCGAAGGCTCGGGCCGCGTTCGGACGATCTTTTGATCTTTCGCGTGAGATTCAAAGGTCAGCAGAAAGAACGCAGCCTCGCTTGGCTCGGCAGGTCCTACAGGGATAGCTTTCATGCTTTGAGCCCCGCTTTGGCCAGCAGGCTGTCCGGGTCGACTTCATCGATCTGGCGCGGATCGAGAAACTGGTTGGCGTAGCTCAGATAGATCTTTTCACCGATGAACAGCCCGAACAGCTCTGGATCGATGTGGGCGTCACGGCACATGGTGGCCATGATGCCCAGGGCTTCACTCAGTTTCTTGGCCTTCTTGTAAGGGCGATCGGCAGCCGTCAGCGCTTCGAATATGTCCGCAATCGCCATCATGCGCGCAGGCAGGCTCATCTCCTCGCGTTTGAGTCGCTTGGGATATCCCGTGCCGTCCATCTTCTCGTGATGCCCGCCGGCGATCTCCGCCACGTTGTCCAAATGGCTGGGAAAGGGCAACTGACTGAGCATCAGAATTGTTTGCACCATGTGATGATTGATGACGTAACGCTCTTCTCGCGTCAGCGTGCCCCGTTTGATGCTGAGGTTGTACAGCTCGCCGCGGTTGTATTTCCAGGGCGGCACATCGAGCTGGAAACCCCATGGGTTGTCCGCCGGGATCAGCTCGGCTTCGAGCCGCTCCAGCAAGTGTTCGGGCTTGTCCGCCAGCAACCGTTCAGTCACTGGAAGCGTAGGCTTTGGGGTGCGTGCCTGGCGGCGGTTCTCTTCCCAGGAAACCCCCAGGCGGTCATCCAGGGTTCGGGTCCAGGGGCGTTGGGCGATATCTTGCAAACGTTGCAGGTCGGCGTCGGCCATGGCCTCTGAGCCGAGGTTGCAGTGGGCGACGAAGGCAAAGTCGTCATCGAGGCTGGCCAGTGTGGCGTCGCGTCGCTGGGCCAAGGATGACGGCTCGCCACCCGTTGCCAGGGCCTGCCAGTAATCGACCCAGGCGTCGCGTTTGAGCACCTCGAAGCGCGTTCGGATCTCGTGAATCCGATCGTTCAGGGTTTCCAGTTTGGTGGCTTTGTCGACCACGTATTCGGGTGTGGTGACCTTGCCGCAATCGTGCAGCCAGGCGGCGATGTGCAGCGCTTCCCACTCATCCTCCGTGGGTTGGTAGGCCTGGAATGCCGACGCCTGGCTGGCAGCGGCGGCCTGGGCGAGCATCAGCGTCAGGGCTGGAACCCGCTGGCAATGACCGCCGGTGTAAGGACTCTTGGCATCGATCGCCCCGGCCAGCAGTTGAATGAACGAATCGAGCAGTTGTTTTTGCCGGGCTTGCAGGCGCTGGCCTTCGATGCTCACGGTGGCGGCGCCGGACACGGCCTGCAGGAAAGCGATACGGTCCGGCTGCAGTTTTTCCAGGTCGGCTTCAGTACCGCTGTCGGTGATCAGCAGCACCAGAACCCCGACGGTTTCCTGGTGGCGATTGCGCAGGCGGATGCCGATCAGATGAACCCGAGGGGCGTCCAGTACCAGCAAGACACTCTTGAGGTCGGCGGCCTGCTCGAAGCCCAGCGAGGTGACCAGGTTGTCCGCGGCGTCCAGTTGCTGCAGCCATGGCGGGCTGTCCGGCGCCTTGAGCGCATGGCCTTGCAACTCGAAGGCTGCAAGGTCCCGAGGCGTTCCATCGATGACCAGCCCGTAGGGCCTGACCCGATCGTCATCGTTTTCGCGCAGGTAAATCAGGCCGGCCTGGGCCTGAGCGATTTTCACCGTCTCGAACAACACCCGCTCCAGCAATGGGGCAAAGCGGGTTTCAGCGCGCAGACTGGCGGTGATTTCGAAGAAGCTTGCCAGGGTCTCTTTCATTCGCGCCATCGAAACGCCCAACTGATCGACCTCCAGCACCGGGGAGCGACGGGACACCGGGTAATTGAAATCGAAGCTGCGAATGGCGTCGGCCTCCTGCACCAGGGCGCGCAGGGGCTTGACCAGGATCCTGGAGGTCAACCAGCCCAGGGGCAGGCACAGGAGCAGGGTGGCCAGGGTAATCAGCGCGCCTTGCCAGCGCATGCGATAGGCATCGGCCAGCAACTCATCTTCAGGGACCAACAACGCCAGTTCCAGGCCCTGCGGCCCGCCTTCCTGCATGTGGCTGCGCGAAACGATCCATTGGCGTCCACCTGCCTCCAGGCGTGGGGTGTCGGTGTTGTCGTCGAGTGCGGCGGCGATGGCCGGGCTGAGGTCGCGTGCCTTGATCAGGCGTGCCGACTGGGTGTCGGTGATCAGCCGCTGACTGTCGGGGTAGGCGACTGTATTGCCCTGGGGGTCGAGCAGCACAATTTCGGTGCCGGCGGTCACCCTGTGCTTGGCCAGGGTCTGGGACAGGGACGCCAGGGTCAGGTCGGCAGCGATGACCGCCTGTTCGCCACTGCGCCGGGCGAGGGTGGTGCCCAGGTTTTGGGTGGAGAAGAAGACGTAGGGTTCGGTGGTGATTTGCTCGGCGCTTGCCAGCGCGCTGCGAAACCAGCCTCGATTGCGCGGATCGTAGGATTCGTCGGCAATGTCCTGGTGGCCAATGAGCGTCAGGTTCTGGTCGTAGAACAGCGACTGGGCATGAACCTGGCCGGGGGTAGCTGTCCGATCCACGGTCCAGACCTGGTAGGCCGCGTTGGCCGGCGCGTTAAGTGCGGTCTTCAGGGTTTCGGTGCGCAAGGGGCGGACCATCAGGAAGTCGCCATTGCTGTCGCCCAGGTACAGCGACGCCAGGTTCGGGTTGTCCCGCAGCGCCTGGCTGAAGGGGGCGAGCAGGGCCAGGCGCTGAGCTATCCTGGATTCATGTGTCGCCGGGTAATCGGCCAGCAGGCCCAACAGGTGGCGGATGGGTTCATAGGTGTCATACAAATCCAGGCGTACGTCCTGCTCGATGCGGTTGAACAGTTTTTCACTGCTGGACAGGATGATCTGCGTTGTCTGGTGATAGTTGAAAAGGCCTAGCACCGCACCGGTCAGCAGCATGAGCAGCGTAAACATCACGCTGATGTGCACGTGCAAGGGGAACCGGCGTTGTTGCGGACGCGGTGCGCTGGGCATTGCAGTCACTCCAAGTATTGGTGGGCGTTCCCAACTCATTCCCTGCCGCGCCGGGGGATGCCAATTGAGAACGCCCCTGGTGCGCACTGCTGAGCGATCAGCATAGTAAACGCTGGATTATTTTGCCTTGGCGATCTCTGTTTCCAGGGCGCGCTCCAGTTCGGTCATGGCCTGGTCGAGCGCCTCGGTACATTCGCCAATGGGGTGCGCACCCTGTGCCTGGCGGCAGGCGTGTTCCAGCGCCTCACATCTTTGTATCAACGAGGTCGCCTGCACTATTCGGGCGACGCCTTTTATTTTGTGTGCGGCCTCGGTCAGGGCTTGTCTGTCCCCACTGCGGGCAATATCGAGCAACTCCCGGCGGTCCGAGCGATTGCTGCTGAGCAGCTCTTCCAACAGGCGCCGGATGGACAAGGGGTTGCCACCGGTCAAGGCCTGCAGGCTTTGCACATTGAAAGCCTTGGGCCGGCTGGTGGATCTGACCGTTTTCATCCATTGGCTCAGGGCGCTCAGGCTGATCGGTTTGAACAGGCAGTCGTCCATTCCGGCGTCCTGGCAGCGTTGTTTCTCCTCCGGTTGTGCGTTGGCGGTAAACCCCAGGATGGTGCAGCGCGGCAGTTCGCGTTCGCACTCATGGCGACGAATCGAACTGGCCAGTTCGTAGCCACTCATGATGGGCATGTTGCAATCGGCGATGACCAGGTCGAAATCCCCTTCATGCCAGGCTTTGAGCCCTTGTGCGCCATCATGGGCGACCTGATGGTGATGACCCAGGTACTCCAGTTGCTGCGACATCAACAAGCGATTGGCCGGATGGTCATCCACGATCAGAACGCTCAAGGCCGCCGTGGCCGTTTCAACGACGGGCTCCGGGGGTACGCAAACCGTGGAGGTCGGCAGGGTAGTCAGTTGCAGTGAAATCTGGACCCGGGTACCGATGCCCGGCTCGCTGCTCATGTGCAGGCTGCCGCCCATCATCTGGCACAGGTTGCGACTGATCACCAGGCCAAGTCCTGCGCCCGTTCGCGCCATCCGGCCGGTATTGTCGACCTGGGAAAACGGCTCGAACAGACGTTGCAGGTCTGCCGCACTGATGCCGATGCCGCTGTCGCTGACCTCCAGTTGCATGTGCAGGGTGTCATCCGGGGCGGCCGGAGACAGTTGGACCTTGATTTGAACCTGACCCTGTTCGGTAAATTTGAGGGCATTGCTGATCAGGTTCGAGAGCACCTGTTTGAATCGCAAGGGGTCTATCAGGACGTCCGGGTTGCCTTCGGCCGGGTCGAACAGCAGCGACAATGCCAGGTTCTTCTGTCGGGCAACGCCTTCGAAAACCCGTATGACCGATTGCAGCAAGGCCCTGAGATTGACCCGTTCGGGTGCCAGGCTCAGGTGACCTGACTCGATCCGTGCAATGTCCAGGATATCGCCGATCAGCTCCAGCATGCCGGAAGCCGATTCGTACGCCACTTCTATTGTCGAGCGGTCCAGATGGCCCTTGTCGGCATGTTTCAAAGCCAGCTCCAGCATGCCGATCACCGCGTTCATGGGGGTGCGGATCTCATGGCTCATGGTCGCCAGGAACGTGCTTTTGGCGCGGTTCGCATCATCGGCCCGCTCCTTGGCGGCGCGCAGTTCATCGAACAGTTGGCGTCGTTCGCTGATGTCGATCCAGCCGCCGATGATGCCTTGTACTTCGGCGTTGGAATTTCGGTAGGGGAGAATCCAGTGATAGATGGTCAGTTTGTCATCCCCGATATGTAACGGGCGATCCATGACCAGCGGAGTGCCTTCGGCCATGACCCGCTGATAGTCCGCCTGGTACTCCTGCGCTTCGAAAGCATTGCTCATGGACCCAGGCATGACGTTCTTGCCGATAACCTCTTCGCGTTTCACATTGAACGTCTGCAAGTAGCTGTCATTGCAACTTTGCAGGAAACCGTTGCGATCTCTGACGTAGATCGGGTGAGGGGTGCCGTTGAGCAGCGAGTGCATGAACTCAAGCTGGTCATTGAGGGCCAGCTCCGCCCGTTGACGTTGCCTGATCTGGCGCTGCATGTAGGCATTCCATGCCAGTGACAGCAGCAGCAACAGGCCGACGCCGGCGACGATCTGGAAAAACAGGCGGTTATAGGTGCGCCACGCGTGTTCCGATGCTGACACGTAACCTCGCCAACGATTATTGATCACGCCCAGTTCGTCTGGGTCGATGCTGGTGAGGGCTTTGTCGAGAATGGAGTTCAGCTCCACGGCGTCTTTGGCCGTGGCCAACGAGAACATGGCCTGACGAGTTCCTACGGTACTGCTGATTTGCAAGGTGTCTCGCAACGAGTGCGACGAGATCAAGTAGTTGGCCATGACCAGAGAGTTCACGCTGCCGTCGATCTGACCCTTGGCGAGCATTTCCACGGCATGGAGAGGGTCGTCGGTTTCGATGATCTTGATGTCTGGGTACTGGCTGCGTAGCCATTCAATGATCGGATTGCCTTGAGTGATGGCCAGGCTTCGGTCCCCGAACTGGTCGAGGGTTGCCGGGGTGTCGGCTTGCTTGCGGGTCAGCAGGACGAATGAGCTGTCGACGTAGGGGCGGCTGAACTTCAATTGTTGTTGCCGCTCGCTGCTCGGTAATAGCGCTGCAATCATGTCGACCTGACCGTTCAGGACCGCGGCAATCATTTCGCTGTCATTCTGAGTGCGCTGGATCTCCAGGCGGATGCCGGTGCGCAACCGGATCAGCTCCAGCAGGTCGGCACTGATGCCACGAAAATCACCATCGGCGTCGAAAAAAGTGAAGGGCGCCGCGGTTTCGTTTACCGCGACTCGCACCACCGGGTGCCGTGCCAGCCAGCGTTGCTCCCGGGCAGTCAGTTGTATCTTGTGTTCCGTGAGATACAAGTCGCTGCCAGCGCTCCAGCGCTTGGAAATGGCCGCTTGCTCGGTGATGGAAATCTGGTTCAGCGTGGCATTGATGGCCTCCAGCAGCCGGGTATCGAGACTTCGAACCGCGAAACCGAATCCATAGGACTCATGCTTGCCGAAGCTGGCCATGCGGATGTTGCTCAGGTAACCCTTGCTGATCATGTAGTGGGTGGAAATGGTATCGCCGAGAAAGACATCCGCCTGGCCAAAAGCGACGGCGTTTATGGCGTTCTGGTAGGAGGGGTAGGTGCTGATGATTGCCTTGGGGTAAAGCTTTTCGATTTCCCGCAGCGGCAGGTAGTGATAAACCATGCTCAGCCGCAATCCCTGGAGATCTTCAGTCAGGGAACGGCTTTCATTCGTCCGGGTGACGAGAACGGGCTGGTCCACTGCATAAGGGGTCGATAGCACAATGCCGGGGGTGCGAGCTTCGAAACCATTGGCGGTACCCAGCATGTCGATTTTTCCATTCTTGAGGGCAGCAATGGCCTCGTCCCGGGTCGCGAAACGCAAAACCCGCATTGGCAGACCGATCGCCCTGGCGATGACGCCGGCGTAGTCGGCGGTCATGCCCTCGTAGTCTTGCCCGCTGGTGGACAGATCGAAGGGCGGATAATCAGGGGCAGAAGTCCCCAGTACCAATTCCTGCCGGTCCTGTAACAGGCTACGGTGAGCGTCATCCAGCAGCACCTCGACATGAGCCGCCGTCGAACGACCCAAAAGCGTGTAGTGCTCGGGCATCCCCGGCGTCGCCATGAGGCCGTGCGTATATAACCCCGCGCTTAATAGCAGGAGGCATCTACTTATGCATTTGAGCATCCGGTCTTTTCTCACACCAGCGCGTTGCGCTTCGCCATTTCAATCAGTTCTACCAGGGACTTGACCTTGAGTTTTTGCATCAATCTTTTTTTGTAAGTGCTGACGGTCTTATTGCTGAGAAACATACCTTTGGCTATTTCCTTATTGGTACGGCCCTGAGCAAAAAGTTGCAGAACCATCAACTCTCGGTCATTGACGCTCTTGAACAGATCCAACTCTATGCTGCGAGGATCGTCCTGGCGGACCGGGTTCAGTGCCTGGCTGGGGAAATAGTTATAACCGGACAACACCGCCTTGATTGCGCTGACCAGCTCGCTGAGGTCTTCCTGTTTGCAAACGTATCCCGAGGCACCGGATTGCATGCACCGGATACCGAAAAGCGTTGGGGACTGAGCGGTGAGCACCAATGTTTTAAGGGGTGTGGTCATGGCGTTGAACCGTGAGAGAATTTCCAGCCCGTCAAGCCTGGGGATGCTGATGTCCAGAATGACCAGGTCCGGCATGCATTCGCGCACCATTTGCATCGCATCCACACCGTTGTCAGTTTCCCCTACGACCTTATAGCCCTCATGCTCCAGGAGCATGCGAACGGCGAGGCGGATGACCGGGTGGTCGTCGACAATGAAAACGGAGTTCATGAATAAAGTCCCTACGAGCTTAATAAAGCGCGCACCTTAGCCCAGTTAATGCCGGGGTCGTATGAGGAGACAGGCATACATATTCAATTTCAGAAGTTTCCTACAAAAAAAGAGGCGGGGTACTACGGTGTGATTGGGTTTTTAGTAGGTGAATGAACTAGGAAGGGGAATTATTGCCCGTTTGGGAGGGGAGATTTCTTTCGGTATGTTGTTTATATAAACAAATAGAGCAAGGGTTTTATTCAGTATTAATGGCAGGTCATCCGACTTTTCAGAAGCGAGTGCGACGCTCCATTGCCGTTTACCCCGCCCCGTGGGGCGGGCCTGTCAAACCTCAACTGCTGCGCCTTCACATCCAGGCTCGCCACCGACGCCCTCTCATTGGCGAGTACGGCCCGTCATCTCCTGAGCCATTTCGCTGGCGTAGCTGTCAGTCATCCCGGCGATAAAATCGATCATCCGCAAGAATGCACCATGCAACGAACCGTTCGGATCGGGCGCGTTGTTACCCAGCAGATCGAGAATTCGCCGATTCTTGAACGAAGGCGTGCGACCGCCATGTTGCTCCAGGGCGGCGCCGCAAAACCCGTTGAGCAGGATTTCCAGCGTGGTGTAGGCGCCGATCTCATGCAGGGTCTTGCGCTTGTCCTGGAAGATTTTCTTGCGCGCCATGTCCTTGGCATTCAATACGCAACGTTTGGCTGGGCCATGCATGTGTTCCACCAGGTCCCCTGGCAGCGTACCGGCCAGCAACGCTTGCTGCTGCTCGACGAAAGCCCTGGCGGCGGCGTTGGTCAGATGTTCGATGGCCTTGCCTCGCAGGATCGCCAGTTTGCGCCTTCGCGAGTCCAGTGGTCCAAGTTGACGGTAAGTGTCCGGGAGATCGTCGCCCACCAGGTCCAGAAGTAGCGACTCCACTTGCGGGTATTCCAGCAGCTCCATTTCCACGCCGTCTTCCAGGTCGATCAGCGCGTAGCAGATGTCATCGGCGGCTTCCATCAGGTAAACCAGAGGATGCCGTGCCCAGCGCTGGTCTTCGAGCTGAGGCAGGCCGAGCTTGTGGGCGATCTGTTCCAGCAATGGCAGTTCGCTCTGATAGCAACCGAACTTGTGCTTTTTGTAGCCCAAGGAGTCCGCGTGACGGGCGGTCCAGGGGTATTTGAGGTAGGTACCGAGGGTGGCATAGGTCAACCGCGTACCACCGTCGAACTGGTGATACTCAAGCTGGGTGAGCACCCGAAACCCCTGGGCGTTGCCTTCGAAATTGAGAAAGTCGTTGCGCTCGGCCTCGGTCATGGCGTCGAGCCAACCGCGACCGGCGGCCTGCTGGAACCAATAGCGGATGGCGTCTTCACCGGAATGACCGAATGGCGGGTTGCCGATGTCATGGGCCAGGCAGGCCGATTGCACCACCATGCCCAGGTCACTTGGCTCGCACCAGTCAGGCAGGGCGCTGCGGATGGTTTCCCCCACGCGCATGCCCAGGGATCGCCCCACGCAACTGACTTCCAGCGAATGGGTCAGGCGTGTGTGGATGTGGTCGTTGCTGGAGACCGGATGCACCTGGGTCTTGCGTCCGAGGCGCCGGAACGCGCCGGAAAAAATGATGCGGTCATGGTCTTTGTGGAACGGGCTGCGGCCCAACTCTTCCGGGCTGTGCAGCGTTTTTCCGAGGCGCTCGCGAGTCAGCAGGGTGTGCCAATCCAAGGCTGGTTGCTCCGTTTGATAAGGTCGATGTCCTAGCTTCGCGGTTCGCGGGGCACCTCGCAAGGCCTATAGGCTATGGCTACGTCAGGGTTTGCGCACACTTTTGGCCAGTTTGATGAGCGGCAGCAGGGTCGTTGCCAGCCGGATCAGTCCCGTCAGGCTGCTGGTGCGGCCGCTGCGGGTCCGTTTGCCGGTGAGAAAACCGAGCAAGGACACCGCCGCCACGCCCCAGAGCGGCGCGTGCTTGATGCCGAAACCCTCGTGCCAGCTTTGAGTGAAACCGCGCACCCGTTGCAGAGGTTGCAGCAGTTGGCGGGTTTCCTGGCGGATTTCCTGTCGGTGCATTTCCATGCGCAGACGTACCAGCGCCTTGCGCATTTCCTGTCGTGTCCGGGCTTGAGGAATATCAGGCAGACTCATGGCAACAGGCGCTCCCGGTCGTTGGCCAATTCTTCCAGAGTGGCATGGAAGGGTGAGGACTCATCATAGATCGCTGCCTTGAGTCGCAGACCGCAGAACAGGGCGGCCAGCAGATAAAACAGACACAGGCCAATAATTCCCGCCAGACGATAGGTATCCCATACCAGGATCAGTACCAGCGCCGACAGCCCGACCAGCAGCAACAGCGCAAACACCAGCGCCAGCCCTGCGAACAACAACAGGCTGACTGTGCGTGCCTTCTGTTCCTGCAATTCGATGCCGAACAACTCGACATGGCTGTGCAGTAATCCGAGAAACGCTGCGCCCAGGCGGCGTGCTGTAGGTTGTGTGCCCGCTTCGGACGAGCCGGATTCGTCAATGCCCATCATTAGCGCCGTGTCGCCAGCAGGCCGATCAGAAAGCCCACGCCCGCGGCGATGCCGACGGATTGCCAAGGATTGGCCTGAACATATTCCTCGGTGGCGATCACCGCCGCCTGGCCGCGCTCACGCACTGAGTCTTCGGTCAACTTCAGGGTCTCGCGGGCGCGCAGGAGGGTTTCATGGATCTGACTGCGCAGTTCATCGGCCTGGTCGCCAGCCAGTGTCGCGGTGTGATCCAACAGCCGTTCGGTGTCGCTGACCAGCGTCTGAAAATCTTCCATCAGGATTTCTTGAGCAGTCTTTGCCTGGGTTCTGGCCATGGGGGAATCTCCGTAAGGACGTCTGAAGCGTTCGAGTATGAGCCATACCGGAAGGTTCAGTGAAACTGACTGGTACAACTTTTGCTCAGGGTTTTGCCGTGTACTGGTGCGTCCCCCTGCGCCTGTGCGCTGAAGCTGGGCGTCAGCCCGTAAAACCTTAACCCAGAAAATCAGAATCCGCGAAGCACTCCCAGCGGAACACCGTCTTGTCGGTTTTTGTGCACTCATTCGGTTCATCGATTCTTCGAGGCGATGTTTCGACTTGGTGCGCGGGCAGGGCGAATGAACTGGTTTGGTGCTTTTCTCAACTTTTCAGGTCTGCCAACACCATGGAAAATATTCAAAGCGCTGTGGACACTCTGGTCCACAGCTCCAACACACTGTTCATTTTGCTCGGTGCGGTCATGGTTCTGGCGATGCACGCCGGTTTCGCCTTCCTTGAAGTGGGGACCGTCCGCCAGAAGAATCAGGTCAATGCTCTGTCGAAAATCCTCAGTGATTTCGCCGTCTCCACTCTGGCCTATTTCTTCGTGGGCTACTGGGTTTCCTACGGCGTGACCTTCCTGCAACCTGCTGCGGTGCTCAACGTCGATCACGGTTACAGCCTGGTGAAGTTTTTCTTCCTGTTGACATTCGCCGCCGCGATCCCAGCGATCATTTCCGGCGGTATTGCCGAGCGTGCCCGATTTGCGCCTCAGTTGTGTGCCACGGTGTTGATCGTCGCGTTTGTGTATCCATTCTTCGAAGGCGTGGTCTGGAACGGCAATTTCGGCCTGCAGGCTTGGTTGCAGGCCCAGTTCGGCGCTGGCTTCCATGATTTTGCCGGCTCGGTGGTCGTGCATGCCATGGGCGGATGGCTGGCGTTGGCGGCCGTGCTCTTGCTGGGGCCGCGTAACGGCCGTTACCGGGACGGTCGACTGGTGGCGTTCGCGCCATCGAGTATTCCTTTCCTGGCCTTGGGGTCGTGGATCCTGATTGTCGGCTGGTTCGGCTTCAACGTGATGAGCGCCCAGACGCTGCCGGCGGTGAGCGGGCTGGTGGCGATCAATTCATTGATGGCCATGGTCGGCGGGACTGTGGCGGCGTTGGTCGTCGGACGCAATGACCCCGGCTTTCTGCACAACGGCCCGTTGGCCGGGCTGGTCGCGATCTGTGCCGGTTCGGACCTGATGCACCCGATCGGCGCACTCGTGACCGGAGCGATCGCCGGTGCCTTGTTTGTCTGGTTTTTCACCGCGGCCCAGGGCAAGTGGAAGATCGACGATGTGCTCGGTGTCTGGCCGCTCCACGGGTTGTGTGGTGTCTGGGGCGGCATTGCTTGCGGCATCTTCGGTCAGAGCGCTCTGGGCGGCCTGGGCGGGGTCAGTTTGATCAGCCAGCTGATCGGCACCACGCTGGGCGTTGTCGTGGCCCTGTGCGGCGGGTTCGCGGTCTATGGTGCGATCAAGGCTGTGGTGGGACTGCGGCTGACTCAGGAGCAGGAGTATTACGGCGCCGACCTTTCGATCCACAAGATCGGCGCGGTCAGTCAGGACTGATCCTAAGGCTCTTTGTCCTGATTCCCAGGATAAAAACCGTGTAGCAAGCGATAGCGGTCGTGGCGGACCTGATCCACATGCTGCTGGACCTGCTGGTTCGGCAGCCCGAGCATGATCAGGGCGTGGGAGGCCAGCATCAGGCTTGACTCCAGCAGCTCGGGGACCACTTCGCTGGCCCCGGCAGCCTGCAACTCCGCCAATTGGCTGTCATCGCGGGTGCGCACCAGAATCGGCACCTGCGGATTGAGCCGGCGGGCTTCCTTGAGCACGCTGATGGCGATGTCGGTTTTGTCCACGGCGATCACCAACAGTTTGGCGCGACTCAGCCCGACGGCGGTCAGGAGGTCACCCCGGCGTGAATCTCCATAGTGCACGCAGCTTTCCCCGACGCTGGCTTCCTGAATGATGACCGGATCGTCGTCCAGGGCCACGAAGGCCTGGTGTTCCCTGCGCAGAAACCTCCCGATTGACTGGCCGACACGGCCATACCCGCAAATGACCACATGCCCCGACAAATCGGCATTGAGTGCGCTTATCTGGTCCAGCTGTGCCTCTTCGTTGGGTTTGCGGTGCAGGCGGGCAGCAATGCGCGGCGCGGCACGCAGCAGCAGTGGCGTCAGCAGCATCGAGCAGAAGGTCGCTGCCAGTAGCAGGCCGCTGATGTCGGCGGGCATGAGGCGGTTCTGCTGCATCAGTGCCATCAGGGCAAAACAGAATTCGCCGCCCTGGGCCAGGGCCAGACCACTGCGCCAGGAGGTTTCGCCGTCGTCCCCTTGCCACTTCACCAGCATTGCGACCACGCAGCCTTTGAGAAGCATCAATCCCAGGGTCAACCCGAGGATCAGCAAGCCGTCCTCCACAAACAACTGCAGATCGATCAGCATGCCGATGCTGACGAAAAACAGCCCCAGCAGAATGTCGCGGAACGGCCGTATGTCGGCCTCGATCTGATGTCGGTAGTGGCTTTCCCCTAACAACATGCCCGCCAGAAACGCCCCAAGCGCCGGTGACAGGCCCAGCAGATGGGTCAGCCACGCTGTCAGCAATACGATCACCAGGGCCAGCAGTACGAACAGCTCGGCGGACCGGGATTCGGCCACTTCATGGAACAGCCGTGGCAGCAGCAGACGACTGGCCAGCAGTAAACCGCCGAACAGCACCAGGGTCTTGCCCAGCGTCAGGGGCAACGCCCAGTACCATGGTTGCTCGCTGCTGCCGGCGAACACGGGGACGAGGGTCAACAGCAACACCGCGACGACATCCTGAAACAGCAGCACACCGATTGCGTTCTGGCCATGGCTGCTGAATATTTCCCCCAGGCTGGTCAGCTCCTTGCTGACAATCGCGGTGGATGACAAGGCCAGCCCGGCGCCGAGCAGCATGGCCGCGACAGGTGGGGCGCCGAAGAGCAGCAGCAGGCTGCCCAGCAGTATCCCTGAGCACAGTACCTGCAGGCTGCCAAGGCCGAACACGACCCTGCGCAGTTCGATCATCTTCGCCAGGGAGAACTCCAGCCCCAGCGAGAACAGCAGGAAAACCACCCCAAGCTCGGCCAGGTCTGGCAGTTCTTCGCTGTCGTTCACCCAGTCCAGGGCGGTGGGGCCGACCGCCAACCCGACACACAGATAACCCAGTACCGGTGGCAGGCGCAGTCGCCTGAACAGGGCGATGACCACCAGGGACGAGGCAAGAATGATCAGCAGATTGGCAAACAAGGGGTACTCCGATTCAAGGTTTGCGCCACACAGCGTAGAAGGAAAAAAAGCGCCGGGCAGTGCCGGAAAAGTATTGGCGCTCAAAGATTTGCATCAGCGTTTTACCGAAGCACCGGGCATCATATTACCCGGCTCGACGGTTTCGCGGAGGGGGCCTAGAATGACCATCTCTTTTTTGTGGGTCTACCTGCCATGCCTCCTGAATGCCAGTTGTTCGGCACCCTGGGTTGTCATCTTTGTGAAGTCGCCGAAGGTGTGTTGATGTCTTTCGTCGAGCATGGATTGTTGGTGGAACTGGTGGATATCGCCGAGAGCGAGGACTTGTCCGAACGTTATGGGCTGCGAATCCCGGTCCTGCGCCGGATCGATACTGGCGCGGAACTGGATTGGCCTTTCGACGATGCTGACAAGGTGGCCGCTTTCCTGAGTTGAACCCTGCCATACGTCGATTCCAGGCACTGTCATTGGCGAAAATTTCCTTCTTCGGTTACTGTATGTACATACAGCTATCTGGAGTGCGTCCCTTGGTCAATGTCGAACAACTGAAAAACAGCGTGAACAGGATGTCCGTGGACGTTGTGCGCGAGGCGGTCCAGGAGTTGCGCCTGGACGGGCTGGTCACCGAAGGCAAGACGCCCTTCAACAAACTGCATTTCAATACCTGCTTCGCCGAGATCGAAGCATTGTTCCAGCGTGCCGGCTACCACAAGCAACTGGATGTGGTGGGTTACCAGGGCTTGTTGTATGCGTTGTACGATCCGGGTCGCTGGGAGGCGGTGGAAGTGCTGCGCTGGTTGAAAGAGTTCACCGAAGCGGCAGCAAAGACGACGTCGATCCCGGCGTGAAGCAATCATTGCTGGGCTGGCTTGCGCGGCTGACGGATAATGCCACCCTGCCAGAAGATTAGAGTTTCCAATGTCCCGGTCATCGTTTTGCGCCGCTCACCATCAGGCCAGCACCTTGTATCTTCCGCCCGGCTCCTGGCAGACGGTGCTGGAGTGCCTGTGCGAGCATTTCAGCACCATCAGTCGCGAGCAGTGGCTGGACCGGATCATCCGGGGCCGGGTATTGGACGGAGAGGGCAAGGCCATTGCTGCCGACCTGCCATATCGGGAAGGCCTGCGCATCCACTACTTTCGTGAGGTGCCTGACGAGAAGCCGATCCCGGTCGTGGAATCGATTCTGTATGCCGACGAACATCTGGTGGTGGCGGACAAGCCGCATTTTCTGCCTGTCACGCCAGCCGGCGAGTATGTCGAGCAGACGCTGTTGCGACGTCTGATCCGACGTCTGGACAATCCCCATCTGGTGCCCTTGCACCGTATCGACCGGCATACGGCCGGGCTGGTGTTGTTTTCAGCCAACCCACAGACCCGTTCGGCTTATCAGTCGCTGTTTCCAACGCGAAAAATCGAGAAGCGCTACCAGGCCATAGCCCCTGCGTTACCTCAGATGACCTTCCCTCGGGTGCATAAGAGCCGAATGATCGATGGCGAGCCGTTCTTCCGGATGCAGGAAGGGTCGGGCGAGCCCAATACCGAAACGGCCATCGAAGTCCTGGAAAAAAACGGCGAGTTGTGGCGCTACGGTCTGTCTCCGGTCACGGGCAAGAAGCACCAGTTGCGAGTGCATATGAATGCCCTCGGGGCGGCTATCTGTAACGATCCGTTCTACCCGGAGGTGCTGCGGGACGTGGAGGACGATTACGCCAACCCGCTCAAGCTGCTGGCCCAGGGGTTGAGTTTCGTCGATCCTGTCACTGGCCAGGAACGTGTATTTCAAAGTGATATCAGCTTGCAGTGGTAATCGGGCTGACTTCCGAACAGGCATCAAAAAGCCCGCAAATATCGCGGGCTTTTCTGTATCTGGCTGTGGCGTTAAAAATTACAGGTCTTTAACGGTACGAACCTGATCCTTGTTCACGCGAGTCTCTTTACCGTCCAGTTGCTCGAATTCGTAGAAGCCGGTGTCTTCATCGTACTCGGGGGTGTCGACGGCCTGGATTTCGCGACCGTCATTCAAGGTAATCACTGTTGGCGATGCGCACCCGGCGAGAGTGGCGAGGCCCAGTGCGAGCATGAAAGTGGCGAGGGTCCGTTGAGTCATGGTGTTTCTCCGAAATAGGATTCTTCAAGTTACTGACCTTCAGACGTATACATCGCGCGCAAGTTCCTGGCTAGTGTCAATCTGACACATCTTTGTGGCCGCCGAGCAGTTCCGGCGTGTTCAGATTTGCCAGGCGAATATCGTTGGCAGGGCATTGCAGTGCAACCGCATGCAGCGCCCGCATGATGCGACCCGGGCTGCGTTCGCCTTCGCTCCAGGCCTGTTCGAAGGCCGGTGCCAGCGCTACAGGAATGACGCACAGCAGCGGTTCCCAGTGTTCACCGTGACGTACCATCAGGGGTTTGTCGGGATGCAGGCTTGCCTCGCTGAGCATGCTGTCAAGCAGGCTGGAGTCGATTTTCGGTACATCGCACGGCAGCACCAACAGAGACGGATATCGTGCCACCTTGAGGCCTGCCCGGATGCCTGCCAATGGGCCGGGGAAGCCCCCTTCATCGTCATGCACCAATTGATCGGCATACAGCGCATAGCGTTCCGGGTTGCGGTTGCAGGAGATAATCAGGTCGTCGCTCAGTGCTCGGGTCCGTCTATGCAGATGGGCGATCAATGGTTCGCCCTGCCACTCCACCAGGCCTTTGTCCTGCCCGCCCATGCGTTGTCCGCGCCCACCCGCCAGCAGCAGGATGGAGCATGATGGCGAGGAAGTGTTCGAGGTCATGGCGTATCTCCGCACAGGCGAAAAAATGAAGCGCTGTGATATAACACCGGGCTGTTTCCTCTACAACTGGACGAGCCTATGAAAGCCAAGGCTGATGTACCTTTCGTGCCGCTCAATATCGCGGTACTGACAGTCAGTGATACCCGCACCCTCGAAACCGATACATCCGGGCAGGTCTTTGTCGATCGACTCACGGCGGCCGGTCACAACCTGGCGGCGCGGGTTCTGCTCAAAGATGATTTGTACAAGATCCGCGCGCAAGTCGCGAACTGGATCGCCGAGGACGTGGTGCAAGTGGTGCTGATTACGGGCGGCACCGGTTTCACGGGGCGCGATAGCACTCCGGAAGCCGTCGCGTGCCTGCTGGACAAGCAGGTCGACGGCTTCGGTGAATTGTTTCGCCAAATATCGGTGGCGGACATAGGCACTTCCACCGTCCAGTCTCGGGCGCTGGCAGGTCTGGCCAATGGCACGCTGGTTTGTTGCCTGCCTGGCTCAACCAACGCGGTGCGCACTGGCTGGGACGGGATACTGGCCGAGCAACTGGATGCGCGGCATCGTCCATGTAACTTCGTGGCCCATCTGAAACAGGCAGCGCCTTGTGAATCCCGTGGGTAAACCGGGCAAGGCCGGTGCCCTGATGGCCGTGGAGGTGGCGTTGGAGCGTTTGCTCGAGATGGCGGCGGCTACGCCGATTGTCCAGCGTGAACGTTTGCCTTTGGCCGCGGCGCAAGGCCGGGTGCTTGCAGAAGATGTGGTATCGACCCTTGATTTGCCGCCATGGCCCAACAGCGCCATGGACGGCTACGCCTTGCGGCTGGCTGACTGCACAGGTGAGCCGCTGGTGGTCAGTCAGCGAATTTTCGCCGGTCAGGCCCCGGAGCCGCTGGCCGCAGGAACCTGTGCACGGATCTTCACCGGAGCGCCTGTCCCTGCCGGCGCTGACTGCGTCGAGATGCAGGAAAACACCGTGGTTGAAGATGACCTGCGCATACGCTTCACCGAGCCCATGGTGAGCGGGCAAAACATCCGCCCCCAGGGGCAGGAGACAACTGTCGGAGAAACGGTTCTCTCCTGCGGTACTCGCCTGGGGCCGATCGAACTGGGGCTGGCGGCATCTCTTGGCTGCGCGTCGCTGGAGGTGGTGCGCAAGGTGCGTGTTGCAGTGCTCTCCACCGGCGACGAACTGGTAGAGCCAGGTCAGGCGCTGGGCCCTGGCCAGATCTATAACAGCAATCGCGTACTGCTCTGTGGCTGGTTGCAGCAACTGGGTTGTGAGGTGGTCGACGCAGGTATTCTGCCCGACGACATGCCCGCCACCCGCCAGCGTCTGGGGCAGTTGTCGGATGTCGATCTGATCCTGTCCACTGGCGGCGTATCGGTGGGGGAGGCTGACTTCCTGGGGGCCGCCTTGCGCGAAGAGGGTGAACTCGCGCTCTGGAAACTTGCCATCAAACCCGGGAAACCGCTGACGTTCGGGCATTTTCGTGGTGTGCCCGTGATAGGCCTGCCCGGAAACCCTGCCTCGACATTGGTGACATTCGCCCTGTTGGCCCGCCCTTACTTGTTACGCCGTCAGGGTGTTCAGGCGGTAACCCCGCTCAAGTTCAAAGTGCCAGCCGGCTTCGATTGGCCGAAGGCAGGTGGTCGACGAGAATACTTGCGAGGTCGCATCGAGAACGGTCGGGCGATCATCTACCGCAATCAAAGCTCAGGTGTGTTGCGCAGCGCGGCCTGGGCTGAAGGACTGGTTGAAGTGCTTGAGGGGAGAACCCTGGTCGAAGGCGACGAAGTGGGTTTTATTCCCTTGAGCGAGGTCCTGGGCTAGCGCTGCAGCAGTGGGGGTATCGGCCCGAGTCGAGTGCTCGGGCTTTTCATGCCCATCGAATTTATCGCGAGAGCAGCATGACCAGTTGATCGAATCGACTGTTCGCAATCCAGCCCAGCAGGCCAAAGACCACCGCTGCTGCGCCTGCCGAATAGGCGAGCCTGTGGCGGATCACCTTCACATCGGTTCGGATTTCATCCATGTCTTTACGGATGTATTTAAGGTGGGTTTCCAGTTCAACGACGCGCGGTTCCAAATCAATTCCTCCTGCGGGATTACTGCAACTTTTGCATTCGTTTTGAACGTTGGCCTGTTCGCTTCCAAATGATGCGAGCTGCCGGGGTGACAGCTTGTATTTATGGCTATGCATGGGGCGTTTCATCCCTTTGGCCATAACTGTTCGAACCACTGTTCCGGCCCCTGCGGGCCGTGACGTATCCATCCATGGGTTAAGACATCCTTGTGTAATGAGCATTTAAACGATCCAGCACAACAGAACACCAAAGTGTCTCAATACCGTTGAAGGGTCAATTGAGCTGATTCGCCAGTTCTTGTAAGAAAATTCTTCGAGTCGAGAAGTGGGCGGCAGGCGGGCTGTCCGCCGGTTTTCCCCGTGGGCGCGCAGCGCAGTCTTTTATTTAAATTGAATCGGTCCGGGCTTTTTCGGCCGTGTGAGTGGTCCCATTCTCTGAACCTTCCCATGACGGAGATAACAATGAGCAAAGGCAAGGCGCTGTTGATTTTGCATGGCAAGCAAGCGCTCAACGATGAGGTTCGCGCCGCAGTGATGCTCAAGCGCAAGCAGGGCTGGGACCTTGCGGTCCGACTGACGTGGGAGGCCGGCGATGCCCGACGCTGTGTCGATGAGGCGCTGGATGCCGGTTACACGACGTTGATCGCCGGCGGTGGGGACGGGACCTTGCGTGATATCGCCGAGGCGATCGTGCGTCAATCGAGTGAGGTCAGCCTGGTATTGCTGCCGCTGGGTACGGCCAATGATTTTGCCCGTGCCGCCGGTATCCCGCTGGAGCCGGAGCAGGCCCTGGATCTGCTGGATGTCACGCCCCAGGCCATCGACCTGGGGGACGTGGGCGGTCAGATTTTCCTGAACATGGCCACGGGCGGTTTTGGCAGCCAAGTGACGGCGAACACCTCCGAGGACTTGAAAAAGGTTTTGGGTGGCGCCGCCTATCTGTTCACCGGTTTGTCACGTTTCAGTGAACTGAGTGCGGCCTACGGTGAGCTGCAGGGCCCGGATTTCCACTGGCAAGGCGATTTGCTGGCGCTGGGCATCGGCAATGGCCGGCAGGCCGGAGGGGGGCATGTACTGTGCCCTGAGGCGCTGGTCGATGATGGATTGCTGGACATCAGTGTCCTGCCGGCGCCTCAGGAAGTGGTCAGCACCCTGAAGGATTTGCTGGCCGGTGGCCTGGGCATCGACAACATGTTCGTGCGTGCACGCCTGCCATGGGTGGAAATCAAGGTCGCTCAAGGCCTGGATATCAATCTTGATGGCGAACCGTTGCAGGTCGACAGTTTGCGTTTCACTGTCCGGGCGAAAGCGTTGCGTGTTCACCTGCCCTCCGATTCGCCTTTGCTGAGTAACTCGGTGGCGCTTAATCGTCCAGGCTGATGATCTGCTCACGCACGGCGAACAGCACCAGCCCGGCCACATCATGGATCTGCAGGCGTTTCATGATTTGCGCCCGGTGGGTTTCTATGGTCTTGATGCTCAGGCTCAGGCCGTTGGCGATTTCCCGGGTGGACTTGCCGCGCACGATCAGCCGCAGGATCTCCAGTTGGCGGGCGGTCAAATTATGAGCCTGGCCAGGATCGGGTTGCGGCTTCTGGACGCGGGTCAGTGCCTGGTTGATCACGGTGTGGGCAATGGCAGGGCTCAGGTAGCGTTCGTTGTTGCGCAGAGCTTCCAGCGCGTGTTCCAGCTCGGTGGCGGTGGTGTCCTTGAGCAGATAGCCATGGGCTCCGGATTCCAGTGCCTGCATGATCAACGCCGGGTCGGTGTGCATCGACAGAATCAGTACTTTGCTCTGGGGACGCACGCGCTTGAGCTGTTGCAGCGCGTCCAGGCCGCAGGTGTCTTTCATGGATATATCCAGCAAGACGATATCTGGAACCAGCCGTTCAACCAATTCCAGCAATTGCGTCCCGTCACTGGCTTCGCCGATCACGGCATATCCGGGCAGATCCATGACCAGGGCGCGCACGCCGGCCCTGATCAGCGAGTGGTCATCTATCAGAAGCAAGTTACAAATCAATGGAGAACCTTATTCTTGCTGGCCCGTTCCAGGGCGCGAGGCGTCCAGGGAAAGCTTGCCTCAATATGGGTACCTTTGCCGGCCTCGCTGATGACCTTCAAGGTGCCGCCCAGTTGTTCAACCCGCTCCGACATGCCGGCCATGCCGCGTTGTCCTTCGTGAGCGGGGTGGGAGGCCGGGACGAATCCTTTGCCATCGTCGCTGATCAACAGGGTCAGGCCTTCGGGCAAGCGTTGCAGGCGCACCAGCAGGTTTTTCGCCTGGGCATGGCGCAAAATATTGGTCACGGCTTCCTGGGTGATTCGAAACGCGGCGACCGTCATTTCCTCAGGGATACCGGTCATGCGTTGTTGACAGTCCAGGCTCCATTTCAGCGGTGTGTTAGCCAGCGTCTTGAGCAGGTGCGCGCGCAGGCTGGCTTCAAGTCCCAGGCTGGTCAGTTGTCTTGGGTTGAGAATGGCTGAGACGTCGCGAACCTTGTTGAGCGTTTCGTCCAGCGTCTCGCAGAGAATCGTGCACTGGCCCTGCAGTTCTTCCGGAATACGGCGCTTGAGCCATTCGCTTTGCAGTTTTGCCGCAGTCAGCAACTGGCCGATATCGTCGTGCAATTCACGGCTGAGCCGATGGCGCTCATTTTCCTGGACCTCAAGCAACCGATCGGCCAACTCCTGGGGCTGGAACTTGATGGATTTGTGTGACAGGCGATGCTGGATCCAGACGCAGGTCGTGGCCGCGATATTCAGCGCCAGCAAACTCAGGGGTACGGTAGAGGCCAACAGGTAGACCAGCAGGCTGCCAAGGGTTGAGCAGATGCACAACGACAACGTGAAACGGCGGGCATTTTCTCGGGAGGGTGGCCAGGTGATGATTGACTTGAGGCTGGCGTACATGACGGATGGAGCCAATGAATGTTCGCTGCGGGCAGGCCAGTCAGCGTATCTGACAGGCCGGGACGGGTAAACGTTTCAGGTCGAAGGCAGCCTCAGTTGGCGGCTTAATGCCACTATCTTGAGGCCACTGACGCGGGAGATAGTACCACTTCATATTTCGTTGGTCGCGTTCAGCATGGTGGCGTGAAAGTGCCAAGTGTCAGCCGCATCAGGTCGAACCGCACTCATCGGCCTCAGGCCTGTTTTTGTGAGTAGGGCACCAAACCCAGGGGGCGCGAAGCAGGCAATGTCTGGCCAGGACTCTGGCCTACCTGGAAGGCAAAGGCTTCGATCAACGAGGTCTGTTCGCTGCTGTCCAGGCTGAGCTGGCCGGTGGTGTGATCGACCAGTTCCAGTTGCCAGGCCATCAGGGTGAAGCAATCCTTCAGCGCGCCCAGCGCCTGATCATGCAATTCAACGTGACTTTGCGCGTTGCTGAGCAAGCCATGGATATGCAGCGAAAATTCTGAAATGGCTTCCAGCGCCAGGGCGTCGGCCTTGTTTGCCAGCTTCAGCAAGGTACTGAGCATGCAATCAATGGCGTCCCTGTCGTCGTTGATCAGTTGCAGGTGGCTTAGGCATTCCTCTGACTTGGCCAAAAGCGTTTCGGCCTCGATCAGAAATTCGGGAAGGCGCTGATTCCAGTTTTTACGATCGTTCGGCATGCTTATCTCCACAACATCATGTCAGACGCAAGAAAATCGCGTGTGGCGAACGGCAGGAATTCACGGCCGGCAACTAACGAAGACCCGCAGGCACTCTTTCGCCCGTAGACAAAGGCATGCTCGCAAACGATTGCACTGGCGGGATCGGCCAAATGGCTGGAAGTCCGGTGTCCTGCGGTCGCGCACAAAAGCCTGACTCCGTTCAGCAATGAGAATGGCGTCACATTAATGGCTATTGGATAGCGGGAATATCAGGTTGCACCTGATTGTTGCTAGGGGAAACCCCTAGACGGGGGAACTTTGTGCGCAAGCTGAGGTCGCGCCGCGCAGAACTTGAGGGATGAAATCTGTGAAGCCAGTAAAGCATGATGCTAATGTGACATCAATGCCCTGCGCGACATTTTATACAGGGGTCAAGATCCGGCCTGCACGGCCGATATCTCCTTTATGGATTCATCCGAACAAGCCCAGGAGTCATAGATGGCCGGCATTCTCGATACAGTAGATCAACGAACCCAACTGGTGGGTGAGAATCGCCTGGAAATTCTCATGTTTCGCCTGGCGGGGCGGCAGTTGTTCGCCATTAACGTGTTCAAGGTCCAGGAAGTGCTGCAGTTGCCGAAGCTGACGTTGATGCCGCAGCGCCATCCGTTTGTGTGCGGCGTAGTCAATCTGAGGGGCCAGACGTTGCCGGTGATCGACCTGTCCCAGGCCATCGGTATGCGTCCGCTGGTGCCGGGACCGAACAGCACCATTATCGTCACCGAGTACAACCGTTCGGTTCAGGCGTTCCTGGTGGGCGGCGTGGACCGCATCGTCAATATGAACTGGGAAGCCATCTTGCCGCCGCCGACCAGCGCCGGACGTGAGCACTACCTGACGGCGATCAGCAAGGTTGATGACCAGTTGGTGGAAATCATCGACGTGGAAAAAGTCCTGGCTGAAATCGTGCCTTACAACGCCAAGGTTTCCCGGGACAAACTCGAAGATCCGGTACTGGAGCGCGCCCGCGGACGCGAAGTGCTGCTGGTGGACGACTCCAATGTCGCGCTCTCTCAACTGCGCGATACGCTGGGTCAGTTGGGTGTGAAAATGCACGTTGCCAGCGACGGTTTGAAAGCCCTGAACATGCTCAAGGCCTGGGCCGATACTGGCGAAGTGATGACCGATAAATTACTGATGATTTTCACCGACGCGGAAATGCCGGAAATGGACGGCTATCGCCTGACCACCGAGATCCGCAACGACCCTCGTTTGCGGGGCCTCTACGTAGTGCTGCACACCTCGCTGTCCGGCAGCTTCAACGATTCGATGGTCAAGAAGGTCGGCTGCGACAACTTCCTCTCCAAATTCCAGCCGGACAAGCTGGTTGACGTGGTGCGCCAGCGACTGATGCTCGACTGAGGCTGATCATGGTTTGCTTCAATGGCCGGCTCGTATAAGGTGGCGTTTTTCGTCACCAGGGAAGTCGAGCATGTTGCGGCTGAGCGCGTTGTATCGTTATCCGTTGAAGTCCGGCAAGGGTCAGCTCCTGCAAGGCATAGGCCTGGACAAGCTGGGCCTGGACGGTGACCGGCGCTGGATGCTGGTGGACGAGGGCACCGGGCGTTTCCTGACCCAGCGGGCAGTGATTCAAATGAGCCAGCTCTCGGCATTGTGGAACGAGGCAGGCGGTCTGACGCTCAGTGCGCCAGGTTTTGCCTCGCTGGATGTACCGCTGCCACCTGCCGACGAAGAGCAGCGACGTGGTGTGATCATCTGGCGAGACACCTTGCGCGTACCGGATGCCGGTGACGAGGCAGCGGCCTGGGTCAGCGAATTCATCGGCAAGCCCACCCGGCTGGTTCACGTTCCGGTAGAACTGGCGCGCACCACCGCCGCCGGTTACGGCAAGGATGACGACAAGGTGGCGTTCGCAGACGGTTTCCCCTTGCTGCTGATCGGCCAGGCCTCTTTGCAGGACGTGTCCGATCGGGTCGGCCGCCCTTTGGAGATGCTGCGCTTTCGTCCCAACCTGGTTATCGAGGGCAGCGAGGCATTTGTCGAGGATGGCTGGAAGCGCATTCGTATCGGCGATGTGGAGTTCCGGCTGGTCAAGCCCTGCTCGCGCTGCATCATGACCACGGTCGATCCGCAAACCGGCGAACGCGACCCTGACCGCGAACCCTTCGCCACGTTGCAGCAGTATCGTTCGACACCGGACGGTGCGATGTTCGGCCAGAACCTGGTCAATGACAGCAATGGTTGGCTTGAAGTGGGCATGCCGGTTGAAGTGCTCGAATAAACACCGCTTCTGAAAAAACAATGCCCGTGTCCACCGGACACGGGTATTTTTCATTCCCGATACCACGCCGGGGCTTTTGTGGCGAGGGGATTTATCCCCGCTGGCTGCACAGCAGCCTAAAGATTTGCAGCCTCGGTGTATCAGGCTGACTGTGTTCAGTCTTTTGGGGCTGCTGCGCAGCCCAGCGGGGATAAATCCCCTCGCCACAGACTCAGCCGCGGTATTCGCACAGGTAGGCGGTGTCGACGGCGACCTTGAGCTGGAACTTGCTATTGGCCGGTACATTGAACTGGCTGCCGGCCTCGAAGGTTTCCCAGTCGGTGCTGTCGGGCAGTTTCACGGTCAGGGCGCCGGAGACGACATGCATGATTTCCCGCTGGGCCGTGCCGAATTCGTATTCGCCCGCAGCCATGACGCCGATGGTCGCAGGGCCTTCGGCAGTGCCGAAAGCGATCGACTTGACGGTGCCGTCGAAGTACTCGTTGACTTTAAACATGGGCGATTCCTCGAAAAAAGGGGCTGGAAAAGGCCGGCCAGTATGCACAAGGCTGCAACGTTCGTCATCTGCCGCGCCGCCGTCGTGGCTCGCGTTCAGCCTGGGAGTACCAGGGGTAATAACCGCGCCGTATTGCGCGCATCTTCCAGGGCCCGGTGTTGTTGTCCGCAGAATTGCAGGCCGGCCAGTTGCAGCGCCCCGTTGAGCCCCAGCGGTCGCTCCAACCGGCGGGCTTTGGCGAAGCGCTGCTTGAGGTTCATGTGCGGCACCTGGCCGAGAAAACTGTGCAACCGCTGATGCTGCCATTCCTGAAGTAATTGCTTGCGGTCGTAATCGCCCCAACTGACCCAGCTCTCCAGGTTCGCGTGATACTGCGCCAGCCAGCGTTCGAACGCCGGCCAGACCTCGGTCAAAGGCGCGGCGCTGTCGATATTGGCCTGGGTGATATGGGTCAGCTCGCGACAGAAAGGTGTGAGCAAGGGACGCCTCAACGGCTTTACGAACCGCTGGAAGTGGTCCAGCTCGCGGCCATCCCGATTCACCAGCGTGGCGCCGATTTCGATAATTTCCATTTCGGTTACCGGCCAGCCACCTTCATCGGTGGTGGCCTCCAGATCAATCACCAGCCAGTGAGGCATCGCAAGGTTCCCGGTATCGGCGTGCTGATGGGTTTGAGCGTAGTCAAACCCTGCGCATCCGCCTAGTGCGCTGTTTCAACCTGCAATAATAACTGGCGGTTTTTCACCTGATCGCCTGGCTTGACTTGTAAGGTCCTGACCACTCCATCAATACCTGCCTTGAGTGGGTGCTCCATTTTCATCGCTTCGAGCACCATCAGTAGCTGTCCCTGGCGTACTGCCGTCCCTTCACTGACCAGTACTTCGACGATAGCGCCGTCCATTGGCGCCTTGAGGGAGCCATCGCTGAGGCTGGTCCTGGCGGTGATGGGGGCCTGGGTCCGATCCTGCAAATGCAGGCCGCCGGGGCGAGTGAACAGCCACAGGTCATTACCATCGAGGTGCCAGGCATGGCGTTGGCGAATGCCGTCGATCATCAGCGTTGCGCCGCACTGATCAGCTTCGAGCAACTTCAACTCGATCACACGCTCGGCTACCCGGATATGCAGCGTGCCGCCGGTTTCGGCGGTCAGGGTCAGGGGCCAGTCGCGCTCGCCCAGGCCAATGCGATAGCGCCGCACCGCGCCGCTGTTGTTGCTCCATCCTCCCAGGCCGGGCGCATGACGTGCATGCATGGACTGATAGAACAAGGCTGCGGCGATGGCGAGCTGCTCAGCCGAGGGGGCGTGGATCTGCAGGGCGGGATGATCGGCGAAATGTTGCTGGATGAAACCGGTGCCGAAATCTCCATCAATGAATTGTGGATGAGCCAACAACCCCGCCAGCAAGCGCTGATTGGCCTGCACACCCAGGAGCACGCAGTCCTCCACGGCTCGCAGCAATTTGCGTCGGGCCTCTTCACGGGTGGCGCCGTGGGCGATGACTTTGCCCAGCATCGGGTCGTAGAACGGGGTGATGGTCTGGCCTTCAAGCAAACCATGGTCGATGCGTACACCGTCGCGGATAGGGGGTTCCCAACTGAGCAAATGGCCGGTTTGCGGCAGAAAGTTCGCAGCCGGGTCTTCGGCATACAACCGTACTTCCATGGCATGACCACTGAACTGGACCTGGTTCTGGCGCAGGGGCAGTGGCAGGCCGGCGGCCACATCCAGTTGCCAGGCCACCAGGTCCAGTCCGGTGATCAGCTCGGTGACCGGATGTTCGACCTGTAGGCGCGTGTTCATCTCCAGAAAGTAAAAACCGCCGTCCGGGGCGAGCAAAAACTCCACGGTCCCGGCCCCCACATAATTGACCGCACGGCCAGCCTTGAGCGCGGCGTCACCCATGGCCTGGCGCAGATCGGCGGTCATGACCGGGCAGGGCGCTTCTTCAATGATTTTCTGGTGGCGTCGCTGGATCGAGCAGTCCCTTTCGCCCAAATGGAGCAGATTGCCGTGATGGTCACCGAAAATCTGGATTTCCACATGCCGCGGATTGATCAAGGCCTGTTCGAGGATCAACTCATCGTTGCCAAAACCATGCAGCGCCTCGGAGCGCGCGGTGCGTAACTGTTCTAGCAGGTCTCCATCCCGCCAAACCAGGCGCATACCTCGGCCACCACCGCCGGCGCTGGCCTTGATCATCAACGGATAGCCGATGCGGGCGGCTTCGCGAGTCAGCGTGTCGTCATCCTGGGCCGCGCCTTGGTAACCGGCGATGCACGGTACGCCGGCGGCGATCATGGCGATTTTCGAGCGGCGTTTACTGCCCATCAGGTCGATGGCGTCGGGGCTGGGGCCGATGAACACGATACCGGCCTCTTCGCAGGCCTTGGCGAACCCGGCGTTTTCCGAGAGCAAACCGTAGCCGGGGTGGATGGCGTCGGCGCCAGTACGCCGGGCGGCATCGAGGATGGCCGGCTGATTGAGGTAGGACTGTGGCACCGGTGCCGCGCCGATGAGTACCGCTTCATCGGCCATGCGCACATGCAGCGCGTCGGCGTCGGCCTCGCTGAACACTGCCACGGTGCGATAGCCCAGGGCCTGGGCGGTACGCTGGATCCGGCAGGCGATTTCACCGCGGTTGGCGATGAGGATCTTGCTGAAGGCGGGCATGGTGGTCATTCCTGGGTTTTTCGGTGGCTGTCAGGGCCTCATCGCGAGCAGGCTCGCTCCCACAATGGAGGGTCAACACAGTCAAATTTCGATGGCGGCCTGGCAGGCGACGTAGTCATTTTTTCTTGCCCGGCAAAATGCCCATGAGTTTGCAGATGATGCCCAGCATGATCTCGTCCGCACCGGCACCGATGGACACCAGTCGCACGTCGCGATACGCCCGCGCCACCGGGTTGTCCCACATGAAACCCATGCCGCCCCAGTATTGCAGGCAACTGTCGGTGACTTCCCGCGCCAGGCGCCCGGCCTTGAGCTTGGCCATGGACGCCAGCCGCGTCACATCCTGGCCGTTGATGTACTGCTCGGTGGCCTGGTAGACCAGCGCCCGCAGGCATTCGATTTCGCTGGCCAGTTCCGCCAGGCGAAAGTGGATCACCTGGTTGTCGATCAGGGCGGTGCCGAAGGTCTTGCGCTGCTTGCAGTACTCGACGGTGCTGTCGATGCAGTGCTCCAGCCCCTTGAGCATGTTCGCCGCGCCGAACAGGCGTTCTTCCTGGAACTGCAACATCTGCATCATGAATCCGGCACCTTCCTGACCCACGCGATTGCGTTGCGGCACCCGTACGTCGTCAAAGAACACCTGGGCGGTTTCCGAGCTGCGCATGCCGAGCTTGTCCAGGTGCCCGCCGAGGCTGATACCAGGGCTGTTCATCGGCACCATGATCAGTGATTTGTTGATGTGGGGCTTGTCGTCCGACGTGTTGGCCAGCAGGCACATGAAATCGGCGCTCGGTGAATTGGTGATCCACATCTTGCTGCCGTTGATGACGTAGTCATCGCCATCCTTGCGAGCCGTGGTCTTGAGCCCGGCGACATCAGAGCCGGCCCCGACTTCCGAGACGCCGATGCAACCGACCTGCTCACCGCTGATGGCCGGGCGCAAGAATGCTTCACGCAGCTCATCGGAGCCGAAACGCGCCAGGGCCGGGGTGCACATGTCGGTCTGCACGCCGATGGACATCGGCACACCGCCGCAATGAATGGTGCCGAACTCCTCGGCGGCGACGATCGAATAGCTGTAGTCCAGGCCCATGCCGCCGAACTGCTCCGGCTTGGATATACCCAGCAATCCCAGTTCACCGGCCTTGCGGAAAACCTCGTGGATGGGAAACCGTCCGGCCTTCTCCCATTCGTCGACATAGGGGTTTATCTGCTGGTCGACAAACTGGCGAACGGTGCGCCGCAGCGCTGCGTGTTCCTGGGTGAAGATCATTTTTATTGTTCTCCTGTGGGCAGCGATCAAAAGTCCTTCACACGTTCAGAAACGGGCCACACCGAAACTGTTGGGTTGCAGCGGCCGCAGCTCAGCCGCGTGGCAGATGTCCAGCAGGTAGCCTAGCAACGTGCGGGTGTCGCGCGGGTCGATGAGCCCGTCATCCCACAGGTTGGCGCTGCCGTATAGCGCAGTGGACTGGCTGTCGAGTGTCTGCGCGGTGGTTTGTTCGAGCAGGTCCAGCATCTTCGGGTCGGGGGTGAGGCCATTCTTGATCTGCGTCGCCTGCGTGACGATGCGCAAAACCTTGCCGGCCTGGGCACCACCCATCACCGCTGTGTGGCTGTTGGGCCAGGCGAAGATGAAGCGTGGGTCCAGCCCTCGGCCGCACATGGCGTAGTTGCCGGCGCCGTAGGAACCGCCCACTACGACCGTCAGCTTCGGCACCCGGGCGTTGGCCACGGCCTGGATCATCTTCGCCCCATGCTTGATCACGCCTTGTTGTTCCGACTCGGTGCCGACCATGAAGCCGGTGGTGTTGTGCAGGAACAGCAGCGGTGTGCGGCTCTGGTCGCACAGCTGGATGAACTGCGCGGCCTTGCTCGCGCCCTTGGGTGTGATCGGGCCGTTGTTGCCGATCAGGCCACAGGCATGGCCACGAATGCGCAGGTGGCCACAAATCGTCTGTTGATCGAACTCGCTTTTGAATTCCAGGAAGTCCGAACCGTCGGCGATACGGGCGACGATTTCCCGCACGTCATAGGGCTTTTTCGGGTCGTCGGGGATCAACCCCAGCAACTCATCGGCCGGGTAGAGCGGCTCTTTCCAGGTGCGTTCAGGCTGTGGCGGCTGTTGCTCGTTCCAGGGCAACAGGCTGACGATCTCCCGGGCCAGGCGTATGCCATCGGCGTCATTCTCGGCCAGGTATTCAGCGGTGCCGGCCACCTGCGCATGCATTTGCGCACCGCCCAGTTCTTCTTCCGTGGCGATTTCGCCAGTGGCGGCTTTGAGCAGCGGTGGCCCGGCCAGAAACAGCCGTGCTTTGTCGCGCACCACCACCACGTAATCCGAGAGCCCCGGCTGGTAGGCCCCGCCCGCCGTGGCCGAACCATGCACCACGGTAATCTGCGGCAAGCCCATGGCGGACATCCGCGCCTGATTGGCGAAGCTGCGCGCACCTTCGACAAAAATCTGCGCGGCATAGTTGAGATTGGCGCCGCCGCTTTCGGCCAAGGTGATGACCGGCAGTTTGTTCTCCATGGCGATCTGTTGCAGACGCAGGGTCTTGTTCAAGCCGCTGGGAGAGATGGTCCCACCCTTGATCGCGCTGTTGTTCGCCACCACCAATACCTGAGCGCCGGATACGTAGCCGATCCCCGCGATCAAGCCGCCACCGGCCTGGCTGCCATCTTTGTCGTCATGGAGTTTGTAGCCGGCCAGGCTCGCCAGTTCCAGGAACGGCGCGCCGGGGTCCAGCAGCAGGTTCAGACGCTCGCGCGGCAGCAGTTGGCCGCGTTGCTCGAACCTGGCCTGGGCCAGAGCGGCTTTCTCTAGCACCGCCTGTTCGATCTGACGCAGGTGTGCCACGCCAGCCAGCATGGCCGCGTGGTTGCGGGCGAAGTCGGCGCTGTGAGGGTCAAGGTGCGATTCGATGACTGGCATAAGTGTTCCTTGTGCTCGAACCGACGCTGTGGCGAGCGTCCTTTAATTGACCTGATCGGCGATGCTCTGTGGCACCGGTATCTGGATCTCCAGCAACTGCTGAGCGAACGCCTTGCCCTGCGGATCGATGCGCAGGCTGGCGACACCGCCCCCGCCAAGGGCATTTTCCAGCACGAAGTTCAGGCTGTGGGTGCCCGGCAGATACCAGCGCTCGACGCGCCCCAGCAGTGGGTCGAGCACGTGGCTCATCCAGTCAACCAACACCTGGGGCGTTAGCGCCTCGGCGATCCACGGCAAGTATTCGGGGGCCCGGGCGAGCACACCGATGTTGCTGTGGCTGCCCTTGTCGCCGGAGCGCGCCACCGCCAGTTTGACCAATGGCACGCTGGCGTCAGCCCGGCCCTGGGGTTTGGGCAGGTCGGGAGCGACCGGCAAGTCGCGGGTTTGCAGCGCTTCGACGGTGGGCAGCAGGCAAGGATGACTCTGCCCGTCGAGTTCGATGTCGAGCCGGCAAGCGGACTTGTCGATCAGGAACGAGAACAGGCGAATCAGCGGATACACCGTCGGGCGGCCACCCATCAGGCCGGTCAGCCCCGGCACCATGCCGGTGGCGGCCTGGGCGATCTCCCTGGAAAACAGCACCAGCGGCTGTTTGTCGGGGTGGCGCACCGCCAGTTTGATCACCACTTCGCGGCTGTCCTGGCGCCGGCCGTGCTGGCCGTAAGTCGCTTCGCTGCCCAGCAGCTCGATGTTCACCTCGCTGTAGGGTGCCCAGCCGCGCGAACTGAACAACTGCGAAGTCCTGGCGATGATCGCCTGGCTGACCCGTTCGGCCTTGGCCACCGCATCGATGCCGGCGATCAGGCACAGGGCAGTGCAGCGAAAACCATCGGCCCAGGTGGCGCAGACCTTGTATTGATCGGTGGGCGGCAAGCCCTTGGCGCCTTGGACGCGCACGGCGTGCTTGCCTTGCTGGATCAACCTGACCTGGCTGAAGTCGCAGATCACGTCCGGCAAGAGATAGCCTTGGGGATCGCCGATTTCATAGAGCAGTTGTTCCCCGACCGTCAGCGGCGTGACCAGCCCGCCGGTGCCTTCGGCCTTGGTGACGATGAATTGGCCGTCGGCGCTGACTTCAACGATGGGAAAACCGATGTGCTCGTAATCCGGTACCTCCCGCCAGTCGGTGAAATTACCGCCTGTGCATTGGGCCCCGCACTCAATGAGGTGCCCGGCCAATGCGGCTTGGGCCAGTTTGTCGTAGTCGTGCCAGGCCCAACCAAACTCATGCACCAGGGCCGCGCTGACCACGGCGCTGTCGACCACCCGGCCGGTGATCACGATGTCGGCTCCCAGATGCAAGGCCTCGACAATGCCGGGGGCACCCAGGTAAGCGTTGGTGGACACGCACACCGTCGGTAGGGGCGCACCGCTGAACATCTCGGCAATGCCCTGGCTGGCGAGCTGTTCGAATCGCGGTTGCAGGTCGTCTCCCAGCAGCACCGCGATCTTCAAGGGCACGCCGGCCTTGTCGCAAGCCGCTTGTAGAGCGGCGGCGCAGGCCTGGGGGTTGACCCCGCCAGCATTGCTGATGACGCGGATCTTGCGTTCCTGCAAACGATGAAGCAGCGGTGAGAGCACTTCGATGAAGTCCGTGGCATAACCGCCCCGAGGGTCTTTCATGCGCGCGGCAGCCATGATCGACATCGTGACCTCGGCCAGGTAATCGAACACCAGGTAGTCCAGTTCAGCGCCTTCGACCAGTTGCGCCGCAGCGGTACAGGTATCGCCCCAGAAGGCGCTGGCACAACCGATACGTATCGTTTTTGGCATGGTGCTCCCTCCGGCCGACGTCGCCCGAGACTACCAAGCAAGCGCTTGGTTTGTAAACGGCCGCCAGTTCTTCGATCCAAGCGCTTGCTTGGGTGCCCCGGCCAGCTTAAATTGCCCGCGCCACCTCGTCGGTTCCGCAAGCGTGGCCCGACGTTGATCGATCGACTGTAGGAGAGAATGGGTGGATGAGCAAAAAGCCCTGAACGTGATGCGTGAGCTGGTCGATAACGGGCAACTGACCGATCCTGACAGCGCTCGCGGCAAACTGCTCCAGACCGCCGCCCATCTGTTTCGCAACAAAGGGTTCGAGCGCACCACGGTGCGCGACCTGGCGAGCGCGGTGGGCATTCAGTCGGGCAGCATCTTTCATCATTTCAAAAGCAAGGATGAGATCCTGCGGGCGGTGATGGAGGAGACCATTCGCTACAACACGGCGTTGATGCGCGCGGCGCTGGCCGAGGCCGATAGCGTGCGCGAGCGGGTCCTGGCGCTGATCCGCTGCGAGTTGCAGTCGATCATGGGCGGCAGCGGCGAGGCGATGGCGGTGCTGGTCTACGAATGGCGCTCGTTGTCCGAGCAAGGGCAAAGACAGGTGCTGGCTTTGCGTGATATTTATGAGGCCCTGTGGCTTGAGGTTCTTGGGCAGGCCAAGGACGCGGGGTATATTCGGGGCGACGTGTTCATCACCCGTCGTTTCCTGACCGGCGCCCTGTCCTGGACCACCACTTGGTTTCGCGCCGAGGGCAGCCTGAGTCTTGATGAGTTGGCCGAGCAAGCCTTGATTCTGGTGCTTGAAGAAAAATAAAAAGAGGCAGCAATGCCGCTGAGTGGTCGCCTTGCGTGCCCTGCGTGATGTGCATTGAGATGCCTGGTTGGATTCACTGATGATTAATTTTCTGGGGAGTGAGGTGTCTTGACGTTTTCAACGATGGGGATAGCCTCGCGCGTCTTGCTCGCTGCGTTGATTGCAGTGTTCGCGTTGCCGGCCACGGCTGCGCAACTGGTCCGGATTGGCGCAGCGCATTTTCCGCCCTACACGATACGCCCCGAAACTGGCGCCGATACCGGTTTGCTGCCGCAGTTGGTCGAGGCCTTGAACCGGTCCCAAAGCGATTATCAATTCGTGCTGGTTCCGACGTCGATTCCGCGCCGTTTCAATGATTTCAAGCAGGGGCGGGTCGACATGGCCATTTTCGAGAACCCGGACTGGGGCTGGAAGGATGTGCCTCATACTGCGGTAGACATGGGCCTGGAAGACGCGGAAATCTTCGTAGCCCAGCGTCAACCGGATCGTCAGCAAGACTATTTCTCTGATCTGCGGGGCAAGCGCCTGGCGCTGTTCAGCGGCTACCACTACGCCTTTGCCGAATTCAACGCCGACCCCAAGTTCCTGACCGGCCAATACAACGCCACGCTGACGTATTCCCATGACAGCAACCTGCTGATGGTCTTGCGCGGGCGTGCGGACATTGCGCTGGTCACCCGTTCGTACCTCATCGATTACGTGTTGCGCAATCCAGACGTCGCCCCCCAATTGCTGATATCCGAACGTATCGATCAGATTTACCACCATTACGCGCTGATCCGCCCCCAGGCGCCGATCTCTGGCGAAGCGTTCGATCGGCTGCTGCAAAAGCTGCGGGACGACGGGCAGATGCTGGCGATTTTCCAGCCCTACCAGATACAGCTGGTGCCAGCCCACGATCATTGAACAGGGCACTAAATTTCCCTGCCTGGCTCACGTCACACGTTGACTACCGACGACTACGTGAGCCCCGCCATGTCCCACCTCAAGCACCCGACGACGCTGCCTTTACCCGGTGGTCGCCGTCTCGGCGCCGATGAAACCGAACACCACCTGAGCCTGATGCTTGAGGGCGCGCCGCTGATCCGGCTGCGCTTGGAGCGGGGTACCGAGCTACATGTGCATTTGCAGGAAATCAATGATCGGCCCGTAGGCCCGGCGCTTTGGGCGGCCTGCTATTGGCTGTTCGCCCGCGATCCTGAATGCCGGCGCCTGACTTGGCATCTGCCCGAGCGCCCCGGTGAAGCCTTGCTCAGCGGACTGCTGACGCCCGGCGAGTGCGCCGATGAGTACATCTGCGAGCGCACTCTGTTCTGGCAACTGCCGCAACCCTGGTTGGGGGAGTCGTTCAACGGCAGCTATCCGCAACAGATGATCATCACCGATGGCAAGCGTCATCCGCGCCGGCCCATGAAGCCGCGAGGCGAGGTGTATCGGCGCTTCGATGCGCGCCTGGGGGCCTGGGTGTCCTTGCGCACCCTGGAAATCGAACAGGACCTGACGCGCTTCAACCGCTGGCAGAACAGCCCACGGGTGGCGAGTTTCTGGCAGGAGGAGGGCAGCCTGGAACAGCATCGCGAGTATCTGAGCACACTGCAGCGCGATCCCCGGGTGCTGACCTTGATCGGTTGTTTCGACGACCAGCCTTTCGCCTACTTCGAAGCCTATTGGGCCAAGGAGGATCGGATCGCGCCGTTCTACGACGTGCACAATTATGATCGCGGCATTCACATGCTGGTGGGCGAAGAGCAGCACCGTGGCCCGCACAAGGTGGCGAGCTGGCTGTCGGCGCTGGTGCACTACCTGTTTCTCGACGACCCGCGCACCCAACGCGTGGTGGCCGAACCCCGAGCCGACAACGCCCGAATGATCGGTCATCTGCACAACCAGTGTTTCCACTGTGAAAAGGAATTCGATTTCCCCCACAAGCGCGCGGCGCTGATGATTCTGGGGCGTGAGCGGTTTTTTGATCGGTGTGGGTTGATGTAAGAGGTTAAATCCTCAAGGCCTTATCGCGAGCAGGCTCGCTCCCACAGGGATTTGTGGTGAACACAGACTTCGTGAACACCCAGATCCATTGTGGGAGCGAGCCTGCTCGCGATGAGGCCCGCAAAATCACGGCACTGTTACCGCCGGGCGAATGTATCCCCACGAATCCCTGACACCTTGCGGCAATGTACCAGAGCGTCGCGGATCATGAAGTTCACCAGGGTCGGCGAGACCCCCAGCTCCTTGGCGATATCCTTCTGTGGCACACCGTGCAGGCGGTACATCTCGAAGGCATAACGGGTGCGGCTGGGCAGTTCAGTGAGCGCGTCGGCGATGTGCTCCAGCGTCGAGAAATTGATGTGTGACGTTTCTGGCGAAGCCCCCTGGATCACCACATTCAACCCTTCCTCTTCCGGCCCCGAGTATTTCTGTTCCAGCGCCTGCTTGCGGTAATGGTCGATCGCCAGGTTGCGCACGATCTGAAACAGGTAGCTGAGCTGAGCCTTGAAGGACGAGGTGATCTGAGGCGCCGATTGCAGCCGGAAAAACGCATCCTGCACCACGTCTTCTGCCCGGGACCGGCAACCGGTGATTCGTGCTGCGATCTTGACCAGGATCATCCGGTTATCCACGAATGCCTGAAGTAACGGTGAGTCGCACCTGCTTGTGGATACTTGTTCCGTCATGGAATTCACCTTGCTGCAAAAAGTTAGCAGGACGACGGCTCTGTCCGACTCGTCCTGCATATCGAGCGACAAATTAGGCTGAATGATAATGATTGTCAATTGAGAAGAAGAATTATTGATGCTGAAAAGTCCAGCGCGAGAACTGCGACCCGTTGCCACGGTGTTCTGCCTGTCAGCGGGTCTGGAACAAGAGGTTGCTGACTAATTATTTGCCGACGGTATCCGTTCTCAGGGATGAAGGTTTCGGGCGGCAGTCCCGATGCCGCACCGCATTCCGCAGGCCACCAGATACCACTAGCAAGCCGAATTTCAGGCAGGAAACCTCATGACCGACGCGTTCGAACTCCCCAGCACCCTGGCTCATGCCCTTCAGCGCCGCGCCGCGTTGTCGCCGGACCGTGTGGCCTTGCGCTTCCTTGCCGACGCCCCGGAGCAAAGTGTGGTGCTGAGTTATCGCGACCTGGACCTGCGTGCCCGGACCATCGCCGCCGCCTTGCAGGCCGAAGCCGCGTTCGGCGACCGTGCGGTACTGCTGTTTCCCAGTGGTCCGGACTACGTCGCGGCGTTTTTTGGCTGCCTGTACGCGGGTGTGATCGCCGTGCCGGCCTACCCGCCGGAGTCCGCCCGACGCCATCACCAGGAGCGCCTGCTGTCGATCATTGCCGATGCCGAGCCGCGCCTGCTGCTCACCCGCAGCGATCTGCGCGAGCCGCTGCAAGCCATCGAGTCAGCCCCTCCCGTGCTGTGCGTCGATACCCTTGATCCGGCCCGCGCCGGGCAATGGCTGCAACCGAATCTTCAGGACCATGACATTGCTTTCCTGCAATACACCTCCGGCTCCACCGCGTTGCCCAAGGGTGTGCAAGTGAGCCATGGCAACCTGGTGGCCAACGAATTATTGATCCGCCACGGTTTCGGCATCGATCTGCACCCTGACGACGTGATCGTCAGCTGGCTGCCGCTGTACCACGACATGGGCCTGATCGGTGGCCTGTTGCAGCCAGTTTTCAGCGGTGTGCCCTGTGTGCTGATGTCGCCCGCGTACTTTCTGGCCCGGCCATTGCGCTGGCTGGAGGCGATCAGTGAATACGGTGGCACCATCAGCGGCGGCCCGGACTTCGCCTATCGGCTGTGCAGCGAGCGGGTCAGTGAATCGGCGCTCAAGCGCCTCGACCTGAGCGGCTGGCGCGTGGCTTATTCAGGCTCCGAGCCGATCCGTCTCGACAGCCTGGAACGCTTTGCCGAGAAATTCGCGCCGTGCGGCTTCACGCCGGACAGTTTCATGGCGTCCTATGGCCTGGCCGAAGCCACGTTGTTCGTCGCGGGCACGCCACGCAGTCAAGGCATCCCGGCGTTGCGGATGGACGACACGGCCCTGGCGCACAACCGTGCCGAGCCAGGGCAGGGCAGTACGGTGATGAGTTGCGGCGTGAGTCAGCCTGGGCATGCGGTGCTGATCGTCGAGCCCAACACGTTGCAGCCGCTGACCGACAACCGGGTCGGCGAAGTCTGGGCCTGCGGGCCGAGCATTGCCCATGGCTACTGGCGAAACCCTGAGGCCAGCGCCACGACATTCGTCCAGCACGCTGGCCGCACCTGGCTGCGCACTGGCGACTTGGGTTTCCTGCGTGACGGTGAGCTGTTCATTACCGGCCGCCTGAAGGACCTGCTGATCGTGCGCGGTCATAACCTCTACCCCCAGGACATCGAGCAAACCATCGAACGGGAAGTGGAGCTGGTGCGCAAAGGCCGGGTGGCGGCGTTCGCGGTCAACAATGGCGGCGAGGAGGGCATCGGCATCGCGGCGGAAATCAGCCGCAGCGTGCAGAAGATCCTGCCACCCGAAGCGTTGATCAAAGCTATTCGCCAGGCGGTGGCCGAAGCCTGTCAGCAAGCGCCGAGCGTGGTGGTGCTGCTCAATCCGGGCGCGTTGCCCAAGACCTCCAGCGGCAAGTTGCAACGCTCGGCCTGTCGGACCCGATTGGCCGACGGCAGTCTCGACAGTTATGCGCTGTTCCCGTCAGTCGAGGTTGAAGCAGGCCCAGATGCTCGCTCGTCATCGCCGTTGCAAACATTGATCGGCCAAGTCTGGTGCGAGCAGTTGCAGATTGAACACGTCCAGGGCGACGATCATTTCTTCCTGTTGGGCGGTAACTCCATCGCCGCCACTCAAGTGGTCGCGCGGCTGCAAGAAAGGCTGGGGCTCGCGCTGAATCTGCGCGTGTTGTTCGAAGCGCCGACCCTCGCAGCGTTCACGGCAGCGGTGGCGAATCAGCAGTTGGCAGGTGGCGAGGCCCAAGGCGTGATCAGCCCGTTGCCGCGCCACGAAGCGTTGCCGCAATCCCTTGCCCAGAATCGTTTGTGGATCACTTGGCAACTGGATCTGG
Source organism: Pseudomonas sp. NFACC39-1 (assembly GCF_900110355.1). Classification (NCBI taxonomy): domain Bacteria; kingdom Pseudomonadati; phylum Pseudomonadota; class Gammaproteobacteria; order Pseudomonadales; family Pseudomonadaceae; genus Pseudomonas; species Pseudomonas sp. NFACC39-1. Next base: position 86,753 of record NZ_FODL01000013.1, on the reverse strand, counting down.
CCAGCCGCGCCTACAACATTCCCGGCGGCTTGCACCTGCGTGGTGAGTTGAACGAGGAAGCGTTGCGCTGCAGTTTCCAGCAGTTGCTCGAACGCCACGAAGCCCTGCGCACACGATTTTTGGAGCGCGAGGGTGTCGCTCTGCAACAGATCGACCCGGCCGCTGAACTCGAACTGCGAGTGATCGACCTCGGCGACCTGCCCGCCGACCAGCGCGAAGTCCGGGCGCGCCAGGTTCGAGACGATGAAGCCACGATGCCGTTCGATTTGCAGGAGGGCCCACTGTGGCGCGTCACTTTGCTGCGCCTCGATGAGACTGATCATCAGTTGCTGGTCACGCTGCACCACATCATTGCCGACGGCTGGTCGATGAACGTGCTGATCGATGAGTTCTCGCGGTTATACGCGGCTGCATGCCAAGGGCAGGTCGCCGCCCTGGTGCCGTTACCGTTGCAGTACGCCGACTACGGCAGTTGGCAGCGCCAGTGGTTGGCTCAAGGGGAGGCCGAGCGGCAACTGGCCTACTGGAAACAGCAACTGGGCGACGAACATCCGAGCCTGGCCCTGGGCACGGACCATCCCCGCAGCGCTCAGCATCGGCGCAGCGCCGCACGCCATAGTCTGCGTCTGGACAAAGACCTCGGTGATGCCTTGCGCCAAGTGGCCCAAGCCCACGACGCCACCTTATTCATGCTGCTGCTGGCCGCCTTCCAAGCGCTGTTGCAGCGTTACACCGGCCAGTCTGACATCCGCATCGGCGTGCCCAACGCCAACCGTCCGCGCTTGGAGACCCAGGGGCTGATCGGCTTTTTCATCAATACCCAGGTGCTGCGTGCTCAGGTCGATCCGCGTCAGTCGTTCGCCGCGTTGCTGGCCCAAGCCCGGGAGACTACGTTGGGCGCCCAGGCCCATCAGGACCTGCCGTTCGAACAACTGCTCGAAGCGTTCCCCCAGGTTCGCGAACAAGGTCTGTTCCAGGTGATGTTCAACCATCAGCAGCGTGACCTCAGCGCCTTGCGCCGCTTGCCGGGGCTGTTGGCCGACGAACTGCCCTGGCACAGCCGCGAAGCCAAGTTCGACTTGCAGCTGCATAGCGAGGAGGATCGCAACGGACGGCTGACACTCTCATTCGACTACGCCGACGAACTGTTCGAGGCGGCGACCATCGCGCGGTTGGCCGGGCATTTGTGCAACCTGCTGCGCGCCGTCTGCGCTAATCCGCAACACGCCATCGGCGATGTGCCGTTGCTGAGCGTTGATGAGCATGCGCAACAGCAGCGGTGGAGCGCGGCGCCCTGCGCGCCGGCCACACAGTGGTTGCCGGAGCTGTTGAACGAACAGGCCCGGCTTACGCCGCAACGCACTGCGCTGCGGTGGGACGATGGCCGCCTGGACTACGCCGAGTTGCACGCCCAGGCCAACCGCCTGGCCCATTACCTGCGCGACAAAGGTGTCGGCCCGGACGTGTGCGTGGCGATTGCCGCCGAGCGTTCGCCGCAGTTGCTCATCGGTGTGCTGGCGATCCTCAAGGCCGGTGGCGCCTACGTGCCGCTGGATGCCGATTACCCGGCCGAGCGCCTGGCCTACATGCTCAAGGACAGCGGCGTCGATCTGTTGCTGACCCAAACCGCATTGCTTGAACGCTTGCCCCTCTGCGAGGGCGTCAGCGTCATTGCCATGGACGCCTTGCATTTGGAGCAATGGCCGAGCAATCCGCCGGGCCTGCATCTGCACGGTGATCAACTGGCTTACGTGATTTACACCTCCGGCTCCACCGGCCAGCCCAAAGGCGTCGGCAACACCCACGCGGCTTTGGCCGAGCGCCTGCAATGGATGCAGGCCACTTACGTCCTGGATGAATCCGATGTGCTGATGCAAAAAGCGCCGATCAGCTTCGACGTGTCGGTGTGGGAATGCTTCTGGCCGCTGATCACCGGCTGCCAATTGGTGTTGGCCGGACCCGGCGAACACCGTGACCCGCACCGCATCGCGCAGTTGGTCCAACAATTTGGCGTGACCACGCTGCACTTTGTGCCGCCGCTGCTCAGCCTGTTTATCGACGAACCCCTGAGCGCCCGCTGCACCAGCCTGCGCCGGGTATTCTGCGGGGGTGAAGCGTTGCCCGCCGAACTGCGCAACCGCGTGCTGGCGCAACTGCCGTCGGCGCAATTGCACAACCGTTATGGCCCGACCGAAACCGCCATCAACGTCACCCACTGGCATTGCAGCGTCGCCGACGGCGAGCGCTCGCCCATCGGCCGGCCGCTGGGCAATGTGTTGTGTCGTGTGCTCGACAGTGAACTCAACCCGGTGCCGGCCGGTGTGCCGGGTGAATTGTGCATTGGCGGCCTGGGGCTGGCGCGGGGTTACCTCGGGCGTCCGGGTTTGAGCGCCGAGCGTTTTATCGCCGACCCGCTGGGCGTGGCGGGCACGCGGCTGTATCGCACCGGTGACCGGGCGCGCTGGAGCGCCGATGGCGTGATCGAATACCTTGGCCGTCTCGACCAGCAGGTCAAGCTGCGCGGCTTTCGGGTCGAGCCGCAGGAAATCGAAGCGCGGCTGCTGGCCCAGGACGGCGTGGCCCAAGTGGCGGTGTTGGTACGCGAGACCTCGGCCGGCCCGCAACTGATCGGCTATTACACCGCTTGCGATGTTACGCACGATCAGGACCTCGAAAACGCCCGACTCCACGCCGCCCTGGCCGCCGAACTGCCGGACTACATGGTGCCCGCGCAATTGCTGCGCCTGGACGCCATGCCCCTGACCCCCAGCGGCAAACTCGACCGTCGTGCCTTGCCCGAACCGCAATGGCAGGTGCGTGAACACGTCGAGCCGGTCAGTGCCCTTGAGCAACAGGTCGCTGGCATCTGGCGCGACGTGCTGGGGCTCGACCGCATCGGTCTGCGGGACGACTTTTTTGCCTTGGGCGGCCATTCGCTGCTGGCGACCCAGATCATTTCCCGCACCCGCCAGGCCTGTGACATCGAGCTGCCGTTGCGGACCTTGTTCGAGGCCAGTGAGCTGGGTGCGTTCGCCGAACAGGTGCGCTTGATTCAGGCCAGCGGCCAGACCAACCGGCAACCGCCGATCGAGAAAGTCGATCGTAGCCAACCGGTGCCGTTGTCTTATTCCCAACAGCGCATGTGGTTCCTCTGGCAGATGGAGCCCGACAGCCCGGCCTACAACGTCGGCGGCATGGCACGGTTGCGGGGGGTGCTGGATGTCGGGCGTTTCGAAGCAGCGTTGCAGGCGTTGGTCCTGCGCCATGAAACCCTGCGCACTACCTTCCCCAGCGTCGACGGCGTGCCCCGGCAACAGGTGCACGCCGCTACCGGCCTTCGCATGGACTGGCAGGATTTCTCGATGCTCGCCGCCGATATTCGCCAACAGCAGGTGCAGCAACTGGCCGACAGCGAAGCGCACAAACCCTTTGACCTGGAAACCGGGCCACTGCTGCGGGTCTGTCTGGTCAAGACCGCCGAGCAGGAGCATTACCTGGTGCTGACCCTGCACCACATCGTCACTGAAGGCTGGGCAATGGATATTTTTGCCCGGGAACTGAGTGCGCTGTACGAGGCCTTTATCGACGACCGCGAATCGCCACTGGAACCGTTGCCGGTGCAGTACCTGGACTACAGCGTCTGGCAGCGCCAGTGGCTGGAGGCTGGCGAGCGCCAACGGCAACTGGACTACTGGACCGCGCAACTGGGGCGCGAACACCCGTTGCTGGAGTTGCCGGGCGACCGTCCGCGTCCGCCGGTGCAAAGCCATCGCGGCGAATTGTTCCGCTTCGACCTCAGTGATGACCTCGCCGCCCGGGTCCGCGCCTTCAACGCGCAACAGGGCTTGACCCTGTTCATGACCATGACCGCTGCCCTGGCCGTGCTGCTCTACCGCTACAGCGGCCAGACCGACCTGCGCATCGGCGCGCCGGTGGCTAACCGCATCCGCCCGGAAAGCGAAGGGCTGATCGGTGCGTTCCTCAACACCCAGGTGCTGCGCTGCCAGCTCGATGGGCAGATGTCAGTCGGCGAGTTGTTCGAGCAGGTGCGTCATACGGTGATCGAAGGCCAGTCCCATCAGGATTTGCCGTTCGATCATCTGGTCGAAGCCCTGCAACCACCGCGCAGTGCCGCATACAACCCGCTGTTCCAGGTGATGTGCAACGTGCAGCGCTGGGAGTTTCAGCAGAGCCGCACGCTGGCCGGGATGAGCGTCGAATACCTGGCCAACGACGCCCGGGCCACCAAGTTCGACCTGAATCTGGAAGTCACTGACCTGGACCATCGCCTGGGTTGCTGCCTGACCTACAGCACCGACCTGTTCGACGAACCGCGCATCGCCCGCATGGCCGGGCACTGGCGCAATCTGCTGGAGGCTCTGCTGGCCGATCCGACCCAACGGCTGAGCGAGTTGCCGTTGCTCGATGCCCGCGAGCAGCAACAGATGCTCGACAGCCTCGGCGTTGAACCCGGTGAACACCGCCTGGATCAATGCATCCAGCAACTGTTCAGCGAACAGGCCCTGGCCCGCGCCGACGCACCGGCCCTGACCTTTGCCGGGCAAACCCTGAGCTACGCCGAACTCGAATGCCGCGCCAACCGCCTGGCCTGGATGTTGCGCGAGCGCGGTGTCGGGCCGCAGGTGCGGGTGGGCCTGGCGCTGGAGCGGTCGCTGGAGATGGTCGTCGGCCTGTTGGCGATCCTCAAGGCTGGCGGCGCCTACGTGCCGCTGGACCCGGAATACCCGCTGGACCGTTTGCATTACATGATCGAAGACAGTGGCCTGGGTTTGCTGCTCAGCGACCGGGCGATGTTCCAGGCCTTGGGCCCATTGCCGGCCGGTGTAGAGGGCTGGTGCCTGGAGGACGACAGCGCGGCCCTGGCCGGCTATTCGGACCAGGCACCACCGATGATCAACCTGCCGCAGCATCAGGCCTACTTGATCTACACCTCAGGCTCCACCGGCAAGCCCAAGGGCGTGGTGGTGTCCCACGGTGAAATCGCCATGCACTGTCAGGCGGTGATCCAGCGTTTCGGCATGCGCCCGGACGATTGCGAACTGCATTTCTATTCCATCAACTTCGACGCCGCCACCGAGCGCCTGCTGGTGCCGCTGCTCAGCGGTGCCCAGGTGGTGCTGCGTGCGCAAGGGCAGTGGGACGCCGAGCAAATCTGCGGGCTGATTCGCGAGCACCGTATCAACATCCTCGGTTTTACCCCCAGCTACGGCAGCCAGTTGGCGCAATGGCTGGCGACCCAGGGACAAACCCTGCCGGTGCGCATGTGCATCACCGGTGGCGAAGCCCTGACCGGCGAGCATTTGCAGCGTATCCGGGCGGCGTTCCAGCCGAGCCTGTTCTTCAACGCCTATGGCCCGACCGAAACCGTGGTCATGCCACTGGCGAGCCTGGCCCCTGAACAGCTGGAAGAGGGTGCGGCGAGCGTGCCGATTGGCAGCGTGATCGGCGCCCGGGTGGCCTATATCCTCGATGCCGACCTGGCTCTGGTGCCCCAAGGCGCCACCGGGGAGTTGTACGTAGGCGGCGCGGGATTGGCCCAGGGCTATCACCAGCGTCCGGGCATGACCGCCGAGCGCTTTGTCGCCGATCCGTTTGCCGTCAATGGCGGACGGCTGTACCGCACCGGTGACCTGGTGCGCCAGCGCGTCGATGGTCAGGTGGAGTATTTGGGGCGGATCGACCATCAAGTGAAGATCCGCGGTTTCCGCATCGAACTGGGGGAAATCGAAACCCGCCTGCTGGAACATGACGCCGTGCGCGAGGCGGTGGTATTGGCGCTCGATATGCCAGGCGGCAAGCAACTGGCCGGCTACCTGGTAACCGACGGCGTTGAACAGGACACCGAGCAACAAGCGGCCCTGCGCGAAGCGCTGAAAAATCACCTCAAGGCCCAACTGCCGGACTACATGGTGCCCACCCACCTGATCCTGCTGGCGAGCATGCCGCTGACCGCCAATGGCAAGCTCGACCGGCGTGCCTTGCCGATGCCGGATCCTGAACTCAATCGCCAACATTACCTGGCCCCGAGCAGTGCCTTGGAGCGGACCCTGGCGGCGATCTGGTGCGACGTACTGAACGTGAAGCAGGTTGGGCTGAACGACAACTTCTTCGAACTGGGTGGCGACTCGATCCTGTCCATTCAGGTGGTCAGCCGTGCCCGGCAACAGGGCATTCATTTCACGCCCCGCGACCTGTTCCAGCACCAGACCGTGCAGGCCCTGGCCGGTGTGGCCAGCCACAGTCAGCCAGTGAGCGCCGAGCAGGGGCTGCTCGCCGGTGAGTCGGCGTTGACGCCGATCCAGCATTGGTTCTTCGAGAGCAGGATTGCCAACCGTCATCACTGGAACCAGGCGTTGCTGCTGGAACCGGCCATCACCCTGCAACCGTCCGTGCTGGAACAGGCACTGCGCAGCGTTTTCCAACAGCACGATGCGTTGCGCCTGGGTTTTGCCGAAATGGCCGGGCATTGGCGCGCCGAGCACCGACCATTGTCCGAAGCGGCGCTGTTGCGGCAGGTGGACGTGGAGAGTGAGAAGGCCTGTGAAACGCTGTTTGCCCAGACGCAGCGCAGTCTGAATCTGTCGAGCGGGCCTTTGCTGCGCGCGGTGCTGGCGCAGTTGCCCGATGGCCGCCAACGTCTGCTGATCGTGATCCATCATCTGGTCGTTGATGGCGTGTCGTGGCGGGTATTGATGGATGACCTGCAAACGCTCTACCGCCAGATCAGCGCCGGGCATACCGCAGAACTGCCGGCCAAGACCAGCCCGTTCCGGGATTGGGCCGCGCGCTTGCAGGCCTACGCCGGCAGCGAGTCCCTGCGCGAGGAACTGGGTTGGTGGCAAGCGTGCTTGAGCGGCCCGGAGGTGGCGCTGCCCTGCGCCCATCCTGACGGTGGGCGTGAGGAGCGTCACGCCCAGACCGTCAGCGTGCGCTTGGACGCCGAGCGCACCGGGCAACTGCTGCAACAGGCACCGCGTGCCTACCGCACCCAGGTCAACGACCTGCTGCTCACCGCGCTGGCCCGGGTGCTGTGTCGCTGGAGCGGCCACGAGTCGGCATTGATCCAGCTCGAAGGCCACGGCCGCGAGGCGCTGTTCGATGACATCGACCTGACTCGTACGGTGGGTTGGTTCACCAGCGTTTATCCACTGCGCCTGAGCCCGTCGGGTGAAGACTTTGGCACCTCGATCAAGGCCATCAAGGAACAACTGCGCACGGTGCCCCACAAGGGTCTCGGTTACGGCGTGCTGCGCTACCTGGCTGACGCCGCGACGCGCCAGGCGATGGCCGGCCTGCCGCACGCAGCGATCACCTTCAACTATCTGGGGCAGCTCGATCAGACCCTGGGTCACGACGCGCTGTTCCAGCCGCTGGACGCGGCGTTGGGCGCGATCCACGACCCCGACGCGCCGCTGCCCAACGAGCTGAGTGTCGACAGTCAGGTCAGCGGCGGTGAGCTGGTGCTGCGCTGGACGTTCAGCGCCGAGCGGCACGATCGCCAGGCCATCGCTGCGCTGGCCGATGCTTACCTGGATGAGCTGCTGGGCCTGATCGAGCATTGCCTGACGGACGCGGCGGGCGGCTTGACGCCCTCGGACTTCCCCTTGGCGAAACTGACCCAGGCCCAACTCGACAGCCTGCCGGTGCCGGCCGCGCAGATCGAAGACGTCTACCCGCTGACGCCGATGCAGGAGGGCATGCTGCTGCACACATTGCTGGAGCCGGGCACGGGCCTGTACTACATGCAGGATCGCTACCGCATCAACAGCGAACTGGACCCGCAACGTTTCGCCCAGGCCTGGCAGGCGGTCATCGCCCGTCATGAAGCCTTGCGCGCGTCCTTCTGCTGGAACGTCGGCGAAGACATGCTGCAAATCATCCACAAGCCCGGCAGCACGCCGGTGGATTATCTCGATTGGTGTGAAGTACCCCAGGACGAGCAGGAAGCCAAACTCCAGGCATTGCTCAAAAGCGAGCGCGAGGCCGGTTTCGATCTCTTGAACCAGGCCCCGTTCCACTTGCGCCTGATCCGGGTGAGCGCGGCGCGTTACTGGTTCATGATGAGCAACCATCACATCCTGATCGATGCCTGGTGCCGTTCGTTGCTGATGGAGGATTTCTTCGAGATCTACACGGCCCTTGGCGAACACCGCGAACCGCGACTGGCCGAGCCGCCGCGTTATCGCGACTACATCGGCTGGTTACAACACCAGAGCCTGGCCGAAGCGCGGCAGTGGTGGACGCGTAACCTGCAAGGTTTCGAACGGACCACGCCGATCCCCACCGACCGGCCGTTGCTGCGTGAACACGCCGGTGACAGCGGCGGCATGATGGTCGGTGACTGCTACACCCGCCTCGAGGCCCGCGACGGTGCGCGACTGCGGGAACTGGCCCAGGCTCATCAACTGACGGTCAACACCTTCGCTCAGGCCGCATGGGCGCTGGTGCTGCGGCGGGTGAGCGGCGATAGGGACGTGCTCTTCGGCGTCACCGTAGCCGGGCGCCCGGTGGAACTGCCGCAAATGCAACGCACCGTCGGCCTGTTCATCAACAGCATCGCCTTGCGCGTGCGGATGCCCGACGATCATCAGCGTTGCAGTGTGCGCCAATGGCTCGGTGCGTTGCTCGACAGCAATATGCAACTGCGCGAGTACGAATACCTGCCATTGGTGAGCATCCAGGAAGTCAGCGAGCTGCCCAAGGGGCAACCGTTGTTCGACAGTCTGTTCGTGTTTGAGAACGCGCCGGTGGAGGTGTCGGTACTGGATCGCGCCCAAAGCCTCAACGCCACCTCGGACTCGGGCCGCACTCACACCAACTTCCCGCTCACGGCGGTCTGCTATCCGGGGGATGACCTGGGGCTGCATCTGTCCTACGACCAGCGCTACTTCGATGAATCCACTGTTCAGGGCTTGCTGGGTGAGTTCAAGCGCTTGCTGCTGGCACTGATGGAAGGCTTCCACGGGGACATGGCCGAGCTGCCACTGATTGGCGCCGAGGAGCAGGACTTCCTGATCCAAGGCTGCAACCAGAGCGAGCGTGCCTATGCGCTGGAGCAAAGTTATGTCGAGCTGTTCGAGGCCCAGGTCGCGGCACATCCGCAACGGGTGGCCGCCACCTGCCTGGACAGGACGTACAGCTACGCCGAGTTGAATGCACGGAGCAACCGCCTCGGCCATGCCTTGATCGCGTCCGGCGTCGGCCTCGACCAACCAGTGGCGTTGCTGGCCGAGCGCGACCTGGACCTGCTGGGCATGATCATCGGCAGCTTCAAGGCCGGTGCCGGTTACCTGCCGCTGGACCCGGGCCTGCCGAGTCAGCGTCTGAGCCGCATCATTGAGCTGAGCCGCACGCCGTTGCTGGTCTGCACCCAGGCCTGTCATGCCCAGGCGCTGGCGCTGCTGGACGAGTTCGCCTGCTCCGGGCGGCCGAAGTTGCTGGTGTGGGAAAGCGTCCAGGCCAGCGATGTTTCGCAGCACAACCCCGGCCTCTACAGCGGCCCGGACAACCTGGCGTACGTGATCTACACCTCGGGCTCCACCGGGTTGCCCAAAGGCGTCATGGTGGAACAACGCGGCATGCTCAACAATCAGCTCAGCAAGGTGCCGTACCTGGCCTTGAGCGAGACGGACGTGATCGCCCAGACCGCCTCCCAGAGTTTCGACATTTCCGTGTGGCAGTTCCTCGCCGCGCCGTTGTTCGGCGCCCGGGTGGACATCGTGCCCAACGTGATCGCCCATGACCCGCAAGGGCTGCTCGAACATGTGCAACGCCAGGCAATCACGGTGCTGGAAAGCGTGCCGTCACTGATCCAGGGCATGCTCGCCCAGGAACGCATCGGCCTGGACGGCCTGCGCTGGATGCTGCCCACTGGTGAGGCGATGCCGCCGGAGCTGGCCCATCAATGGTTGTTGCGCTACCCGGACATCGGCCTGGTAAACGCCTACGGCCCGGCGGAATGCTCCGATGACGTAGCGTTCTTCCGGGTCGACATGGCCTCGACCCGTGGCAGCTACTTGCCGATTGGTACGCCCACCGACAACAACCGTTTGTACGTGCTCGATGGTGCGCTGGACCTGGTACCGCTGGGTGCTGTGGGCGAGTTGTGCGTGGCGGGCGCTGGGGTAGGGCGCGGTTACGTCAGTGACCCATTGCGCACGGCCCCGGTGTTTGTGCCCAACCCGTTGGGCGCGCCAGGGGAGCGTTTGTACCGCACTGGCGACCTGGCGCGGCGGCGTCGCGACGGCGTGCTGGAGTACGTCGGACGCATCGATCATCAGGTGAAGATTCGTGGTTACCGCATCGAACTGGGGGAAATCGAAGCGCGGTTGCATGAACAGCCCGAGGTGCGCGATGGGGCGGTGGGGGTGCAGGAAGGCGCCAACGGTAAGCATCTGGTGGGGTATCTGGTCGCAGCCGACTCGGCGCTGAACCCGACCGAACGCCTGGAGCGCATCAAGCAGCGCCTACGCGCCGAACTTCCGGAATACATGGTGCCGCTGCACTGGCTGTGGCTTGAGCGCTTGCCCCTCAACGCCAACGGCAAGCTCGACCGCAAGGCCTTGCCGGCCTTGGAAATCGGCCAGTTGCAAAGCCAGGACTACCAGGCGCCAGGTAATGCACTGGAGCAGACCTTGGCGGACATCTGGGCCCAGGTGCTCAAGGTCGAGCGGGTGGGTGTGCGAGACAATTTCTTCGAACTGGGCGGCCATTCGTTACTGGCGACGCAAATCGCCTCGCGGGTGCAAAAGGCCCTGCAACGCAATGTGCCGCTGCGGGCGATGTTCGAGTGCAGCACGGTGCAGGAACTGGCCGAATACATCGATGGGCTGGCGGCGAGCGAAATCACCGAGGAGAAGGTGGATCGGTTGAATGATTTGATGGCGCAATTGGAAGGATTGTAGTTCTGCGGCGTCTATAGAGGCCCCATCGCGAGCAGGCTCGCTCTCACAATGGATTTGTGATCGACGCAAATCCCCTGTGGGAGCGAGCCTGCTCGCGATGGCGGCATGACTAACACCGCAAAGCCCAAGGTTGACGCCTCGCCCTGTACGGCTCAGTCTCCCAAGGCTTTTTCTCCATTCAAAACAAGGAGGTCATCAATGCCTTTTGCAACCCTTGATGGACAATCACTTCACTACCTGGACCAAGGCCAGGGCCCGGTGGTGCTACTGGGCAGCAGCTACCTGTGGGATCACACCATGTGGGCACCGCAGATCGAGGCATTGTCCCGACATTACCGGGTGATCGCCCTGGATTTGTGGGGCCACGGCCAGTCCGGGCGTTTGCCTGAGGGCATGACCTCTCTGGACGACCTGGCTCGTCAGGCATTGGCGTTGATGGATCATCTGGATATCGACTGTTTCAGCCTGGTGGGGCTTTCCGTCGGTGGGATGTGGGGCGCACGGTTGGCGCTGATGGCGCCCAAGCGGCTCCAGGCGCTGGTGCTGATGGACACCTACGTGGGCGTCGAGCCGGAACCGACCCGCCAGTATTACTTCTCGCTGTTCGACAAGATCGAAGCCAGCGGCAGCGTCCCCGAACCGTTGCTGGACATCATCGTACCGATCTTCTTCCGGCCAGGCATCGATCCGCAGTCAGCGCTCTACCAGCAGTTCCGCGCCACACTGGCCGCATTGCCGACCGAGCGCTTGCGCGACAGCATCGTACCGCTGGGACGGATCATTTTCGGTCGCGACGATATCCTGCCGCGCCTGCCTGAGCTCGACGCCAGGCGCACGCTGGTGATGTGCGGCGATCAGGACAAGCCGCGACCACCGTCCGAGGCGCTGGAAATGGCTGAGCTGATCGGCTGCCCGCATGTGCTGATTCCGGAGGCGGGGCACATCTCCAATCTGGAAAACCCGGAATTCGTCACCCGGGCCTTGCTGGAGTTTTTGCCCAACTGAAACGGTGGGAGCGGGCTTGCTCGCGAATGCGCAGGTTCAGTTGATACAGCTGTGACTGACCCACCGCATTCGCGAGCAAGCCCGCTCCCACGGGGAGATCTGCTGTGGGGGCCCGTTACTTCGGCCCGAGAATCTTCACCAGCTTATCCGGCGACGGTGCGCCTTGCTGCTGTTGCAGTTCGCCCTTGTCATCCAGGTAGAAAATCGCCGGGGTGGCGGACAGTTCCAGCTCCTCCATCAATTGCAGGTTGGCGTCCAGTTTTGCCTGGATGGCCGGCGGTATGTTTTTGAGGGGTTTGAGCGCGCTGCCCTTGCCGGCCTTCTCGTGGGTTTCCAAGGCTTTCTCAGGGTCTTTGGCCGCCAGCAATGCGGCGGATTTTCCTGGGCTGTCTTCACGGATGATACCCACCATGATGTGGCGCAACTGCACTTTGCCGGCCTTGACCCAGGGCCGTGCCTGTTCCCAGAACATGTTGCAGTACGGGCAGTTCGGGTCACTGAACAGATAGACGGTGCGCGGCGCGTCCTTGCTGCCGTCGGCGATCCAGTTGCTCGCTCCCATCTTCTCCCAGATAGCCTTGGCCATTGGCGCATAGACCAGCTTTTGCAGCGGCTCGGCGCTCAGGTCCTTGCCGTCGGCGTCGTACAGGTTGCCCAGCAAGACATGCTGGCCATCGGGTGTCAGGTACAGCGCCATCCCACGGTTCTGGTATTGCGCCGCGTAACCGCGCAATCCGTCCGGCGCCTCGAACGTGCCGACGATTTTCGCGCCCTTGGCTTCGATTTTCTTGATGGCCGCGGGCAGTTCTTCGGCGTGCAGCAGCGGTGCCTGCGACAGCGTGGCGGCGACGGCCAGGGTCAGCAAGTGGCGGAGGCGGGGCATGAGGGTTTCCTTGTGGCGGAGTGGGGAGCCGATGTTGAATCCGGCGTTTCGAAGTTCTCCAGGGCGCGGGCCAGGCTCGCTTCTGACAATTCGCCCAAGTGACTGTCCAGCAGGCGGCCGTCGGCGCTGTAGAACAAGGTCGTTGGCAGCGCCATGGAACCGACGGCTTGACCGAGGCGACCGCTGCCATCAAACAGCACGTTGTCCAGGCTCAAGCCCTGGGTGGCGAGGTAAGTGCTGACGCTTTGCATGCTTTCGGCCTGGTTGACGAACAGGAACGTCAGGTCCGGGCGCTGCTGCTGGGCTTCTTCCAGCACGGGCATTTCGCGCCGGCAGGGCGGGCACCAGGTGGCCCAGAGGTTGATCACCAGGGGCCGACCCTGATAATCGGTGAGTTTCACCGTCTCGCCGTTGGCGTTACGCAGATTGATTTCCGGCAGTCGGGTGCCTTGTTCATAGATCGTCAACGACATCGTCGCCACCACCCAGAACAACAGGCCGCTGCCAACGCCGAAAGCCAACGGCCGGCGCAAGGCCGGTCGGTGCCGGCTCCACAGCAACGCGCCAATCACCAGCGCGACAATCCCCGGCCAGGCCAGGAAACCACCGTCGCGCAGGTCGACGATCTGCCACAGGTCATCCTGGTAATGGTTCCAGTAGGCGCCGACGAAGCCGATCCGTGCGGCCAGAAGCCCCAGCAAAAACAGCACGAACAGCACCGATTCCGGGTTTTCGCCACCGCGCTTGGCTACTCGCCAGCCCACCACGGTCGCCAGTGCCAACGCGCTGATCAGCAATAGATGGTTAAGCGCAATGGCAAAGGTGCCTAGGGTAAACGTCAGCATCAGCGCGCGTTCCGAGTCATGTTCCAACGCTCCAGGAATTCCTTGGCATTGACTTCCCCGGTGATCCGCTGGCTGCGTCGCTCTTGACCGTCGGCGCCAATCCACAGCAGGCTCGGTGGCCCCGGCACTTGATAGCGGCCCAGCAGTTCGCGACTGGCGGCATTGTCGGCGGTGACATCGATACGCACCAGGCGTACGTCTTTCAAGGCATCCAGCACTTCGGCGCGGCCAAACACCTGTTTTTCCATGATCTTGCAGGACACGCACCAGTCGGCGTAGTAGTCCAGCAGGACCCATTGGCCCTGGGCCTTGGCCGCGTCCAACTCCCGTTGCAGGGCGGCAGGTTCGCTGACCGTGATAAAGGCATCATGGGCGCTGACGGTCGAGCTTGCCGAGGTGCCGGCGTAGACCTTCAGGGGCTGGAAGAAATCATCGCCGCCCCCCGCCGCGCCGATCACCAGCAGGCTGCCCCACAGGCCGAACAGCAGCGACGCGCTGCCGCATACATAGGCTGTGCGACCGAAGCCTTCGGTCTGCCGCCAGGCGCTATAGGCGGCAATCAGCAGCAGCACGCCCCACAGACCGATCCACAGCGAGCCGTCGATGACCGGGCGGATCATGAGGATCGCGGTGCCCAGGAACAGAAAGCCGAACACGCCCTTGAGCACATTCATCCAGGCGCCGGGTTTGGGCAGGAAACGATTGCCCACGGTCACCAATAGCAACAGCGGCAGGCCAATGCCGACGCCCATGGCGAACAGGATCAGCCCGCCGTGCAACGCATTGCCACTTTGGGCGATGTACAGCAGCGCACCGGCCAACGGGGCGGTCATGCACGGGCCGACCAACAGGCCGGACAGCGCTCCGAGAATGCCGGCGCCCACCAGGCTGCCGCCGCGGCGCTGGCGTCCGGCACTTTCCAGGCGGTCGCGCAGAGCGGCCGGCAATTGCAACTCGAAGAAACCGAACATCGGCAGCGCCAACACCACGAAGATCGCTGCGAAAGTGCCCAGCAGCCACGGTTGCTGCAGCAGCGCCTGAAGGTTGGCCCCCAACAGCGCGGCGAGTACGCCCATGGCGGCATACACCAGGGCCATGCTGATCACATAGCTGATGGCCAATGCCAATCCACGCCGAGGGCTGGCACCGCTGCCCACCACCACCCCGGCCAGGATCGGCAGCATGGGCAGCGAGCACGGCGTAAACGCCAGCAACAGGCCCAGGCCAAAGAACACCAGCAGGCTCCAGCCCAAGGCCCGTTGCTGCAGGCCGCTGGCCAGGGCCTGGTCCGGCGCCTCACCACTGGCAACCGTTGGTGCAGTGCCACCCAGCTCCACCACCTGGGTCTGGGGCGGATAGCACAAGCCCGCGTCGGCGCAACCTTGGAAGCCGACCTTGATCTTGCCGGTGGCGCCGGCGGGGATTTTCAGCTCTAGCGCCTGGCGATAAACCTGTTGATCGCCGAAAAACTCGTCGCTGTGGGCTTCACCTTCCGGCAGTTGCGGCTTTTGCGCCTCGGCAAGACCGTCGAATTTGAGTCGCTGCTGATACAGGTAGTAGCCGTCGGCAATCTGCCAGAACAACTGGGTTTCACCGGAGTCCAGGCGTTCGGAGGTAAACACGAACGCCTTTTCCACCGGTAGGAAATCGGTTTTGGTCTCGAAGGGATTGGCGGCCTGGGCCAGGCCCGAGATCAGGAGCAGCCACAGCAAAAACAATCGACGCATGGATAAAGCCTTAGAACGGAGCAAGTGGAATGCACGATGGCGAATGGCGATTAACCGTCGATTAACCCGGCGACAATCGGCAGGCAGCAATGATCGCCCATGTTTGCCGTACTCGTCGCATAATGTCGGCTTAATCGGCCGGCGGCCTAATGTACCTTTTTCCACGGGGCTTACCATGCACGTACTGGTCTGCGAAGACGATGAGTTGATCGCCAGCGGGATTGTCGCCGGGCTCACGGCCCAGGGCCTGACCGTCGAGCACGTCGCCACGGCGTCGGCGGCGCGGGCGATGGTGGGGGTGGCCCGGTTCGACGTCATGGTGCTGGACCTGGGCCTGCCTGACGAGGACGGCCTTAAATTGTTGCGCCAATTGCGCCAGCAAGGTCTGGAGATACCGGTGCTGATCCTCACCGCCCGGGACTCGGTGACCGACCGGGTCGACGGTTTGCAGGCCGGGGCCGATGACTATTTGCTCAAGCCCTTCGATCTGCGTGAACTCGCGGCGCGCCTGCATACCTTGCTGCGGCGCGTGGCAGGGCGCAGTGTCAATCTGATCGAGCACGGTCGTTTGACTTACGACCCCAGCAGCCGCGAAACCACCCTCGGCGGACAGCCGGTGGACCTTTCCCGGCGTGAGCAGTCATTGCTGCAGGCGCTGTTGCACAGTCGCGGTCGGGTCTTGTCTACCGAGCAACTCAAGGACAGCGTCTACGGGTTCAATGACGAACTGGAAAGCAACGCCCTCAACGTTCATATCCATCACCTGCGGCGCAAACTCGGCAATGGCATTGTCGAGACAGTCCGTGGGCTGGGTTATCGGCTAGGGCCGGCCGACGACGGGGTATCTTCCAAGTGATGAGCCTGCGATTGCGCCTGAGCCTGACCCTCGGTGCGGCCTTTGCCCTGATCTGGGCCCTGGCGGCGGCGTGGATGCTCAGCGATCTGCGCAACCAGATGATGTTCTCCCTCGACCAGCGGCTGGTGGCTTCGGCGCGGATGGTTGCCGGGCTGCTGGAGCAGATGCCGCCATTGCCCAGCAAGGGAGAAGGCACGCACCTGAGAACCGAGCACGTGAGCATTCCGGGGGGCATGGCCTGCCAGGTCAGCTCCTTGCGGGGGGAGATCCTGGCTCGCAGCCATGGCACTCCTGACCAAACCCTGGAGGCCGAGAAACTGGGCTTTCATGACCAGATGATCGACGGCGCGCCCTGGCGCAGTTTTACCCTGGCCCGAGGGGATTTGCGCATCACCACCGCCGACCGTCAGATCGAGCGCGAAGCCTTGAACATGTCGGTACTGTTGGCGGCCTCGGTGCCGGTCGGCGTGGCGCTGCTGGGCTGCCTGTGCCTGTTGTGGTTGGGCATCGGTCAGGGCCTGGCACCGCTCAATCGCATGCGCGATGCGTTGATGCGACGCAATGCCGACTCCCTGGAACCTTTGCAGATCCATCCGCTGCCCAGTGAACTGCGGCCGTTGCTGGAGACCCAGAACCAGCTGTTCCAGCGTATCGGCAAGACCATTGAGCGCGAGCGCCGGCTGACCGGCGATGCCGCCCATGAACTGCGCAGCCCCTTGACGGCCATCAAGACTCACCTGCAAGTGGCGCGCATGACCGAAGGCGTCGCCCGCGATCAGTCCCTGGCCCGGGCCGAGGAGGGCGCCGACCGCTTGCACCGCACCCTCGAACAATTGTTGTTGCTGGCCCGGGTCGAAGGCAGCCTGTCGTTCGACGATGGCGTGCAATGCAACGCCGAGCAGGTGGCGCGGCTGGCAATCCAGGATGCGGCCAGTGGCGAACCCCGGCGAATCAAGCTGCACGTGCCGGCCGAGCTGTCCGACGCGCCGGTGCAAATGCCGGCAGTGCTTTCCATCGCTGCTTTGCGCAATTTGCTGGACAATGCGCTGCGACATACCCCGGATGACACCGATGTGGAGCTGCGCCTGGAAATGATCGGCCAGCGCGTGCGTTTCCAGGTTCGCGACCACGGCCCGGGCATCGCCGCCGACGATATCCAGCACCTGACCCAGCGCTTCTGGCGCAACGGCCAGAGCACCGGCTGCGGACTGGGGTTGGCGATCGTCCAGGCCATCGTCCAGCGTTGTGGTTGCGGTCTGCATTTCGACAGCCGTGCGGACGGATTGCGGGTTGAATTGACGATGCCGGTGCAGGCAACCGCTGTGTAGGAGCTGGCGAAGCCTGCGATCTTTTGATCTTGATCTTGATCTTGATCTTGAGATTTAACTGTCTGGGACAAGATCGCAGCCTCGTTGCACTCGTCAGCTCCTACGGGCGCACCCAGCGGGAGATCGTTGTACATCTGCTGTAACGACCTGTCATTGGCGCCCCGGCCTTATCCGGGTCTATGTTTTTTTCAGCTCGACTCAAGGACTGAGGAAAACCGCGCCATGGACACCTTCATCGAAATCTGCACGGCCACCCCCAGCGATGCCGGCATCATCAGCCGGATCGCCGAACGCTCCATCCGGGTCGGGTGTGCCGCCGAACACCGCAACGATCCCACTGTCGTCGCCGCCTGGGTAAGCAACAACACCCTCGCGCATATCCGCCCCTGGCTGGTCGACCCACGCTTGCGTCTGACCGTGGCACGTTTGCAGGGACGGCCGGCGGGTGTCGCCATGGCCTCGGTCAGTGGCCGGATCGCCTTCTGCTACGTACAGCCGGAGTCCTTCCGCCGCGGTGTCGGCCAGGCGCTGGTGCGGGACATCGAGGCCTGGCTGCGCGGGCGCGGGGTGGCCCG
The DNA here is from genome assembly GCF_900110355.1 of Pseudomonas sp. NFACC39-1. Taxonomy (NCBI): domain Bacteria; kingdom Pseudomonadati; phylum Pseudomonadota; class Gammaproteobacteria; order Pseudomonadales; family Pseudomonadaceae; genus Pseudomonas; species Pseudomonas sp. NFACC39-1. The sequence goes on along the minus strand of NZ_FODL01000013.1, from coordinate 68,609 downwards.
AGTGCGCCTCAACAGCACCCGTAGCAGCCAGGCGTTCTATCGACACCTGGGGTTCGAGCAAAGCGCTGACGCCTTCGCTATTGGCGGGGTCAAGGCCATTGCGATGCACAAGCCACTGATCGCGCCGCAGGAGAAAGTGCTGCCCGCGAGTAAATCCCCCCGCAGCTGATGCGTTTCCACAACAGGAAACCTGCATGTGCGCCCCGACCGGATGCGCACCTGCCCGGTGTGTCGTTTTGGGTCACTACGTACTGCGGGGTCGAGAGATGTCAGTCGCCAATAGCCTTATCGAAGCACAGCCGGCCCGGGTCAGCCCCGTGCCGGCCGAGACGCTCTACCAGTTCAATGAGTCGCCGCTGCTGGCTCGCCAGAGTCGGCAGGAGTCCAATGCCCGCAGCTATCCACGGCGCATACCCCTGGCTCTCAAGCGCGCCAAGGGGTTGTATGTCGAGGATGTCGAGGGCCGCACCTTCATCGATTGCCTGGCCGGCGCCGGCACGCTGGCGCTGGGGCATAACCACCCGGTGGTGATCGACGCGATCCAGCAGGTGCTGGCCGACGAGTTGCCGTTGCATACCCTGGACCTGACCACGCCGGTCAAGGATCGCTTCGTCCAGGACCTGTTCGGCCTGTTGCCGGTGGAGCTGGCCGCCGAGGCGAAGATTCAGTTCTGCGGCCCCACCGGTACCGACGCGGTGGAAGCCGCCCTCAAGCTGGTGCGCACCGCCACCGGACGCAGCACCGTGCTGTCGTTCCAGGGCGGTTATCACGGCATGAGCCAGGGCGCGCTGAGCCTGATGGGCAGCCTGGGGCCGAAGAAACCCTTGGGCGCCTTGCTCAGCAGCGGCGTGCAGTTCATGCCGTACCCCTACGATTACCGCTGTCCGTTCGGGCTGGGCGGTGTCGAGGGCGTGAGGGCCAACCTGCATTACCTGGAAAACCTGTTGAACGACCCGGAGGCCGGCGTGCAATTGCCGGCGGCGGTCATCGTCGAAGTGGTGCAGGGCGAGGGTGGAGTCATACCCGCCGACCTGGACTGGCTGCGCGGCTTGCGGCGGATCACCGAGCAGGCAGGGGTGGCGTTGATCGTCGACGAAATCCAGAGCGGCTTCGGCCGCACCGGCAAAATGTTTGCCTTCGAGCATGCCGGCATCATCCCGGACGTGGTGGTGTTGTCCAAGGCCATTGGCGGCAGCCTGCCGCTGGCGGTAGTGGTTTACCGCGACTGGCTCGACACCTGGTTGCCGGGTGCTCACGCCGGGACCTTCCGTGGCAATCAGATGGCCATGGCCGCCGGTTCCGCGGTAATGCGCTACCTGCGTGAACACGACCTGCCGACCCATGCCGCCGCCATGGGCGAACGCCTGAGTGAGCACCTGCACATCCTGCAGCGGGACTTCCCGCAATTGGGCGATATCCGTGGTCGCGGGCTGATGCTCGGTGTCGAGTTGGTGGACCCGGCGGGCAAGCCGGACGCCCTGGGCCATCCGCCGGTGCATGCACAGCTGGCGCCACGGCTGCAACGCGAATGCCTCAAGCGCGGGCTGATCCTTGAGCTGGGCGGTCGCCAGGGCGGCGTGGTGCGGTTCCTGCCACCGTTGATCATCACCCGGGCCGAAATCGACCGGGTCGCCGAGATTTTCGGGCGAGCCCTGCATGCGGCGGTCACAGACAGCTAATTTTCACCCGACCCCGTACGTTCCTTTCATATCCTGGCTGCGCATGTGACGCAGCGAACCTCGAGCAAAGATGGAGAGACACCCATGACTTCAGTATTCGACCGCGAGGACATCGTCTTTCAGGTCGTGGTCAACCACGAAGAGCAATATTCGATCTGGCCAGACTACAAGGCCATCCCCGAGGGTTGGCGTACCGTCGGTAAAAGCGGCTTCAAGAAGGAGTGCCTGGCCTACATCGAAGAAGTCTGGACCGACATGCGCCCGCTGAGCCTGCGCAAGAAAATGGACGAGCAGGCGGCATTGACGCAGTAGGCCGGGGACGTTGCGGGAGCGAGCCCGCTCGCGATGCAGGCAACTGGGTCTGCCAGTCAGGCCAAGGTGATGCTATCGCGAGCAGGCTCGCTCCTACAGATGGCGTCCGCTCTTGCCATAAAATCAATCAGCGCCCGTGCCGCCGCCGGCAATTGCCGATGGGGCGGGTAGATGATTGAAAATGGTCGACTGCGCCCGGCAAAGTCCTCCAGCAAAGCCACCAGTTCCCCGCGCTCGATTCGCTCCCGGACAATGAATTCATAGGTCTGGCAGATTCCCATCCCGGCCTGTGCCAGGGACACGATGCCCAATACATCATCGGACACCTGCACATTGCCAGCCGGCAGCCATTCCCGGTCTTCATGATTGTCGCTAAACAGCCAGGGTGCGATGCGTCCGCTGCTGGGCATTACGAAAGGCAGGCAGGCGTGGGCAGCCAGTTCATCGACGTGCCGGGGTATTCCGGCGCGCTCCAGGTAATGCGGCGCGGCCACCAGGCAAAGGCGGGCGTCCTCGAGCTTGCGCCCGACCAGGCCGCTGTCCGGCAGCGGCCCAAGGCGGATCGCCAGGTCATACCCCTCGGCCACCAAATCGACATTGCGGTTGGTGATACTCAGCTCAACCCGAACTTGCGGGTAAGCCTCGGCGAAACGCGACAGCAGCGATGGCAGGCGGTAATGACCGTAGGTGGTCGGCACGCTCAAGCGCACGCGACCGGTCAAGACACCGTCCTGGCCCTGGATTCGCCGCTCGGCGTTGTCAATCAGGGCAAAGGCCGAGCGCGACTGTTCCAGGTACAACGTGCCGGCATCGGTCAGGTTCAGCCGCCGGGTCGTGCGTCGCAACAGTTGCACCCCGAGCCGGGCTTCGAGGCGGGAGATGGCGCGGCTCAGGACCGAAGGCGTGGTGCCCAGCGCCACGGCTGCGGCGCTGAGCGTGCCTTTTTCCACGACCGTGACGAAGGCTTCCACGTCGGCCAGATAATCGAATCGACGGGCCATTGTTGCCTCCAAAGGCCAAGTGATGTTCCGGTGCGCCAGTTTATCGCCGGTGAGCGCATCAATACAGTGAGCGCATCTTTTATCGAAACATCCTGGAGTCATCATGAAAAAGCTCACGACCTTGGCAACGTCTGTTGTTCTGGCGGGTATTGGCGTCGCGGCCCATGCCGATAACGTGCTGGTGGTCCTGTCGGATTCCGATCATCTGGATCTGAACAAGGGCAAGGTCTTCTCCACCGGGTTTTACCTCAACGAATTGCTGCAACCGGTGAAGCTGTTGCTGGATGCCGGTCACCACGTGACGTTCTCCACCCCCGAGGGCAGGGCGCCGACGCTGGACCGGTCCTCGGTGGACAAGATGTACTTCAACAATGACCCGGCGGAGCTGGAGCGCTACCAGGCGTTGCTGGTTCAACTGAACATCACTTCGGCCAAGGACTCACCGGTGATCAGCCTGGCTCGTGTCGAGCAGATCGGTCTGGAACAATTCGATGCCCTGTACATTCCCGGCGGGCATGCGCCCATGCAGGATTTGCTCACGAGCGCACCGCTGGGGCGGGTGTTGACGCACTTCCATGACAAGGGCAAGACCACCGCGCTGGTCTGCCACGGGCCGATCGCGTTGCTGTCGACCCTGCCTGATGCCAAGGGCTTCGTTGGCCAGTTGACTACCAAAGGCCAGGCCTCGGCCAAGGCCGACTGGATCTATGCCGGGTACAAGATGACGGTGATCAGCAATCAGGAAGAAGAGTTGGCCAAGGGGCTGCTGGGCGGCGGGAGCATGAAGTTCTATCCACAAACCGCGCTGGAGCAGGCCGGTGGGCAATACAGCAGCAACACCTCGCCGTGGACGTCCCATGTGGTGACGGATCGGGAGTTGATCACCGGCCAGAATCCGGCCTCGGCGCTGGCGGTGGGGCAGGCGTTGGTTGAGCGTCTGGCGCAGTAGCCAGCAGCACCACAAATCCCTTGTGGGGGCGAGCCTGCTCGCGATAGCGGAGTGTCAGCCAACATCAACTTTGCTGATCCACCGCAATCGCGAGCAGGCTCGCTCCCACAGGGTTTTGTGTTGTTACGGGTTCACTTGAACCGCCGCTCCACCCCTTTCTCCACCAGGATCTTCGCCGAAATCTCTTCCACGGAAAAATGCGTGGAGTTGATGTGGGGAATGTTCTCCCGCCGGAACAGGTTTTCTACCTCGCGCACTTCGAATTCGCACTGGGCGTAGCTCGAATAGCGGCTGTTGGGCTTGCGCTCGTTGCGGATCGCAGTGAGGCGATCCGGATCAATGGTCAGGCCGAACAGCTTGTGCTGGTGGGCGCGCAGGGCGCTGGGCAGTTGCAGGCGCTCCATGTCGTCCTCGGTCAGCGGATAGTTGGCCGCGCGGATACCAAATTGCATCGCCATGTACAGGCACGTCGGCGTCTTACCACAGCGCGACACACCCACTAGGATCAAATCGGCCTTGTCGTAATAATGCGTGCGGGCGCCATCATCGTTGTCCAGGGCGAAGTTGACCGCCTCGATGCGCTCCATGTAGTTGGAGTTGTGACCAATGGAATGGGACTTGCCGACCGAGTAGGAGGAATGCTCGCTCAGCTCCTGCTCCAAAGGTGCCAGGAAGGTAGAAAAAATGTCGATCATGAAACCATTGGACATTGCGAGAATCTCACGGATGTCCTGATTGACGATGGTATCGAAGATAATCGGGCGAAAACCGTCGGTTTCGGCGGCTTTATTGATTTGTTGTACCATGGCCCGCGCTTTGTCGACGTTGTCGATGTACGGACGTATGAACTTGGCGAAGGTAATGTTTTCGAATTGCGCCAACAGGCTTTGGCCCAGTGTTTCGGCCGTGATGCCGGTGCCGTCGGAGATAAAGAAAGCAGATCGTTTCATTTGCGCCTTGGGCCCTAGTGAGCGAGTGACGATTCTTGGATATGATAGGCGCGATTTGCTGGCCGCCAGTGGCCCGCATTCTCACTTATTTTCCAGGTCCAGGCCATATCGCCGGTATTTGCTCCCCTGGAGCCGCCGGTGCCTTGAGCTTTTCCAACACAGTTAGTGGAGAGATCACCTTGGTAGAGTACGTAGTTTCCCTCGATAAGCTCGGCGTCCATGATGTAGAGCATGTGGGGGGCAAGAACGCATCCCTGGGCGAGATGATCAGTAACCTCGCCGGTGCCGGCGTATCGGTGCCAGGTGGCTTCGCCACGACAGCTCAGGCTTATCGTGATTTTCTGGAACTCAGCGGCCTGAACAAACAGATCCACGACGCGCTCGATGCCCTGGACGTCGATGACGTCAACGCCTTGGCCAGGACCGGCGCCCAGATCCGCCAATGGATCATGGAAGCCGAATTTCCCGAGAAGCTGAACGCCGAGATCCGCACGGCCTTCGCCAAACTGTCCGAAGGCAATCCCGACATTGCCGTCGCTGTGCGCTCTTCGGCCACCGCCGAAGACCTGCCGGATGCCTCCTTCGCCGGCCAGCAGGAAACCTTCCTGAACATCCGTGGCGTGGAAAACGTCATCCGTGCCGCCAAGGAAGTCTTCGCCTCTCTTTTTAACGACCGTGCCATTTCCTACCGCGTGCACCAGGGCTTTGACCACAAGCTGGTCGCCTTGTCTGCTGGTGTGCAGCGCATGGTCCGCTCTGAAACCGGCACCGCCGGGGTAATGTTCACGCTCGACACCGAATCGGGTTTCCGTGACGTGGTATTCATCACCGGCGCCTACGGCCTGGGTGAAACCGTCGTACAAGGCGCGGTGAACCCGGATGAGTTCTATGTCCATAAAGGCACGCTGGAAGCCGGTCGTCCGGCCATCCTGCGCCGTAACCTGGGCAGCAAGGCCATCAAGATGGTCTACGGCGACGAAGCCAAGGCCGGTCGTTCGGTGAAAACCGTCGACGTGGACAAGGCCGAGCGCGCGCGCTTCTGCCTGAGCGACGCCGAAGTCAGCGAGCTGGCCAAGCAGGCGATGATCATCGAGAAGCACTACAAGTGCCCGATGGACATCGAATGGGCCAAGGACGGTGACGACGGCAAGCTGTATATCGTGCAGGCCCGTCCGGAAACCGTGAAGAGCCGTACCCAGGCCAATGTCATGGAGCGCTACCTGCTCAAGGAAACCGGCACCGTGCTGGTGGAAGGCCGTGCCATCGGCCAACGTATCGGCGCCGGCAAGGTACGGATCATCAAGGACGTCTCGGAGATGGATAAGGTCCAGGCCGGCGATGTGCTGGTTTCCGACATGACCGACCCGGATTGGGAGCCGGTGATGAAACGCGCCAGCGCCATCGTCACCAACCGCGGCGGACGTACCTGCCACGCGGCGATCATCGCCCGTGAACTGGGCATCCCGGCCGTGGTCGGTTGCGGCAATGCCACTCAACTGCTCAAGGACGGCCAGGGCGTCACCGTGTCCTGCGCCGAAGGCGATACCGGCTATATCTTCGAAGGCGAACTGGGCTTCGACATCAAGAAGAACTCCGTGGACGCCATGCCGGACCTGCCGTTCAAGATCATGATGAACGTCGGCAACCCGGATCGTGCTTTCGACTTCGCGCAGTTGCCGAACGCTGGCGTGGGCCTGGCCCGCCTGGAGTTCATCATCAACCGCATGATCGGCGTGCACCCCAAGGCGTTGCTGAACTACGACGGCTTGCCGCCGGAGATCAAGGACAGCGTCGACAAGCGCATTGCCGGTTACAACGATCCGGTCGGTTTCTACGTCGAGAAACTGGTGGAAGGCATCAGCACCCTGGCGGCTGCGTTCTGGCCGAAAAAGGTCATCGTGCGCCTGTCGGACTTCAAGTCCAACGAATACGCCAACCTGATTGGCGGCAAGCTCTACGAGCCGGAAGAAGAAAACCCGATGCTGGGCTTCCGTGGGGCTTCGCGTTACATCAGCGAATCGTTCCGTGACTGCTTCGAGCTCGAGTGCCGCGCCCTCAAGCGTGTGCGCAACGAGATGGGCCTGACCAACGTCGAGATCATGGTGCCGTTCGTGCGCACCCTGGGCGAAGCGAGCCAGGTTGTCGACCTGCTGGCGGAAAACGGCCTGGCCCGTGGTGACAACGGCCTGCGCGTGATCATGATGTGCGAGCTGCCGTCCAACGCGATCCTCGCTGAAGAATTCCTTGAATTCTTCGACGGTTTCTCCATCGGCTCCAACGACCTGACCCAGCTGACCCTGGGCCTGGACCGTGACTCCGGCATCATCGCGCACCTGTTCGACGAGCGGAACCCGGCGGTCAAGAAGCTGCTGGCCAATGCCATTGCCGCCTGCAACAAGGCCGGCAAGTACATCGGCATCTGCGGTCAGGGCCCATCCGACCACCCGGACCTGGCCAAGTGGCTGATGGAGCAGGGCATCGAAAGCGTTTCGTTGAACCCCGACTCCGTGCTGGAGACCTGGTTCTTCCTGGCTGAAGGTCAGGCTGCGGTCTGATCGAGTGAAGGGGCCTGACCGATTAATACCGGTCAGTTAAGCGAAGCCCCTGTGGGAGCGAGCCTGCTCGCGATCGCGGAGTGTCAGCCAAGATTAATTTTGCTGACCCGCCGCAATCGCGAGCAGGCTCGCTCCCACAGGTTGCGCGGCTTGACCCATAGGCCCCTTTTGATTGAAGTAGGGCGGGCTCCAGGCGGATGCCGCCCTTTTTTGTGCAAGAGCATTATGCAAAGCAGCAGCAACCTTTTTCCTGTCGCCCTGATCAGCGCCGAGCGGCGTGGTGATCTGAGCGAAGATGTCTATCGTCTGAAGCCCGGCAATAGCCCGGACTACAGCGTTGAACTGGCCGTCACCCGACTGGGCATGGCCGACGGCAGCGAGGTTCGCGGTGTTCCCGTGATCCTGCTGCACGGCAGTTTTTCCAACCGGCGCTTCTGGTATTCGCCCAAGGGCCTGGGACTGGGGGCCTATCTTGCGCGGCTGGGCTTTGACGTGTGGATTCCCGAAATGCGTGGCCATGGCCTGTCCCAGCGCAATCACGACTACCGCAAGAACCGCGTGGCCGATTACGCTCGTTACGACCTGCCGGCTATCGGCGCCTTCGTGCGTGAGCAGAGCGGGCAGGTGCCACACTGGATCGGCCACTCTTTGGGCGGCATTACCCTGGCGGCCGCGTTGGGCGGCCACTATCTGGGCGAGCCGGCTGTGGCTTCGGCGGCGTTTTTTGGCACCCAGGTCAGCCGCACCTATTGGCCGCTGAAGATCCCACCGGTGGAATGGAGCGGACGTTTCATTCTCAAGCGTTTTGCTCAATTGTCCGGTTCACGGCTCAAGCGCGGCCCGGAGGACGAGCCCATCGGCCTGGCGCTGGAGAGCATGCGCTGGTATGGCCTGTTCGGGCGTTTCGGTGATGCGCAGAAGAACTGGTGGGCGGGGCTGGCCGATGTGCAGGTGCCGGTACTGGCGGTGAGCGCGACCGGCGACCAGCAGGACCCGACCTGGGCTTGCCGCAAACTTTTCGAGCAGGTCGGCTCTGCGCACAAACAGTTTGTCTGCCTGGGCCGGGAGCAGGGCTTTACCGACGATTTCGGCCATGTCGAGATGCTGGTCAGCAAAGCGGCCCATGCTGAGGTCTGGCCGCTGGTGGCGCGCTGGCTGGCAGATCAGCATGCACCGCTACTGGCGGATCCATCCAGGCTGGCCGAGGCGGTTTGAAGCGAAGGCTCTGACAAGGGCATTTCGCTCTTGTCGGCTTGCGGCTAAGATATGACGCGATACGCGGTTCCGGTCACAAACGGTTGCTCACTCAGCCTGACGTTCCAGCCTCTACAGGAGTTGTTCAATGAACCATTACCTCACGCCCGACCTGTGCGACGCCTACCCGGAGTTGGTGCAAGTGTTGGAGCCGATGTTCAGCAATTTCGGTGGCCGCGATTCCTTCGGCGGCGAAATCGTGACCATCAAGTGCTTCGAGGACAACTCCCTGGTCAAGGAGCAGGTGGAACTCAAGGGAAACGGCAAGGTGTTGGTGGTCGATGGCGGCGGCTCGCTGCGCCGGGCACTGCTGGGTGACATGCTGGCCGAGAAAGCGGCGAAGAACGGCTGGGAAGGGCTGGTGATTTACGGTTGCATCCGCGACGTCGACGTCATCGCCCAGACAGACCTTGGTGTCCAGGCCCTGGCCAGCCATCCGATGAAAACCGACAAGCGTGGCATCGGCGATCTCAATGTCGCGGTGACCTTTGCCGGCGTGACGTTTCGTCCAGGCGAGTATGTCTATGCGGACAACAACGGCGTGATTGTTTCGCCTAGCCCGCTGAAAATGCCTGAATGAAGCGTCAAAGCCATAAGGGATGAGGATGTTCGAGGAAGAAAACGCGCAATGGGGGCTGGTGCATGCCCTGGTGCTGGACGGTAATGGTGGCGCGCGTTCGATAGCCCGGACAGAACTCGACGATTTGCAGTTACAGGCCCACGAAAGCTTGTGGCTGCACTGGGATCGCAGTCATCCGCAAACCCACACCTGGCTGCGCAAATCCAGTGGCTTGAGCGAATTCAACTGCGACCTGCTGCTGGAGGAGAACACCCGGCCGCGCCTGTTGCCGCTGCCCAACGCCGAACTGCTGCTGTTTCTGCGGGGCGTCAACCTCAATCCGGGCGCTGAACCGGAGGACATGGTGTCGGTGCGGATCTTCGCGTCCCCCCAGCGAGTGATCTCCCTGCGCCTGCGTCCGTTGCGCGCCACCGATGAACTGTTGACGCAACTGGCCGAAGGCGAGGGGCCAAGGACCGCGTCGGAACTCATCCTTTATATGGCGCAGTACCTGACCAATAAGGTGCAGGATCTGGTCACCCAGCTCTCGGAAATCGTCGATAGCGAAGAAGAAAAGATTGATACCGACGAACGGTATACCCCCGAGCATGATGCCATTTTGCACATTCGCAGAAGGGCGGCCGGGTTGAAGCGGTTCCTGGCCCCCCAGCGGGATATTTTCGGCCAGATGACACGGCTCAAACTGCCGTGGTTTGTCGAGGATGATGGCGATTACTGGAATGAATTGAACAACAGCCTGACCCGCTACCTCGAAGAGCTGGAATTGACCCGAGAGCGCGTGGGGCTTGTGCTGGAGGCCGAGGACCGGCGTCTGTCGGTGCGCATGAATCGCACCATGTACCGCTTCGGCATCATCACCGGGATTTTTCTACCGATGAGTTTTCTCACCGGTCTTTTGGGCATCAACGTCGGCGGTATTCCGTTCTCCGAAAGCCCTTATGGCTTCCTGGTTGCATGCCTGTTGATGGTCGGCGTGGCCCTCGGGCAGTGGTGGTTGTTCCGCCGTTTGCGCTGGGTGTGACGGGGCGCCATGTGACCTGCCGAAATTTGATCGCGTCTTTCACAGACATCACGAGAGGTGCGTATGCACGATCCGTTTGAACAGTCTTTGCGCGACATGCTCAAGGCTTCGCCGTCCAGCCGGGACGACGATGCATGCCTGGGACGTGTACTGAAAACCGCCAACCGCCAGGTTGGCGCCGGCGATCTGTTCAGCCTGCTGGGCCGCTGGTTGCCCGCGCTGATGATTGCCCTGAATAACGGGTCGGCCCATGTTTCGCCGGTTTCCCGTCGTAAACCTGTTACTCGCACCGCTGATAAGGCTGATTGAATATGGAACTTGATCTCTGGACCCAGAGCCTCGTCACGGCAATGACCGCGTTGTGGACCAAGGTGGCTAATTTCATCCCCAACCTCTTCGGCGCCCTGGTGGTGCTGTTGTTGGGGTTCGTGGTGGCCAAGCTGCTGGACACCCTGCTTTCAAAACTGCTCGCCAAACTGGGGCTCGACCGCCTGATGGGCGGCACCGGCCTGACCAAGCTGCTGTCGCGCGGTGGCATTCAGGTGCCGATCTCGACCTTGGTCGGCAAGATCGTCTACTGGTTCGTTCTGCTGATTTTCCTGGTTTCTGCGGCTGAATCCCTTGGTCTTGAGCGAGTTTCAGCTACGCTCGACATGCTTGCGTTGTATTTGCCGAAGGTTTTCGGTGCCGCACTGGTATTGCTGGTGGGCGTTCTGCTGGCGCAATTGGCCAACGGGCTGGTGCGTGGCGCGGCCGAAGGTGTCGGGCTTGACTACGCCCAGGGCTTGGGACGAATTGCCCAAGGCCTGGTGATCATCATCAGTATTTCGGTCGCGATCAGCCAGTTGGAGGTCAAGACTGACCTGCTCAACCATGTGATCGTCATCGTATTGATTACCGTTGGTCTGGCGGTTGCGCTGGCCATGGGGTTGGGAAGCCGGGAAATCGCCGGCCAGATTCTTGCGGGAATCTATGTGCGTGAATTGTATGAGGTTGGGCAACAAGTGCGTGTTGGCGAGGTCGAAGGCCAGATCGAAGAGATCGGCACGGTGAAGACCACATTGCTGACCGAGGAGGGCGAATTGGTATCGCTCTCCAATCGGATCCTGCTCGAGCAGCATGTGAGTAGCCGCTAACCCGGCAAACCCTGCTAATGTATGCCGCCGCAAAATGCCGTTAAGGCAGGCTGCGGCGCACATTGACCTAGACTGTCGGCCCGACTTGTTTTGAACAAACCCCAATCGCTATCCACGCGCTACGACCCCCGTGATCTCTCCGATGAGGAGTTGGTCGCGCGCGCGCATACGGAACTTTTCCACGTAACGCGTGCTTATGAAGAATTGATGCGCCGTTACCAGAGAACTTTATTTAACGTTTGTGCGCGTTATCTGGGGAACGATCGTGATGCTGACGATGTCTGTCAGGAGGTGATGTTGAAGGTGCTGTATGGCCTGAAGAACTTCGAGGGGAAATCGAAGTTCAAGACATGGCTCTATAGCATCACGTACAACGAATGCATCACGCAGTACCGCAAGGAACGGCGAAAGCGTCGCTTGATGGATGCTTTGAGCCTGGACCCTCTGGAGGAAGCGTCTGAAGAAAAGGCGCCCAAACCAGAGGAAAAGGGTGGGCTGGATCGCTGGCTTGTCCATGTGAACCCGATCGACCGGGAAATTCTGGTGCTACGATTTGTCGCAGAGCTGGAATTCCAAGAGATCGCAGACATAATGCACATGGGGTTGAGCGCGACAAAAATGCGTTACAAGCGCGCTCTTGATAAATTGCGTGAGAAATTTGCGGGTATTGCTGAAACTTAGTTCGGCGCAAATATCTCTTACGTGTAGGCAAGTTCTGATAGACTTGTCGCCGAGTTGTCCCCCGGTTTGCGGGACTGCTTTACAATCACCAGATGGGGATTTAACGGATGAAACTGAAAAACACCTTGGGCTTTGCCATTGGTTCTTTGATTGCTGCCACTTCGTTCGGCGCTCTGGCACAAGGCCAAGGCGCAGTTGAAATCGAAGGCTTCGCCAAGAAAGAACAATTCGACAGCGCTCGTAACTTCAAGAACAACGGCAACCTGTTCGGCGGTTCGATCGGCTACTTCCTGACCGACGACGTTGAGCTGCGTCTGGCTTACGACGAAGTGCACAACGCACGTTCCGACGACGGTCGTAACATCAAGGGCTCCAACACTGCCCTGGACGCTCTGTACCACTTCAACAACCCAGGCGACATGCTGCGTCCGTACGTATCGGCTGGTTTCTCCGATCAGAGCATCGGTCAGAACGGCCGTAGCGGTCGCAACGGCTCCACCTTCGCCAACGTTGGCGGCGGTGCCAAGCTGTACTTCACTGACAACTTCTACGCCCGTGCCGGCGTTGAAGCTCAGTACAACATCGACCAGGGCGACACCGAGTGGGCTCCAAGCGTCGGTATCGGTGTGAACTTCGGTGGCGGCTCCAAGCCTGCTGCTGCTCCAGTTCCAGCTCCGGCTGAAGTCTGCTCCGACAGCGACAACGATGGCGTGTGCGACAACGTCGACAAGTGCCCTGACACCCCAGCCAACGTAACTGTTGACGCTGATGGCTGCCCAGCTGTTGCTGAAGTCGTACGTGTTGAGCTGGACGTCAAGTTCGACTTCGACAAGTCGGTCGTTAAAGAAAACAGCTATGGCGACATCAAGAACCTGGCTGATTTCATGAAGCAGTACCCATCCACCAGCACCACTGTTGAAGGTCACACTGACTCCGTCGGTCCTGACGCTTACAACCAGAAGCTGTCTGAGCGTCGTGCAAACGCCGTTAAAGACGTTCTGACCAACCAGTACGGTGTTGAATCGTCCCGCGTTCAGTCTGTTGGCTACGGCGAATCCCGCCCAGTTGCCGACAACGCTACTGACGCTGGCCGCGCTGTAAACCGTCGCGTAGAAGCAGAAGTTGAAGCCGAAGCTAAGTAATTAGCCCACAGCTTTGGAAAAGCCCGGCTTAGGCCGGGCTTTTCTTTGCCTGCGATTTATGAAGATCAGGGGCGGGGCTGGAGAAACACAAAAAGCTGTGGGAGCGAGCCTGCTCGCGATGGCGGTGTGTCAGTCAATATCAATGTTGCTGATCCACCGCCATCGCGAGCAGGCTCGCTCCCACTTTCGTTTCAGTGTCGACTAGCTACAGAAGCCTGGGCCCAAGCAGGCTGTGATACTGTGCGCTCAGCGGCACCCGCCACTGCCCCAATCACCAGAATCGCCGGGCTTTTGAGTTGAAATGCGCCTGCATCGGCCTCCATCGAGGCCAGATCACTGCGACAGTCGCGCTGATGGGGCAGGGAGGCATTTTCAATCATGGCCACCGGCGTGTCCGCCGCCAGGCCTCCGGCCAGCAGTTGTTCGCGGATCTCGCTCAGTTTCGCCACCCCCATGTACACCACCAGGGTGGTCCCGCTTTGTGCCAAGGCTCCCCAATTCAGGCTGCTACCGTCCTGGGTGTGGGCGGTGACCAGCGTGACGCCCCGGGCAATTCCACGCAGCGTCAGCGGAATATCACATTGCGTCGCACCCGCAAGGCCGGCCGTAATCCCATTGACCAGCTCCACTTCGACGCCATGCTCGCGCAGCCACTGCGCCTCTTCGCCGCCCCGGCCGAAGATGCACGGGTCGCCGCCCTTGAGGCGTACCACGCATTTGCCCTGCCGGGCATAACGCAGCATCAGCCGATGGATAAAAGCCTGGGGCGTGGAACGGCATCCGCCGCGCTTGCCCACGGCGATGATCCGTGCGCCAGGGCAATGCTCCAGCACCGCATCGTTGACCAGATCGTCGATCAACACCACGTCGGCTTCGCCCAAGGCGCGTACGGCTTTGAGGGTCAGCAATTCAGGGTCGCCAGGACCTGCACCTACCAGCCAGACTTTTGCGTTCATAGTGCTTTTCCTCACGAGACAGCGGCCACTGGTTGCGCGGTGGCAACCAGCAGGCGTTTGATTTCCGGTACACAGGAGCCGCATTGCGTGCCGCAGCCCAGCTCCTGTTTCAGCCCTTGCAAGTCCAGGCCACGTTCAATGCCGGCGCAGATCGCACGCTGGCTGACGTTCATGCAGTTGCACAGTGTTTTGCTGCCGCCAACGGCGGCGCCGGCATTGCCTGGTGGGGCGCTCAAAGGTGCTAGCAGCCAGCGCCGCAACTGCTCATCGGCGCGGCCTTCCAGCCACAGGTTTTGCAGCCAGTGGCGGGCCAGGGTTTCGCCGGCCAGGCGAATGGCGGTGATGCGACCGTTCTCGATTCGCACGCGTTTACCGATGGACCGCCGCGGGTCGTCATAGGCCAGCACCGGCCCTTCGATCAGCCCCAATTGCTCGTCGATCGCCTGCAGCAACTGCGGTTCGGGGGCGACCGCGCTGGCCGCGCGAATCAGCAACGCGGGACGTTCGCGCCCAGTCAGGCTCAGGCTGACGTAGGCAAACGCCTCACACAGTGGTCGCAAAGTCTCCAAGTGCTGTTGAACATCGCCTTCGACCAGGGCGAAAAGCTGCCAGGGCAGGTTCACCGGTTCCAGGCGCACGCCGCTGTGTTTGAGTTCCGGCTGTTTTGACAGGGGGTCGAACGCCGGTTGAGTCAGGGTATTGACCCCACCCTTGAGAAAGCGGTCGCCCCAGTGCATGGGCAGAAACGCCTGGCCGGGGCGCACGCTGTCGTCGCTGTCCACCGCCACGATCACGGCGCCACGGCGGCTCTTGAGGCTGACCAGGTCACCGGCTTGCAGGCGATGGCGAAGCAGTTCGTCAGGGTGCAGGCTGAGCACGGCTTCGTTCACATGGCCGAACAATTGCGCTGCGGTGCCGGTGCGGCTCATGCCGTGCCATTGGTCCCGCAGTCGACCCGTGTTGAGGGTCAATGGGTAGCGGGCATCGCGCACCTCCTTGGCGGCGCGATACGGTTCTGCGACAAACCGCGCGCGGCCAGTGTCGGTAGGAAAAATCCCGTCCAGATACAGGCGCGGTGTTCCGCTGCTGGCGCCTTGCGGGAAGGGCCATTGTTGAGGACCGAGTTGATCGATCAGCGCATGGCTGATACCGGACAAGTCCAGGTCGCGGCCACGGGTCAGTTGCTTGTATTCATCGAACAACTGGGCCGGGGTTTCAAAGGCGAACAGGCTGGGTTGACCCGGGCGCAGGCGTTTTTCCAAGCGTTGGGCGAAATCCACTGTGATCGACCAGTCCGGTCGTGCTTCGCCCGGTGCGGCAATCGCCCGGCGGACGTGGGAAATACGCCGTTCGGAGTTGGTCACCGAGCCTTCTTTCTCGCCCCAACTGGCCGCTGGCAGCAACAGGTCGGCAAACGCGGCGGTTTCGGTGGTCCGGAAGGCCTCTTGCAGCACCACGAATGGGCAGGCTTGCAGGGCCTCCCGTACCGCCGTCTGGTCAGGCATCGACTGCGCGGGGTTGGTGCAGGCAATCCACAGCGCCTTGATCTTGCCACTGCGAACCTTTTCGAACAGTTCGATGGCGCTCAAGCCCGTGGTCGAGGGCAATTGCTCAACACCCCAGTAGCGGGCGACTTCGGCGCGATGTTCGGCGTTGGCGGCGTCGCGATGACCCGGCAGCAGGTTCGACAAGCTACCGGTTTCCCGACCGCCCATGGCATTGGGCTGACCGGTCAGCGAGAAGGGCCCGGCGCCCGGCCGGCCGATTTGCCCGGTGGCCAGGTGCAGGTTGATCAACGCGCTGTTCTTCGCACTGCCGGCGGTGGATTGATTCAAACCCATGCACCACAGCGACAGGAAGCTGGGCGACGTGCCGACCCATTCGGCGCACTGGTGCAGTTGCTCGACGCTGATGCCGCAGATTTGGGCGACCATGGCCGGGGTGTAGTCGCGCACCAGGTTCTTGAGGTCCGCCAGGCCTTCGGTGTGGGCCTTGATGAAATCGCGGTCGACCCAGTCTTCCCACAACAGCAGATGCAAAATCCCATGGAACAAGGCGACATCGGTGCCCGGCAGGATCGCCAGATGCAGGTCGGCAAGGTCGCAGGTGTCGGTACGCCGTGGGTCGATGACGATGATTTTCATCTGTGGCCGGCGGGACTTGGCTTCCTCGAGGCGGCGAAACAGGATCGGATGGGCGTAGGCCATGTTACTGCCGACAATCATCACGCAGTCGCTCAGCTCCAGGTCTTCATAACTGCAGGGCGGCGCATCGGCACCGAGGCTGCGCTTGTAGCCCACCACGGCGGAGGACATGCACAGCCGGGAATTGCTGTCGATGTTGTTGGTGCCCACCAGCGCCCGGGCGAGTTTGTTGAAGGCGTAGTAGTCCTCGGTCAGCAGTTGCCCGGAGATGTAGAACGCCACGCTGTCGGGGCCGTGTTCGGCGATGGTATCGGCGAAGATGCTGGCCGCGTGATCCAACGCGCTGTCCCAGTCTGTGCGCGCTCGGGACAGGCCCTTGCCCAGGCGCAGTTCGGGATACAAGGCGCGCGCGGCGAGGTCGCCGGTCAAGTGCAGGGTCGAACCCTTGCTGCACAGTTTGCCGAAGTTGGCCGGGTGGGCGGGATCGCCACTGACGCCGAGGATGCGCTCGTCGTCATGTTCGATCAGCACGCCGCAACCGACCCCGCAATAACAGCAGGTCGAGGCGGTGGTTTGACGGCTCATCAGCTTGCTTCCCGCAAGGCTAGCATCACCCGGCCGTTTTCGACCCGCGCCGAATGATGATGCGCGCAACCCACATCCGGGGCCTGGGCCTGGCCGGTTTCCAAGTCGATCTGCCAGTTGTGCAGCGGGCAGGCCACGCGCTTGCCATAGATCAACCCTTGGGACAGTGGGCCACCCTTGTGGGGGCAGCGGTCATCGAGTGCGAAAACCTCATCGTCGCTGGTACGAAAAATCGCAATATCGCCTTTCGGGCCATTGATGATGCGCGAGCCCAGGGCGTTGATCTCTTCCAGTGCGCAGATATCCAGCCAGTTCATGCCGGCACCTCCAGGTTTTTCACGGGGATGACTTCAAACTCTTTCTTCAGCTGGGGCTGTTCCAGGCGTTCTTTCCATGGGTCCTGTTCCAGCGACAGGGAGAACTTCAGGCGGTCATGCAAGGCTTTGCGTCGTTGCGGATCTTCAAGTACCGCTTTCTTGATGTGCTCCATGCCGACCCGTTGCATGTAGTGCACGGTGCGTTCGAGGTAGAAGGCTTCTTCGCGATACAACTGCAGGAATGCGCCGTTGTATTCGCGCACTTCTTCGGCGGTCTTGAGTTTGACGAAGAATTCGGCGACCTCCGTCTTGATCCCGCCGTTACCGCCGATGTACATCTCCCAGCCGGAATCGACGCCGATAATGCCGACGTCCTTGATGCCCGCTTCCGAGCAGTTGCGTGGGCAACCGGACACGGCCAGCTTCACTTTGTGGGGCGACCACATGTTGAAGAGGTCGTGCTCCAGCTCGATTCCCAGTTGGGTGGAATTTTGCGTGCCAAAGCGGCAGAACTCGCTGCCCACGCAGGTTTTTACGGTGCGGATGGATTTGCCATAGGCGTGGCCGGACGGCATGTCCAGGTCTTTCCAGACTCCGGGCAGATCCTGCTTTTTGATCCCCAGCAGGTCGATACGCTGGCCGCCGGTGACCTTGACCATCGGCACGTTGTACTTGTCGGCCACGTCGGCAATGCGCCGCAGTTCAGACGGATTGGTCACGCCACCCCACATCCGCGGGACGACGGAATAAGTGCCGTCTTTCTGGATGTTGGCGTGGGCACGCTCGTTGATCAGGCGCGACTGCGGATCGTCGTGGGCTTCGCCGGGCCAGGTGGAAATCAGGTAGTAGTTGAGCGCCGGGCGGCAGGTGGCGCAGCCGTTCGGGGTGCGCCAGTTCAAGTAGCTCATGGTTGCGGCGATGGTCAGCAGATGCTGGTCGCGGATCGCCTGGCGAATCTGCCCGTGGTTGAGGTCGCTGCAACCGCAGATGGCTTTTTCGCTTTTCGGTTTGACGTCCGCCGCGCCGCCCACGGTGTTGATCAGGATCTGCTCCACCAAACCGGCGCAGGAACCACAGGAGCTGGCGGCCTTGGTGTGTTTTTTTACGTCATCGACGCTGAACAGCCCATGCTCCTGGATCGCCTTGACGATGGTGCCCTTGCACACGCCGTTGCAGCCGCAGACTTCGGCGGTGTCGGCCATGTTCATGGCTTTGTCCTGGCCTTGGTGTCCTACGTCGCCCAAAGCATTTTCGCCAAACATCAGGTGATCGCGGATTTCGCTGATGGTGTGGTTCTCACGGATCTGACGGAAATACCAGCCGCCATCTGCCGTATCGCCGTACAGGCAGGCGCCGACCAGCACGTCGTCCTTGATCACCAGCTTTTTATAGACGCCGCCGATAGGGTCGGAAAGGGTGATGGTTTCCGTGCCTTCGCCGCCCATGAAGTCCCCGGCGGAGAACAGGTCGATGCCGGTGACTTTGAGTTTGGTCGAGGTCACCGAACCCTTGTAGGTGGCGAAGCCCAGTTGCGCGAGGTGGTTGGCGCAGACCTTGGCTTGCTCGAACAGCGGTGCTACCAGGCCGTAGGCGGTCCCACGGTGGCTGGCGCATTCACCGATGGCATAGATGCGCGGGTCGTAGGTTTGCATCGTGTCGTTGACCAGAATCCCGCGGTTGCACGGGATGCCGGACTTTTCCGCCAGTTCGGTATTGGGGCGGATACCGGCCGCCATCACCACCAGGTCGGCCGGGATGATGTCACCGTTCTTGAATTGCACCGAGCCAACCCGACCATTGCCAGCGTCGTGCAGGGCTTGCGTCTGTTCGCTCAGGCGGAATTTCAGGCCACGGTTTTCCAGGGCGGTTTGCAGCAACTGACCGCTGGTTTTGTCCAGCTGACGCTCCAGCAGCCATTCACCCAGGTGCACCACCGTCACGTCCATGCCCCGCAGTTTCAAGCCGTTAGCGGCTTCCAGGCCCAGCAGCCCGCCGCCGATCACCACGGCGTGTTTGTGGGTCTTGGCGGTGTTGATCATCGCCTGGGTGTCGGCGATGTCGCGGTAGCCGATGACACCCTCCAGGGTGTTGCCGGGAATCGGCAGGATGAACGGCGTGGAGCCTGTGGCGATCAGCAGGCGGTCGTATTCGGCTTCGCTGCCGTCTTCGGCGATGACCCGGCGCTTGATTCGGTCGATCTCCACGACTTTGCGGTTGAGCAGCAGTTTGATGTTGTTGTCCAGGTACCAGCTCAGATCGTTGAGCACGATCTCTTCAAACGTCTGCTCGCCGGCGAGCACGGGCGAGAGCAGGATGCGGTTGTAGTTGGTGTGAGGCTCGGCGCCGAACACCGTGATGTCGTACAGCTCATTGCTCAGCTTGAGCAGTTCTTCGAGGGTTCGAACCCCGGCCATGCCGTTGCCGATCATCACCAGTTTGAGTTTTTTCATCAGGGTTCTCCGCAAGCCCAGACCGGTTTCGTCACGTTCATCACGGCGTTCGGGCTGGCTCGGCAATTTTTACGAAAACAAAAAAAAAGGCGTCCCGCTAGCAAGCTAGCGAGGACGCCTTTGTCCTGGTCCCGTTCTCTCGGGAAGCACCGCCTTCATCGTTGGAGGCGTGGCTTTATGTATGGTGAGAGAGGCTATGCAGTGGTTGTGCCAAGTGGCTTGAGGATGCGGATTTACTGGGCAAACGACGGGCTGCACGCGTGGGGCAGGGATTTATTGCACCGAATCAAAGCGGGTTGCCCGGTAATGGAGCGTTTGTCGGGGAAAGATTGTATGGCCAGTCAGGCCGCCATCGCGAGCAGGCTCGCTCCCACAGAGGGCTTCAGTGCATGCTGAAGCTGCATATCAAGCAAATTCCCTGTGGGAGCGGGCTTGCTCGCGAAAGCGGTGGATCAGTTTGCATCAACGCTGGATGTGCCGCCGCCTTCGCGAGCAAGCCCGCTCCCACATTGGATCTGCGGTGGACACAAAACCTGTGGGAGCGAGCCTGCTCGCGATGGACGCGACTGGGTTTCAGCCATGCAACGCTAAATACAGCAGCACCAGATTCACCACCAAGGACACCAGCGCCAAGGTCCGCCAGACCTTCAGCGGCTCCCTTTCCAGCAACGGCCGAGGCCTGACACTCAAGCTGCGCCGCTCGCCCTGTTCCAGCAGCAACAACCACTCCTCGGCCGTTTCAAAGCGCTGTGCCGGATCGGCGGCGATGGCACGCTCCAGACTTTGCCCGAGCCATTCGGCCAGGTCCGGCCGATAGCGACTGGCACTGACGGGCACGCCAAAGCGCGGACGCTGAAACGCTTCGATTTCGCCGTAGGGGTAGTGCCCCGTCAGCAGGAAATACAAGGTCACGCCGACGGCGTACAAATCCTGTTGCGCGGTCGGTGCCGTGCCCGCGAAGGCTTCCGGTGCGATATAGCTGGGCGTGCCGGGCAGCACGTTGGCCTGATCTTCAGACAATCCCGGGCAGTACGCCAGCCCGAAATCCAGCAAGCGCAGTTCCCCATCCTCGCCCAGGTGCAGGTTCTCCGGCTTGATATCGCGGTGAAAGATCTGCCTTCGATGCAACAGGCCCACCGCGTGCACGAGCCGCTGCGCCAGGTCCTGCCACTGAGGCAGAGGCAATGGGCCGCCCTGGTTGAACAGATCGGCCAGGGTCTTGCCCGAATATTCCCGCATGACGTAGTACAAATGCTGACGCTGGGGAACGCCGTGGACTTCCGGAAACTGCCGCCCTGCGACCCGCTTGAGGAACCATTCTTCCGACAGCAACGACTGCCCGGCCTGGGTATCGTCCCGAAGATGCCCCGGCAAGGTTTTCAGCAACCACGGCTGGCCCTGGCCATCGTGTACCCGATAGAGCAACGATTGCTGGCTCTGACCGAGCAGACCCTCGATCTGCCAGCCCTCGAACACCTGCCCCGGTTTCAAGGCCGGGGGAAGGGGCCATTGCTGCAACTGGGCCAGTGCATCGCCAATGCTTGCTTCGCCCACCGCGTCGACCCGCACCAGCAGGGCACTGGCGTTGTCCTGACTGCCGGCCAAGTGCGCGGCATTGACCAGGGTTTGCGCGGCAATGTCCAGATCCGGCTGGTCGCGAAGGATAGCGGCGATGGCCGTGTCCCCCAGAACCGCCCAGACGCCATCGCTGAGCAGTACAAAGGTCTCGTCGGCGCGCAGTTCTCCATCAAGGAAGTCCAGGATCAGGTGCTGATCCAGTCCCAGGGCACGCTTGAGCACGTGCTGCATGCCCTGTTGTTCCCAGACGTGATCCTCGCTGACCCGTTGCAGATGATTGTCGTGCCAGCGGTAGACCCGGCAATCGCCCACGTGGGCCAGGGTGAAGCGCCGGCCCCGCAGGACCAGGGCGCTGACGGTGGTGAGCAGCGGTTGCCCGCCACCGTTGGCTTGCAGCCAGCGATTCTGTGCCAGTAACAACCGGTCCAGCGCCTGGGCGACACCCCAGGTTTGCGGTGTGGAATAGTAGTCCAGGGCCAGGGCCTGCAAGGTCGAACGAGCGGCCAGTCCGCCATCGGCGCATTGGCTCACGCCGTCGGCGATGGCGAACAGGTATCCCTTGCTGGCGGCCAGGGCAGGCGCCGGGGTCACCAGGCGCAGGGCGTCCTGGTTTTCTTCCCGCGGGCCAATGGCGCTGGCTTCGGCAAAACTCAGTTGCAGGCTCATGGGGGCTAGTTATACCCGAGCCGCGGTGACAGCGGCCGAACCCCAGGTGGTCCTCCAGCGACGCTTGACGCCGTACAGGCCGAACCAGGCCAGCACGCCGAGGCTGGCGAACAACCACAGTGCCAGTTGATAGCTGCCGGTGCTTTGCTTGATCGCACCCATGCCCGCCGCCAGGGCAAAACCGCCGATGCCGCCGGCCATGCCGATCAACCCGGTCATCACGCCGATCTCGCGACGGAAGCGTTGTGGCACCAGTTGGAACACCGCGCCGTTGCCGGCACCCAAACCGAGCATGGTGCAGACGAACAGGGCCAGGGCCGCGTAGGAACTCGGCAGATTAAAGCCCACGGCCGCGATGCAGACGGCCGCGACGGTGTACATGCCCAACAGGGTGCGAATACCGCCGAAACGATCCGCCAGGGCGCCGCCCAATGGACGCATCAGGCTGCCTCCGAAGACGCAGGCTGCGGTGTAGTAACCGGCGGTCACCGGACTCAGGCCGTACTGGTCGTTGAAGTAACCGGGCAGTGCGCTGGCCAGGCCGATGAAACCGCCGAAGGTCACGCTGTAGAAGAACATGAACCACCAGCTGTCCCGATCGCCCAGGGCCTTGAGGTAGTCGCCCATGGATTTGGCTTTTGGCCGCTCGGGAGCGTTCTTGGCCAGCCAGGCGAAGAGGATCAGGGTCACGATCAGCGGGATCAGCGCGAAACCGAACACGTTGCTCCAGCCGAATGCCACTGCCATCACCGGGGCGATCAGCGCAGCCAGTACGGTGCCCGAGTTACCGGCGCCGGCAATGCCCATGGCCTTGCCCTGATGCTGTGGCGGATACCACTGGGACGCCAGCGGCAGGGCCACGGCGAATGAAGCACCGGCCACGCCCAGGAACAGCCCCAGCAGCAAGGCTTGTTCGTAGCTTTGGATGCCCAGTTTCCAGGCGCAGAACAGTGCACCGATCACAATCACCTGACCGACCATGCCGGCGGTTTTCGGTGAAATGCGATCGGCCAGCAGGCCCATGAACAGGCGCAGCACGGCACCGGCCAGGATCGGTGTCGCCACCATCAGGCCGCGTTGCTGGGTGGTCAGGTGCAGGTCGGCAGAGATCTGCACCGCCAGTGGACCGAGCAGGTACCAGACCATGAAACTCAGGTCGAAATAGAGGAAGGCCGCGAACAGTGTCGGGGTGTGGCCGGATTTCCAGAAGCTTGAATTCATCGCGCACCTCAGCTGTAAAAGTCTCGAGAAATGAGTCAGTGCCTTGAAGCAGTGCGCCGCCTGTGGCTGCACCACCGGCCCCGGGCTCTGGGGCCAAAACAAAAAAACGCCGCAACCCGAATCGCCAGGGGGCGAGGAGGGTGTGCGACGTCTTTGTCGTAGGTGGGGCAACCGCCGTTGGTTACCTGTGAGTTTGTTAAAGCGAGAACTGTGCCAACAGAGGATTGGGGCAAGGCCTATCGCGAGCAAGCTCGCGAAAGCAATCTCATATCCAACATCGATATCGACTGCCCCACCGTCTTCGCGAGCAAGCCCGCTCCCACACTTGATCTGGGGCGTTAGCGAATGCTGCGTTTATCCTAGAGCCCATGTGGGAGCGGGCTTGCTCGCGAAAGCAATCTCATCTCCAACATCGATATCGACTGCCCCACCGTCTTCGCGAGCAAGCCCGCTCCCACACTTGATCTGGGCCGTTCGAGAATGCTGCGTTCACCCTGGAGCCCATGTGGGAGCGAGCCTGCTCGCGATAGCGTCGGGCCAGGCACTGCAAGGCTTTCAGCCGAGCAACTCGTTCATCGCAATGATCTGCTCGGCCACCTGGATCAGCTTCTGCTGGCGGCTCATGGCCTGGCGGCGCATCAGGGTGTAGGCCTGTTCTTCGTTGCATTCTTTCATCTTCATCAGCATGCCCTTGGCCAGTTCGATGCGTTTACGCTCGGCCAGTTGCTGGTCCCGGGCCAGGAGCTGGGCGCGCAGGGCCTGGTCGCTTTCGAAGCGTGCCATGGCCACGTCGAGGATTGGTTGCAGGCGCGCCGCGTGGATGCCTTCGACGATGTAGGCGCTGACGCCCGACTTGATCGCCTGGCGCATGACATCCGGGTCATGTTCGTCGGTAAACATGACGATCGGTCGTGGCTGGTCGCGACTGACCAGCACCACTTGCTCCATCACATCGCGCCCCGGTGACTCGGTATCGATCAGGATTACGTCCGGACGCACCGTTTCGACGCGCGCTGGCAGGTCGATGGTCAATCCTGATTCGTCGATGACTTCGAACCCAGCTTCAATCAGGGCGGCTTTGAGGCGGCCGACTTTTTTCGCGGTGTCGTTGATCAGCAGGATACGTAGCATGGTCGTGGCTCCTGTCAGCGGCTGGCGAAGAGGGGAGCCGCATCGCTCAAGGCGTGCAGTTTGAAGCTTTTGGCATAAGCGGCCGGATCCGAGCCGTCCCAGGTGGTGCCGTCGATCAATTGACTGCTGCGCATGTCCTGGCGGGGGGAGGGGATGTCCAGTGCCGCGCAGGCTTGACGGTATAGCTTGAGCTGCTGGACTTGCTGTGCCACGGCCAGGTAATCCGGGTCTTCACGCAACAGGCCCCAGCGGCGGAACTGGGTCATGAACCACATGCCATCGGACAGGTAGGGCAGGTTCACTTCACCGTTACCGTGGAAGCGCATCGCGTGAGGGTCCTGCCAGCTGTTGCCCAGCCCATCGGCGTAGATCCCCAACAGGCGCGGCTCGATGCAATCCAGCGGCGCATCCAGGTATTCGGGCGCGCTCAATAGTTGTGCGGTGCTGCGGCGGTTCTCGGTGCTTTGTTCAATGAAGCGACTGGCTTGCAGGATCGCCATCACCAGTGCGCGGGCGGTATTGGGGTATTGCTCGACAAATGCACGGGTGCAGCCGAGGACTTTTTCCGGGTGATCGGGCCAGATGGTCTGGGTCGTCGCCAGGGTGAAGCCCAGGTTCTGTTTTACCGCACTGGCGCACCATGGCTCGCCCACGCAGAAGCCGTCGATCCGTCCGGCCTGCAGGTGGGCGATCATTTGCGGCGGCGGCACCACCACGCTGTCAACATCCGACAGCGGATGGATGCCTTGAGCGGCGAGCCAGTAATACAGCCACATGGCGTGGGTGCCAGTGGGGAAGGTCTGGGCGAAGGTCAGTTTCGGGCGAGTTTGGTGCACATGCTGTTCCAGTGCCTCAGGACTGGTCACGCCTTGGGCCTGCAAGCCATGGGAAAGATTGATGCTCTGCCCGTTCTGGTTCAGCCCCATCAACACCGCCATGTCGGTCGGTGCGACCCCGCCGATGCCCAGGTGCACCGCGTAGATCAGGCCATACAGGCTGTGGGCGGCATCGATTTCACCGCTGACCAGCTTGTCCCGCAGGTTGGCCCAGGAAGCTTGGCGCTTGAGGTTCAAAGTCAGCCCGTAAGGCTGGGCGAAGCCCTGGGTAGCGGCCACCACCAGCGGCGCGCAGTCGCTCAAGGCCATGAAGCCAAGATTGATCGCGCTCTTTTCCGGGGCATCGCTGCCGTTGACCCAGGCCAGGGGGTTGGCTGGAATTTCATTCATCGCGCATCACCTTTCCACAAAAAAAGGCGCCGTATCCGGACGTTTGCAAGGCCGGATGACGACGCCGTTGTCCTTCAAATACAGTGTGGCACTCATTCCGTCGTTGGCATGGGTGCCGATGAACGCAAGTGGTGCAAGGCATATGCCATCGCTGCTGTTTTGTGCAGGCGCCTCGCGTGCATCGTCGTTGCCCGGCTATAATCGCCGCCTCATTTCGTCGCCCGAGTCCAAGCCGCCCATGTACACCCTGGCCCGTGAACTGCTGTTCAAACTTTCCCCGGAAACCTCCCACGATCTGTCCCTGGACCTGATCGGCGCGGGTGGACGTTTGGGCCTCAATGGTCTGTTGTGCAAGGCACCCGCTAAATTGCCGGTGAATGTGATGGGGCTTGAGTTCCCCAACCCGGTCGGGCTGGCGGCGGGCCTGGACAAGAATGGCGCGGCCATCGACGGTTTTGCCCAGTTGGGGTTCGGTTTCGTGGAAATCGGCACCGTCACCCCGCGTGCCCAGCCGGGCAACCCCAAGCCACGGATTTTCCGCCTGCCGCAAGCCGAGGCGATCATCAACCGTATGGGCTTTAACAACCTGGGCGTTGACCATTTGCTGGGGCGAGTGGCCGCGGCCAAGTACAAGGGCGTGCTGGGCATCAACATCGGCAAGAACTTCGATACACCGGTGGAGCGCGCGGTCGACGATTATCTGATCTGCCTGGACAAGGTCTACGCCCACGCCAGTTATGTGACCGTCAACGTCAGTTCCCCGAACACGCCGGGGCTGCGCAGCCTGCAATTCGGTGATTCGCTCAAGCAACTGCTGGCCGACCTGGCCCGACGTCGCGCCGAATTGGCGGTGATCCATGGCAAGCATGTACCACTGGCCATCAAGATCGCCCCGGACATGACCGACGAAGAGACCGCGCAGGTAGCCCAGGCCCTGATTGACACCGGAATGGACGCGGTGATTGCCACCAACACGACGTTGGGTCGCGAAGGCGTCGAAGGGGTGGAACACGGTGACGAGGCGGGCGGGCTGTCCGGTGCGCCGGTGCGGGACAAGAGCACCCATACCGTGAAAGTGCTGGCCGCCGAACTGGCCGGACGCTTGCCGATCATCGCGGCGGGCGGCATCACCGAGGGCAAGCATGCTGCCGAGAAAATCAGCGCAGGCGCGAGCCTGGTGCAGATTTATTCGGGCTTTATCTATAAGGGGCCGGCGTTGATTCGTGAGTCGGTGG
The DNA here is from genome assembly GCF_900110355.1 of Pseudomonas sp. NFACC39-1. Classification (NCBI taxonomy): domain Bacteria; kingdom Pseudomonadati; phylum Pseudomonadota; class Gammaproteobacteria; order Pseudomonadales; family Pseudomonadaceae; genus Pseudomonas; species Pseudomonas sp. NFACC39-1. The sequence continues at coordinate 41,840 of NZ_FODL01000013.1, read as the reverse complement.
ATGCGATTGCCGCGCTTGGCCAATTTCAACGCGGGTAAGTTCTTAAAGACTGCGCAGACTCACTGTGGCGAGGGAGCTTGCTCCCGCTGGACTCTGTAGGAGCTGCCGCAGGCTGCGATCTTTTGATTTTGATTTTGATCTTGATCTTGATCTTTCGCTCTAGACCCCATTGCCAGAGGAAAGATCGCAGCCTCGTTGCACTCGACAGCTCCTACAGGGCGCAGCCCAGCGGGAGCAAGGGTGTTCACCGCTCGGCTTTTTGCAGTGTTCGCTGAAACCCAGGCATTAAAAAGGGCTCCTCGAAGGAGCCCCCTGGGCCGAAGCCCGGCGTCCGGATGGGACGCGCGTGGTTAAATCGATGTGGGTATCAAATTGTCGAGTTCTTGAGTGTTAAGCCCTGTGTCAGCCGACGGCGTGAAGTTCGTTGAGTCTATGGATACCCGCAGTGCCGGTCATACCGTCCCAGTTGTCGCCGCGTCCTTCTCGCCAGCCATTGATCCAGGCTTGACGTACCGACGGTAGAGTAAAGGGGCAAAGCTCACGGGATTTACCACCAACGCCATATTGGTAACCGCGTAAAAATGCTCTTTCCAACGGATCACGCTTAAGTCTTCTCATAGGGTGTTGCCCTCACTTGTTGACTGTTGCTTCGCGTTGACCTCTATCGAGGCCGGGGCAGAATCATTCTGCCGTTGGTGGCTCGTTGCCGGCGTGACGAGCCGAGGTGTTGACGCCGTTGCGACGTCAACCTGTGTTGAGTTCTAACCAAAGCGTCACATGGATGGAATGATCGTTTTGTCATAAGCACGTAACAATAAAGATGTTAGGGCGATAAGTAACATGATGTTCGTCACCCGCTTTTAGGCAAGACCCCTGTATGATCGGCCCTGCATCGAAGGGTGCAACCGCCAGGCGAATGAGAATGTCCCCCTGTTGCACTCGGGTACTATTCGACGAAAGGGTCGAGTTTTCACAATTTGTTGCACAGAATTTTTTATCTGCCCTCGCCTCTAAGCTCTTTTAACCTGAGCGGCGAGGGCGGGACGGCACACTTTCGTGCCACGCGGGTGCTCTTGAGAAAAGCACCTGATTGAACCCGGCCCGGCAATGCGTTGCCCGGTCCACTTAGCCAAAGGCTCTGGAAATCCCATGTCCGATCGTTTCGAACTCTTCCTCACTTGCCCCAAAGGTCTTGAAGGCCTGCTTATCGAGGAAGCCGTCGGGCTTGGCCTTGAAGAGGCGCGTGAGCACACCTCGGCCGTGCGTGGCATGGCCGACATGGAAACGGCTTACCGCCTGTGCCTGTGGTCGCGCCTGGCCAACCGCGTATTGCTGGTGCTCAAGCGCTTCCCGATGAAAGACGCCGAGGACCTGTATCACGGCGTGCTGGATGTGGAGTGGCAAGACCACATGCTCGCCGATGGCACCCTGGCGGTGGAGTTCAGCGGCCACGGCTCGGGCATCGACAACACCCACTTCGGCGCCTTGAAGGTCAAGGACGCCATTGTCGACAAGCTGCGCACCCCGACAGGCGAGCGGCCATCCATCGACAAGCTCAACCCGGACCTGCGCATTCACCTGCGCCTGGACCGCGGCGAGGCGATCCTTTCTCTGGACCTCTCCGGCCACAGCCTGCACCAGCGCGGCTATCGCTTGCAGCAAGGTGCCGCGCCCCTGAAGGAAAACCTCGCCGCAGCCATCCTGATCCGTGCCGGCTGGCCGCGTATTGCCGCTGAAGGCGGGGCACTGGCCGACCCAATGTGCGGTGTCGGCACTTTCCTGGTGGAAGCCGGCATGATCGCCGCCGACATGGCGCCGAACCTGCGTCGCCAGCAGTGGGGGTTTACCGCCTGGCTCGGCCACGTGCCGGCGTTGTGGAAGAAGCTGCACGAAGAGGCCAGCGCCCGTGCCGCCGCCGGGTTGGCTAAGCCTGCGCTGTGGATTCGCGGCTACGAGGCAGACCCACGCTTGATTCAGCCTGGCCGCAACAACGTCGAGCGTGCCGGCCTGAGCGAGTGGATCAAGATCTATCAAGGTGAAGTCGCCACGTTCGAACCCCGCCCGGACCAGAACCAGAAAGGCCTGGTGATCTGTAACCCGCCGTACGGCGAGCGTCTGGGCGACGAAGCCAGCTTGCTCTATCTCTATCAGAACCTCGGCGAGCGCCTGCGCCAGGCCTGCCTGAACTGGGAGGCCGCAGTGTTCACCGGTGCGCCGGACCTGGGCAAGCGCATGGGTATTCGCAGTCACAAGCAGTATTCGTTCTGGAACGGCGCCTTGCCGTGCAAATTGCTGCTGATCAAGGTCCTGCCGGATCAGTTCGTCACCGGTGAGCGTCGTACCCCGGAACAGCGCCAGGCCGAGCGTGAGCAGGCTGAGTACGAACAGGCGCCCGAGGTGCCGCAAGAGCGCCAGTACAACAAGAACGGCAACCCGATCAAACCGGCCCCGGCCCCAGCACCCGTGGTTGAGCAGGCGCGGTTGAGCGAAGGTGGGCAGATGTTTGCCAATCGCCTGCAAAAGAACCTCAAGCTGCTGAGCAAATGGGCCAAGCGTGAAGGGGTGGACTGCTATCGGGTCTACGATGCCGACATGCCGGAATACTCCATGGCCATCGACCTGTACCACGATTGGGTTCACGTCCAGGAATACGTCGCGCCAAAATCCATTGACCCGGAAAAGGCCTCGGCCCGGCTGTTCGACGCCCTGGCCGCCATCCCCCAGGCACTGAATATCGACAAGAGCCGCGTGGTGATCAAGCGTCGCGAGCGGCAGAGCGGCACCAAGCAGTACGAGCGTCAGAGCGCCCAGGGCAAGTTCACCGAGGTCAACGAAGGCGGCGTGAAGCTGCTGGTCAACCTCACCGACTACCTGGACACCGGGCTGTTTCTCGACCACCGGCCGATGCGCCTGCGGATCCAGAAAGAGGCGGCCGGCAAGCGCTTCCTCAATCTGTTCTGCTACACCGCGACCGCCAGTGTCCACGCCGCCAAGGGCGGTGCGCGCAGCACCACCAGTGTCGACCTGTCGAAAACCTACCTGGACTGGGCGCGGCGCAATCTGTCGCTCAATGGCTTCTCGGACAAGAATCGCCTGGAGCAGGGCGACGTGATGGCTTGGCTCGAAGCCAGTCGTGACGAATACGACCTGATCTTCATCGACCCGCCGACCTTCTCCAACTCCAAGCGCATGGAAGGGGTGTTCGACGTACAGCGCGACCACGTCCAACTGCTGGATTTGGCCATGGCCCGCCTGGCGCCGGGGGGCGTGCTGTACTTCTCCAACAACTTCCGCAAGTTCCAGCTCGAGGACAATCTGGGTGAGCGTTACGCGGTGGAGGAAATCACCGCCAAGACCATCGATCCGGATTTTGCCCGCAACGGCAAGATTCATCGTGCCTGGAAGATCATGGCCCGCTGACCTTTAGTCGATTGGATCCATGAAAGCCTTGAAACTCAAGGCTTTCAGGCGTTTTTGTGCTGGTCAAAGTGATGGCTAATAGCTATAACTTAAGCCTGTGGACAGGGCGGTACCTATGCCTGCCCCTTTCTGAGTTGTATTTATGGCATTGCATCAGGTGCGCCCCAGGATCCTGGGTTTTATCAGCGAAGATGTGTCGGCCTGGCTGGTGGCTTCGCTGGTGCTGCTGGCCGGTGCGTTCCTGACCGGTTTGCTGACCTGGGCGATGGCCAGTCTGTTTGACCAGCAATTGCGCCAGCGCTTTGAACTGCAAGCCGAGGAGCGCTTCAGCCGCATCGTGGAGCGTTTCCAGGACCAGGAGCAACGTCTCGATAGTCTGCGGCGTTTTTTTGCCAATTCGGCCGGGGTTTCCGAGAGGGAATTCCATGGCTATGCCGAAGCCTTATTGCGGCGCACCCAGGCGTTTGCCTGGGCGCCTCGGGTGCTGCGCGACGAACGAGCATCGTTCGAACAACAAGCCCGGACCGAGAAGGGCGATACGTTTTCCATCCGTGAGCCAGACGACTCCGGTGGCCTGCGCCTGGCCGCCGAGCGGGACGAATACGTGCCGGTGCTGTACCTCCAGAGTCAGCCTTCCTTCAAGGCCCCACGGGGTTTGGATCTGCTCGCCCATCCCTTGCGCCGTGCCACCCTTGAGCGCGCTCGCCACCTTGACGCCATGGTGGTATCGCAACCGTTGGACCTGGTGGGTGAGGCTTCCACAACGGTGCGCGGGGTGTTGCTGGTCGCGCCGGTCTCCAGGGCGTGGTCCAGGGAACCGTTCGGTTACGTCGCGGCTGCCGTCAGCATGCGCCAGTTGGTGGGGGATGGCCTGCCGGCGCCCGGTCAGGACAATCTTTCGATGCGGGTCATGGACCTGTCCACGGACGATCGGGAGGAAGTGCTGTTCGAGTCGCTCAATCCACCGGGTGAAAGTGACTTGTCGGCGACCCGCCTGTTGCGCCTGGCCGATCGCGACTATCGGATAGAGCTGCGACCCAGTCGCATGTTCCTGTCCACCAACCCTTCTTCGATGGCAAGCGTGGTGATATTAGGTAGCTTGCTCAGCCTGCTCCTCAGTGCCCTGCTGTATGTGTTGGTCAGCCAGCGACAGCGGGCCCTGCAACTGGTCGAGCAGCGGACCCGAGAGCTGCGCGAGCGTGAGCAGGAGCTGCGGGGCACCCACGGCCAGTTGCGTGGTGTGCTGGATGCCGCGACCCAGGTTGCGATTATCGCCACGGATCTGCGCGGGGTGATCACCACGTTCAATGCGGGTGCCGAACAGATGCTTGGCTACGACAGCGGCGAGGTTCTGCACTGCATGACCCTCGAAAGCCTTCACCTGCCGCGCGAGCTCCAGGCCCGAGCGGTACAGCTTGCTGCGCGTTATGGCAAACCGATTCCCACGTGCCACGCAATGCTGGTCGAGGGCGGCGAACAGGGTGGCCAGCAGGCCCGGGAATGGACCCTGGTGCGCCGCGATGGCAGCCATCTGACCGTGAACATGCTGGCGACACCGATGCTCGATGATCAGGGGCTGTGGGTCGGGCATCTGGCGATCTGCATCGACATCACCGAACGTAAGCGCGTTCATGAGGCCCTGGCCGCCCGAGACCTGTTGCTGAAAAAACTCAGTGCCCACGTGCCTGGGGGCATCTACCAGTTCAAGATGGATTTCAACGGGCGTTTCAGCGTGATTTATGCCAGCGATGGCATTCGCGATATCTATGAACTGGAGCCCGAAACACTGGTGCGCAACGCCGAATCGATTTTCTCGCGTATTCATCCGCTGGACAGCGCGCGCGTGCGCAGATCGATCCGCACTTCGGCCGACACCCTGAGCCCATGGCGCGAGGAGTATCGCCTGCAACTGCCGCAGCGTGGGTTGCGCTGGGTGCGCGGCGAGGCCACGCCAGAGGAACTGCCGGGCGGTGGGGTGTTGTGGCACGGTTATATTTCCGACATTTCCGATCTCAAGCGGGTGGAAGAAGAACTGCGAGCCTTGTCAGTGACCGACGCCCTGACAGGTATTCGCAACCGGCGCTATTTCCAGGAGCGCCTGACCACGGAGATGGCCCGGGTGGAGCGGGGTACCGGGGAGTTGGCGGTCATCATGCTCGACATCGACCACTTCAAGCGCATCAACGATCAGCATGGTCATGCAGTGGGCGATCGGGTGTTGCAGGCGGTTTGCCAGCGCATCACCCAGCGGCTGCGACGCACCGACGTGTTCTGCCGGCTGGGCGGCGAAGAGTTTGTGGTGTTATGCCCGGACACCGACGGCGAAAGCGCCCATGCCTTGGCCGTGGGGTTGTGGGAGGGGTTGCGCAGCGCGCCGATCGAGGACGTGGGGGTCATCACTGCCAGCTTCGGCATCGCGACCTGGCGCGTCGGGGAGGGGGCGGATGCGTTGCTGTTGCGGGCCGACTCAGGGGTCTACGCGGCCAAGCAGGCCGGACGGGATCGGGTTGAGGCGCAGTTGGGGTAGTTACCTGTAAGTGCACTCGGTCACCTGTGGGAGCGGGCTTGCTCGCGAAAGCGGCGCACTGATCAACGCAGATGTTGAATGTGATACCGCCTTCGCGAGCAAGCCCGCTCCCACAGGCGCATGCCTTGTGCCTCGGTTTAGAGCACCGAAGCCGTCTGCGGCAGTTTCGGCTGGCGGTACAGGTCCAGCAGCACCTGATCCAGCACCGACGAAGCGCCCCATGGCCGCGGGTCGTTGAGGATCGCCACCACGGCCCAGGTGTTGCCGTTGATGTCACGGCTGTAGCCCGCGATGGCGCGAACGGTGTTCAGGGTGCCGGTCTTGACGTGGGCTTCGCCGGCCATGGCGGTGGTCTTGAGACGTTTGCGCATGGTGCCGTCGGTGCCGGCGATGGGCATCGAACTGATGAATTCGGCGGAGTACGGGCTGCGCCACGCGGCTTGTAGCATCGCCGCCATTTCCCGGGCACTCACCCTTTCGGCGCGGGACAGGCCGGAGCCGTTCTCCATGACCAGGTGCGGCGCGGTGATACCTTTCCTGGCCAGCCACTGGCGTACCACCCGTTGTGCCGCCTTGGCGTCGTCACCGTCGGCTTCGTTGCGAAATTCTGCGCCCAGGCTCAGGAACAACTGCTGGGCCATGGTGTTGTTACTGTATTTGTTGATGTCGCGAATGATCTCCGCCAGGTCCGGCGAGAATGCCCGGGCCAGCACTTTGGCGCTTTTCGGGGTCGCCGCCAGACGGTCCTTGCCCTGGATGCTGCCGCCCAGTTCCTTCCAGATCGCCCGCACCGCTCCGGCGGTGTAGGTGGGGTGGTCCAGCAGCGCCAGGTAAGTCTGGGAACTGCAACCGTCACCGAGCTGGCCGCCGACGGTCACGGTGACGCTGCCGTCCGCCTGGGGCACCGGGTTGTAGCGCACGCCACCGGTGCATTGCTTGGAGTTGAGTGCCTTGACCTGGTTTTCGATGCGAATGCTGGCAATCGGCGGCTCCACCGACACCAGTACCCGGCCAGCGTCATTGCGGGCGACAAAACGCAGGGCCTTGAGGTTGACCAGCAGGGAATCGGGCTTGACCAGGAACGGTTTGTTTTTGTCGTTGCCGTCGTCGTTGAATTCAGGCAACTGCGGCTTGACGAAGAAACCGCGGTCCAGCACCAGGTCACCGGTCACCTGTTGCACGCCATTGGCCCGCAGGTCGCGCATCAGCAACCAGAGCTTTTCCATGTTCAACTTGGGATCGCCGCCGCCCTTGAGGTACAGGTTGCCGTTGAGAATCCCGCCGCTGAGAGTGCCGTCGGTGTAGAACTCGGTTTTCCACTGGTGATTGGGCCCCAGCATCTCCAGGGCGGCATAGGTGGTCACCAGTTTCATGGTGGAGGCCGGGTTTACCGAGACGTCGGCGTTGTACAGGGTCGGGGTGCCAGGGCCGTTGAGCGGGATCATCACCAGGGACAAGGCGTTGTTTTGCAGCTTGCTGTTCTTGAGGGCCTTTTGCACATTGGGCGTCAGGGCCGTGTTGATGGTGGTGGCGCTGGTGGATGCGGGCAGGGCCAGGGGAAGAAGAAGGCTGGCCAAAAGCAGTGGACGCAAAGATCTGATCATTTGAAATAAAACCCTACGGGCGAGGGGAAAAAAACGAGGACATGAAAATGAACGCCCTCAACGTCATGAAAGTGTCGGCATTATGCCCCAAGGTGTAGCGGCTTGTGCCGTGCCTGAGCCCTTTGGGGCGCTATTTTTTACCGACGGTAGGCCCTCACACCCGATCAGGCGGGCAAAGGGTGCTCCAAACTGGTAGAGTGCCGGCCGTTATTACTTATGAGGATTGTTCCAATGGCGACTAACCGTTCCCAGCGTCTGCGCAAAAAACTGTGCGTGGATGAATTTCAAGAGCTGGGTTTCGAACTGAACCTGGATTTCAAAGAAGATCTGGCCGATGAGGCCGTTGACGCTTTCCTCGACGCTTTCCTGAAAGAAGCCATGGAAGCCAATGGTCTGGGCTATGTTGGCGGCGACGACTACGGTCTGGTTTGCCTGCAGAAGCGTGGCTCGGTGTCCGAAGAGCAGCGTGCGGCCGTTGAAGCCTGGCTCAAGGCGCGTCCTGAGCTGACCAGCGTTGAAGTCAGCCCGCTGATGGACGTCTGGTACCCGGAAAAGCCGATCAATCCGGTCGCTTGATGGTTTGAGCCGGCAGCCCGTTCCTCGGGTTGCCGGTCAAAAAGATCGCAGCCTTCGGCAGCTCCTACATTGGAATGCGTACATCCTGTAGGAGCTGCCGAAGGCTGCGATCTTTTTTTAGGCGTTGCGCCAGTTCAGGATCAGCAAGGTCAACACCCCCGCCACAATCCCCCAGAACGCCGAACCGATGGAAAACAGCGTCAACCCCGATGCCGTGACCATAAAGGTGATCAGTGCCGCTTCCCGTTCCCGGGCTTCGCTCATGGCGATGCTCAAGCCATTGATGATTGAGCCGAACAGCGCCAACGCCGCGATGGACAGCACCAGTTCCTTGGGCAGCGCCGCAAACAATGCCGCCAGTGTCGCGCCGAACACCCCGGCAAGCCCGTAGAAAATCCCGCACCAGACCGCCGCCGTGTAGCGCTTATTACGATCCTCATGGGCGTGGGGCCCGGTGCAGATGGCCGCGCTGATGGCCGCCAGGTTAATGCCGTGGGAGCCGAACGGCGCCAGCAGCAGCGAGGCGATGCCGGTGCTGGTGATCAGCGGCGAGGCCGGCACGTTGTAACCGTCTGCCCGCAGCACCGCGATGCCCGGCATGTTTTGCGAAGTCATCGCCACCACGAACAGTGGGATGCCGATGCTGATGGTGGCCGCCAGGGAGAAGTGCGGCGTGGTCCATACCGGCGTGGCGACTTCCAGGGTAAAGCCGCTGAAGTCCAGCAGCCCCATCAAGCCTGACAGTGCCGTACCGATCAGCAACGCAGCCAGCACCGCGTAGCGCGGCGACAGGCGCTTGACGATCAGGTAGGTGAAAAACATCCCCAGCACCAGGCCGGTTCGATGCTGGGCAGCGACGAAAATCTCGCTGCCGATCTTGAACAGGATCCCCGCCAGCAATGCCGCCGCCAGCGAGGCCGGAATGCGCTTGACCAGGCGCTCGAAGCTGCCGGTCAGGCCACAGATCGTCACCAGCACCGCGCAGGTGATGTAGGCACCGATGGCCTCGCCATAACTGACCCCGCCCAGACTGGTGATCAGCAGCGCCGCGCCGGGCGTCGACCAGGCGATGGTGATCGGTGTGCGATACCGCAACGACAGGCCAATGGAGCACACGGCCATGCCGATGGAAATCGCCCATATCCACGAAGAAATCTGCCCGCTGGTCAGCCCTGCCGCCTGTCCGGCCTGGAACATCAACACGAGCGAACTGGTGTAGCCGGTCATCATCGCGATGAAACCGGCGACGATCGCTGATGGCGATGTATCGGCCAGCGGACGAAGTGGCGTGGTCGTGACTTCGGTCATGGTGGGCGGTGGTCCTTGTTGTAAATTGCAGAAGGGCGGGGGGCCACAGATTTGGGGTTTAAGCCTAAACTCAACCTCGTTGCCGATTGCAATACAGCCACGTCCGCAAACAGCCGTACAGTCGTGTTGCCATCAGAGGTTGTGTACAATCGCCGTATTATTTACGTGATACTTGCCAGCGACCCGCTGAGGCGTATTACAGTCACGGTCAATTCGCCGCAGTTCTCCCGACTCGAGTGCCCATGAACGAACAGTTGCAACCCCTCAAGAAACAACCGCGAGCAGGCAAAGCCGGTCGCAGCGGAACCCAGGACGATATTGTCTATGCGCATATTTTCGAGGCCATCCTCGAACAGCGCCTGGCGCCCGGTACAAAGTTGAGCGAAGAGGCGTTGGGAGAGATTTTCGGGGTCAGCCGCACCATCATTCGCCGTGCGCTGTCGCGTCTGGCCCACGAAGGTGTGGTGCTGTTGCGGCCCAATCGTGGCGCCGTGGTGGCCAGTCCGAGTGTCGAAGAGGCCCGCCAGGTATTCATGGCCCGGCGTCTGGTGGAGCGGGCAATCACCGAGCTGGCGGTGCAGCACGCCACCGCCGAACAGCTTGCCGAGCTGCGGCAGATGGTCAGCGACGAGCGCGACAGTTTTTCCCGTGGTGACCGTGGCGCCGGCATCCGTCTGTCAGGCGAGTTCCACCTCAAGCTGGCCGAGGCGGCGAAGAACGCCCCGCTGATCAGCTTCCAGCGCAGCCTGGTGTCCCAGACCTCGCTGATCATCGCCCAGTATGAAAGCGGCAACCGCTCCCACTGTTCCTACGACGAACACACCCAATTGATCGACGCCATCGAGGCCCGCGATGCCACCCTGGCGGTGGACCTGATGATGCATCACATGGACCACATCGACAGCAAGCTCAACCTCGACGAAGAAAGCGCATCGGATGATTTGCATGCGGTGTTTTCGCATTTGTTGCAGAGCAAGAAGCCAGGGCGGTCGACGGCCAAGCTTTGATGGGTTGAATCAGGCGTACCGAGTTGCCTTCATCGCGAGCAGGCTCGCTCCCACAGTGGATTTGTGTCAGTCACATAACCCCTGTGGGAGCGAGCCTGCTCGCGATTGGCGGTCTGACAGACGCTAGAAATCTAGCGCTGATGCACCAATCGGCCAGCCGCATAAGTCTGCGCCACCGTCCGGTCATCCCCCAGCGTCATCAACACAAACAACCGCTCGGCAATGTCCCGGGCCTGTTGCAGGCGATAGCTCAGCAGCGGTGTGGCGTTGTAGTCCAACACCAGAAAGTCTGCATCGCTACCCGGCTGTAAAGTCCCGATCCGGTCTTCCAGGCGCAAGGCCCGGGCGCCGCCAAGAGTGGCCAGGTACAGCGACTTGAACGGGCTCAGGCGGGCGCCCTGCAACTGCATTACCTTGTAGGCTTCGTTCAGGGTTTGCAGCAACGAAAAACTGGTGCCGCCCCCCACATCCGTACCCAATCCCACGTTCACTTTGTGCTTCTCGGCCATTGGCAGGTTGAACAGGCCGCTGCCGAGGAAAAAGTTCGAGGTCGGGCAGAACGCGATGGCCGAACCGGTCTGTGCCAGGCGCGCGCATTCGTCGTCACACAGGTGCACGCCGTGGGCGAACACCGAACGCTCGCCCAGCAGTTGGTAGTGGTCGTAGACGTCCAGATAACCTTTGCGCTCTGGAAACAGTTCCTTGACCCATTGCACTTCCTGCAGGTTCTCACTGATGTGCGTCTGCATGTACAGGTCGGGATGTTCCCCCAGCAACTGACCCGCCAGGGCCAGTTGTTCCGGCGTGCTGGTCGGCGCAAAACGCGGGGTCACGGCGTAATGCAGGCGGCCCTTGCCATGCCAGCGCTCAATCAGCGCTTTGCTTTCGGTATAGCTGGATTCGGCGGTGTCGGTCAGGTAGTCCGGGGCGTTGCGATCCATCATCACTTTGCCGGCGATCATCCGCAGGTCGAGTTGCTCGGCCACCTCGAAAAACGAATTGACCGATTGCGGATGCACACTGCCGAACACCAGCGCGGTGGTGGTGCCATTGCGCAGCAGCTCCTTGACGAAAATATCGGCGACGGCGTCGGCATGGGCTTTGTCGGCGAACTGACTTTCACAGGGGAAGGTGTAGGTGTTGAGCCAGTCCAGCAATTGCTCGCCGTAAGCCCCGACCATGCCGGTCTGCGGCAGGTGGATGTGGGTGTCGATGAAGCCGGGCGTGATCAGCGCGTCCTGGTAATGAGTGATCTCGATGTCGGCCGCCAGGGTCGGCAGCAACTCGCTGGCGTGGCCGATGGCGCTGATCTGGCCGTTTTCCACCACCAGCAGGCCGTCTGCAAAATATTCATAGGACGCTTCAATGCCGACTTCGGCAGGGTCGGCGAGGCTGTGGAGCAGGGCGGCGCGGTAGGCTTTACGTGTCAGGGGCATGGGAATACTCAACGATTGTTCAACGGTTCGCCTGGCTGCGGCGCGAGGCCGGCAGCAGCTTGGCAATCGGTTCGGCGCGCGTGGTGTGCTGGCCGAAATCCGCGTTATAGGTGGCGATGATTTCACCGGCGATGGAAATGGCGATCTCCACAGGCAATTTGCCTTTGACCTCGCCGATGCCCATCGGGCAGCGCATGCGTTGCAAGGTGCTGCTGTCGAAGCCGCGATCACGCAGGCGATGTTCGAACTTGACCCGTTTGGTTTTCGAACCGATCAGGCCGAAGTAGGCGAAGTCGTTGCGCTTGAGGATCGCGGCACTCAGTTCCAGGTCGAGCTGATGGTTATGGGTCATGACGATGCAGTAGCTGCCGGCGGGCAGTTCGTCGATTTCATCCAGCGGCTCTTCACTGACGATCTTGCGCACGCCGTGGGGCAGGTGTTCGGGAAACTCCGCTGCCCGTGAGTCGATCCAGCGCACCTTGCAGGGCAGGCTCGCCAGCAGCGGCACCAGGGCGCGGCCGACATGGCCGGCGCCGAATACGGCAATCTGCGCCTGGACCTGGCCCATGGGTTCGAACAGCAGCACGGTCACGCCGCCGCAGCACTGGCCCAGGCTGGCGCCGAGGCTGAAGCGCTCCAGATGGGTGTTTTGCTGGCCGCTGGCGAGCATCTGCCGGGCGAGCTCCATGGCTTTGTATTCCAGGTGCCCACCGCCGATGGTGTCGAATGTCTGGCTGGCGCTGATCACCATCTTCGAACCGGCATTGCGCGGAGTCGAGCCGAGTTCTTCGATGATCGTCACCAGCACGCAGGGTTCACCGCGATCTTGCAGGTCGGCGAGGGCGCTGATCCAGTTGTACATATTTCACCTCGACATCTGTGTTGTCTGTTCAGGCCTCATCGCGAGCAGGCTCGCTCCCACATTTGGATCGCGGTCCCCTGTGGGAGCGGGCTTGCTCGCGAAGGCCGCGCCGCGGTCTTAGAGCGAAGCCAACTCGGTTTCAACTTCGACGGTCTTGGCCACCTTCAATGCCCGCATCTGCTCACACCCCCACAACACCCGCTCCGGGGTCGCCGGCGCATCGATTTTTGGCTGGTGCTGGTAAGCCCCCAGGCTCGCCACGGCGTCCTTGATGGCGCACCACGCGGCGATGCCGAGCATGAACGGTGGCTCACCCACGGCTTTGGAGTGGAACACGGTGTCTTCAGGGTTCTTGCGGTTTTCCACCAGCTTGACCCGCAGATCCAGCGGCATGTCGGCCACCGCTGGAATCTTGTAGCTGGCCGGGCCGCAGGTCTGTAGCTTGCCTTTGTCGTTCCATACCAGCTCTTCCATGGTCAGCCAGCCCATGCCCTGGATGAAACCGCCCTCGACCTGGCCGATGTCGATGGCCGGGTTCAGCGAGGCGCCGACGTCGTGGAGGATGTCGGTGCGCAGCATCTTGTATTCGCCGGTCAGGGTGTCGACGATCACCTCGGCGCACGCCGCGCCATAGGCGTAGTAGTAGAACGGCCGGCCCCGGGCCTGGCTGCGGTCGTAATAGATTTTCGGGGTCTTGTAGAAACCGGTGCTCGACAGCGAGACTTGAGCGAAATACGCCTGCTGGACCAGCGCCTCGAACGTCAGAATGTGATCGCGCACCCGCACATGGCCGTTGTGGAACGCCACATCTTCTTCGCTGACCTTGTACTGCCGCGCAGCGAACTCCACCAGGCGCTGCTTGATGGTTTCGGCGGCATTCTGCGCAGCCTTGCCATTGAGGTCGGCACCGCTGGAGGCGGCGGTGGGTGAGGTGTTCGGCACCTTGTCGGTGTTGGTTGCAGTGATCTGCACCCGGTCCATTTCCACCTGGAACACCTCGGCCACCACTTGCGCGACTTTGGTGTTCAAACCCTGGCCCATTTCCGTGCCGCCATGGTTCAGGTGGATGCTGCCGTCGGTATAGACGTGAATCAGCGCCCCGGCCTGGTTGAGAAAACTGGCGGTGAACGAAATACCAAATTTCACCGGGGTCAGCGCCAGGCCTTTTTTCAGCACAGGGCTGTTGGCGTTGTAGCGGCGGATCGCTTCGCGGCGCTCGGCATACTGGCTGCTTTGCTCAAGTTCAGCGGTCATCTCTTCGAGCATGTTGTGCTCGACGGTCTGGTAGTAGTGGGTGACGTTGCGCTCGGTCTTGCCGTAGTAGTTGGCCTTGCGCACCGCCAGTGGGTCGAGCCCCAGATGGCGGGCGATGGCGTCCATCACCTCTTCGATGGCGACCATGCCTTGCGGCCCGCCGAAGCCACGGTAAGCAGTGTTCGACGCGGTGTTGGTCTTGCAGCGATGGCCGTTGATGGTCGCGTCGCCCAGGTAATAGGCGTTGTCGGCATGGAACATCGCCCGGTCGACAATCGAGGCCGACAGGTCCGGTGAGCACCCGCAGTTGCCGGCCAGCTCCAGGGCAATGCCGTGCAGGCGCCCGGTGCTGTCGAAGCCGACGTCGTATTCGATGTAGAAAGGGTGGCGCTTGCCAGTCATCAGCATGTCTTCGACCCGGGGCAGGCGCATCTTGGTCGGCTGGCCGGTGAGGTGGGCGATGACCGCGCACAGGCACGCCGGGCTGGCGGCCTGGGTTTCCTTGCCACCAAAGCCGCCGCCCATGCGGCGCATGTCCACCACGACTTTGTTCATCGAAACGTCCAGCACTTCGGCTACCAGTTTCTGTACTTCGGTGGGGTTCTGCGTGGAGCAGTAGACGATCATGCCGCCGTCTTCGGTGGGCATCACCGAGGAAATCTGGGTTTCCAGGTAAAAATGTTCCTGGCCGCCAATGTGCAGCGAGCCCTGGATGCGATGCTCGGCACTGGCCAGTGCCGCCGCCGAATCACCGCGCTGGTGGGTGTGGCTATCCAGCACGAAATGCCGCTTGCGCAGGGCCTCGACCACGTCCAGCACCGGTTCCAGGTCTTCGTATTCGATGATGGCCGCCATCGCGGCCTTGCGCGCGGTTTCCAGGTCCCTGGCGGCAACCGCCAGCACCGGTTGGCCGACGAACTGCACATCATCGATGGCCAGCAGCGGATCGCCGGGCAGCAGCGGGCCGATGTCCTTGAGACCCGGCACGTCTTCATGGGTGATGGCGATGCGCACGCCTTCGAAGGCGTAGCAAGGCGCGGTGTCGATGCGGATGATCCGCGCGTGGGCGCGGTCCGACAGCCGGGCGTAAACGTGCAACTGGTTCGGGAATTCCAGGCGATCGTCGATGTACTGGGCCTCGCCAGACACGTGCTTGGCGGCGCTGTCATGCTTGACGCTGCGACCCACGCCGGTGGTCAGGTCGCGGGCGAACAGTTCGGCCAGCTCGGCTTGAGTTTTCTCTACGGCGTGATGGTTAGACATAAGCGGTCACCCGAGTCTCGATGTGCGGCGTTTGCAGTTCGATGAAATATTTTCGCAGCAGGTTGCGCGCGCTGAGCAGGCGGTATTCCTTGCTGGCGCGGAAGTCCGACAGCGGTGTGAAGTCCTCGGCCAGGGCGGCGCAAGCCCGTTCGACTGTGCTGTCGTTCCACGGAGCACCGATCAACGCGGCTTCACAATGCTTGGCACGCTTGGGTGTCGCAGCCATGCCGCCGAAGGCCACCCGGGCGTCCTGGACCACGCCATGCTCGATACGCAGGTTGAACGCCGCGCACACAGCGGAAATGTCATCGTCCAGGCGCTTGGAAACCTTGTAGGCGCGGAACGCCTGCTCAGCGCTGGCCCGGGGCACGATGATTTTCTCGATGAATTCGCTTTCCTGGCGGGCGGTGACCCGGTAATCGATGAAATAGTCTTCCAGTGCCAGGGTGCGGCGAGTCTGGCCCTTGCACAGTACGAGCTGCGCGCCGAGGGCGATCAGCAAGGGCGGCGAGTCGCCAATCGGCGAGGCGTTGCCGATGTTGCCGCCCAAAGTGCCCTGGTTGCGGATTTGCAGCGAGGCAAAACGCTGCAGCAGTTCACCGAAGTCCGGGTACTCGGCATTCAAGGCTTCGTAGCAGTCGGAGAGCGCGGTGGCGGCGCCGATCTCCAGGCGATCGTCGAAACGCTCGATACGCTTTAGCTCAGCGACGTTGCCGACGTAGATCATCACCGGCAGGGTGCGATGGAACTGGGTGACTTCCAGGGCCAGGTCCGTGCCGCCCGCCAGCAGGCGCGCCTGGGGATACGCGTCGTAGAGGTCGGCCAGGTCGGCCACGGTCAGCGGCACCAGACAGCGTTTGTCGCCGCTGTTGAGCTCACCAGTGTCAGTCGGTGCGATGGCCTTGAGGCGAGTGATAGTTTCGGCTTCGCGGGCGTCGAACTGGTCCGCTTGCCTGGTGCAGCAGACCTGCTCGGCGGCTGCCAGAATCGGCCGGTAGCCAGTGCAGCGGCACAGATTGCCGGCCAAGGCTTCGTGGGCCTTATGGGCGTCGGGCTGTTCGCTGTTCTTTTGCAGGGCGAACAGGGACATCACGAAGCCCGGTGTGCAGAAGCCGCATTGCGAACCGTGGCAATCGACCATCGCCTGTTGGACGCAGTGCAACTGGCCTTGGTGTTTGAGGTCTTCGACACTGATCAGTTGCTTGCCGTGCAGGGACGAGACGAAGGTCAGGCACGAATTGAGGCTGCGATAACGAATGCGTTCACGGCCGTCCTCGTCGGTCTGCAACTCACCTACCACCACGGTGCACGCACCACAGTCGCCGCTGGCGCAGCCTTCTTTGGTACCGGATTTGCCGACGTGTTCGCGCAAATAGTTGAGCACGGTCAGGTTCGGGTCCAGGGCGTGCTCGCTACGGAGTTCCTGGTTGAGTAAAAACTGGATCACGGAAGGCCTCGCAGACTCATTATTGTTGTATCGACTTGGGCTGAATTTATCAGGTCTGACTTTGCGGTCAACGATTTTCTGACTTAAAGGTCAAGAAAATACGTTTAGTCGATGAACAACGATCTAGGAACACTGTAGAACCCTGTGGGAGCCGAGCTTGCTCGCGATGACGGCGGTACATTCAGTATGGATGCAAGCTGACAGACCGCTATCGCGAGCAAGCTCGGCTCCCACAAGTTCTTCCACAGATTCTGTTTCAGGATGAGGGCTCAAACTTTTTTGCTTTTATCGTGCCAAAAACCCGCTGCAGGCCCTGCGCCATGACGTATCGAGTGCGCTACACTGCGCCGCTTGTGCAAATCGAAGAGTTTGAAGGACAACCATGACGTTCAAGGCCCCGGACAGCCTCGCTGAGCAAATCGCCCATCACCTGGCCGAGCGCATCATCCGTGGCGAAATGAAGCCGGGCGAGCGCATCCAGGAGCAGAAGGTCACGCTGGCGCTCAACGTGAGTCGCGGCTCGGTCCGTGAAGCGTTGCTGATACTGGAGCGCCGGCATCTGATCGCGATCCTGCCGCGCCGTGGCGCACACGTCACCGAGCTGAGCGAACACAAGGTGCGCAGCCTCTGTGCGCTGATGAGCGAGCTGTACATCCTGTTGGGCAATGCGGTTGCTCATGGCTGGCAGGAGCAGGCCGACATGGCGCCGTTCCTCGAGATCCAGCAGCGCCTACAGGACGCCTTCGCGCGTCAGGACATCCGCACCTTCGTCGATGAAAGTTTCAGCGTGATGCGCGCCGCGTATCCCTTCGCCAACAACCCATACCTGCAGGAAACCGTCGAGAACCTGCAACCGGCCATGAGCCGCGCCTATTTCCTGGCTCTGGAACAGCGCAAGGCCGAGATGAGCGAATTTCTCGACCTGTTCCAGCGCCTGCTGAACGCCGTGCTGGCCCGTGATTTGCCGCAGATCCGCATCGTGCTGACGGCCTACGCCCAGCGCAGTTGCGATCTGGTGGTTTCTGCCCTGACGGCGGCCTGAACGTGCGGCTCAAGTGCATCAAGCTGGCGGGGTTCAAATCCTTCGTCGACCCGACCACGGTGAACTTCCCCAGTAACATGGCGGCGGTGGTCGGGCCCAACGGGTGCGGCAAGTCGAACATCATCGACGCCGTGCGCTGGGTGATGGGCGAGAGCTCGGCCAAGAACCTGCGCGGCGAGTCGATGACCGACGTCATTTTCAACGGCTCCACCAGTCGCAAACCGGTGAGCCAGGCGAGCATCGAGTTGGTGTTCGACAATTCCGACGGCACCCTGATTGGCGAGTACGCAGCCTATGCGGAAATCTCCATCCGCCGCAAAGTGACCCGCGACAGCCAGAACAGTTACTTCCTCAACGGTGCCAAGTGCCGACGTCGCGACATCACCGATATTTTCCTCGGCACTGGCCTGGGCCCGCGCAGCTATTCGATCATCGAGCAGGGCATGATCTCCAAGCTGATCGAGGCCAAGCCCGAAGACCTGCGCAACTTCATCGAAGAAGCCGCCGGCATCTCCAAGTACAAGGAACGGCGCCGGGAGACCGAAAACCGCATTCGTCGCACCCACGAAAACCTGGCCCGCTTGACCGACCTGCGCGAAGAACTCGAGCGCCAGCTCGAACGCTTGCACCGCCAGGCCGAGGCCGCCAAGAAGTACCAGGAATACAAAGGCGAAGAGCGTCAGCTCAAGGCCCAGCTGTCGGCCCTGCGCTGGCAGGCGCTGAACGAACAGGTCGGCCAGCGCGAGGCGATCATTGGCAACCAGGAAGTCAGCTTCGAAGCCCTGGTGGCCGAGCAGCGCAATGCCGACGCCGCCATCGAGCGTTTGCGCGACGGCCACCACGATCTGTCCGAACGCTTCAATCTGGTGCAAGGGCGCTTCTATTCGGTGGGTGGCGACATCGCCCGGGTCGAGCAGAGCATCCAGCACGGTCAGCAACGGCTGCGCCAGTTGCAGGATGATTTGAAAGAGGCCGAGCGCGCGCGCCTGGAAACCGAATCCCACCTGGGCCACGACCGCACGTTGCTGCTGACCCTTGGCGAAGAACTGGAGCGGCTCACGCCGGAACAGGAACTCACCAGCGCCGCCGCCGAAGAGGCTGCCGCCGCCCTGGAAGAAGCCGAGCTGAGCATGCACGGCTGGCAGGAGCAGTGGGACAGTTTCAACCTGAGCTCTGCCGAGCCGCGGCGTCAGGCCGAAGTCCAGCAGTCGCGCATCCAGCAACTGGAAGCCAGCATGGAACGCCTGGCCGAGCGTCAGCGCCGTTTGGCCGAAGAGCGCGCCTTGCTCGCGGCGGACCCCGAAGACGCGGCGATTGTCGAACTGAGCGAACAACTGGCTGCCAGCGAAGCGACCCTTGAAGACTTGCAGGCCAGCGAAGATGCCCAGGTCGAACGGCTCGAGCAACTGCGCCAGGCTTTGCAACTGGCTCTGCAGAATCAGCAGCAGGCCCAGGGCGAATTGCAGCGCCTCAATGGCCGTCTGGCTTCGCTGGAGGCTTTGCAGCAAGCCGCGCTGGACCCCGGCACCGGCACCGCCGAATGGCTGCGCGACCAGCATCTGGCCGAGCGCCCGCGACTGGCTGAAGGCCTGAAGGTCGATGCCGGCTGGGAGCTGGCGGTGGAAACCGTGCTGGGCGCCGATCTGCAAGCGGTGCTGGTGGATGACTTCGCAGGCTTCGATCTGTCGGGCTTCACCCAGGGCGATCTGCGCCTGCTCAGCCCCGCTGGTGATGGCGTGCGGGTGCCGGGCAGCTTGCTGGATAAAGTCGAGGCCCAGGTCGACCTGTCTCCCTGGTTGGGGCAGGTGAAGCCGGTGGACAGCCTTGAACAGGCTTTGGCCTTGCGCGGACAGCTGGCGGCCGGTGAAAGCCTGATCAGCCGGGACGGCTATTGGGTCGGTCGGCATTTCCTGCGGGTGCGCCGGGCCAGTGAAGCCGAGAGCGGCATGCTCGCCCGGGGCCAGGAAATCCAGCGCCTGAGCGCCGAGCGCGAGGAACGCGAAGCGAGCGTCGAAGCCCTGGAAACCGAATTACAGAATCTGCGGGCACAACAGCGCCAGCAGGAGAATGGTCGCGAACACTTGCGTCGGCTGTTGCAGGACGAAGCACGCCAGCAGGGCGAACTCAAAGCGCAGCTGTCCGCCGGCAAGGCCAAGGTTGAACAACTGGCCTTGCGCCGCACGCGCCTTGAGGAAGAAATCGCCGAGCTGGGCGAGCAACGGGCGCTGGAGCATGAGCAAATCGGTGAGGCGCGCCTGCAACTGCAGGAAGCCCTCGATGCCATGGCCGTGGACACCGAGCAGCGCGAGTTGCTGCTGGCTCAGCGCGACAGTCTGCGTGAACGCCTCGATCGGGTGCGTCAGGATGCGCGCCAGCATAAGGATCACGCCCATCAGTTGGCGGTGCGCCTGGGCTCGCTCAAGGCGCAGTACGATTCCACGCGCCAGGCGTTGGAACGGCTGGAAATGCAGTCCGAGCGCCTGACCGAAAAACGCGAGCAACTGAGCCTGAACCTGGAGGAGGGCGAAGCGCCGCTGGAAGAGTTGCGCCTCAAACTCGAAGAGTTGCTCGACAAGCGCATGAGCGTTGATGAAGAGCTCAAGACTGCGCAAATTGCCCTGGAAGACGCCGACCGCGAACTGCGCGACGCCGAAAAGCGCCGCAGCCAGGCCGAACAGCAATCCCAACTGATCCGCAGTCAGATGGAACAGCAACGCATGGAATGGCAGGCCCTGACGGTGCGCCGCAAAGCCTTGCAGGATCAGTTGCTCGAGGACGGCTACGACCTCGACGGCGTGCTCGCCACGTTGCTGGCCGGGGCCAACGAGAAAGACGCCGAAGAAGAGCTGGAACGCATCGCCGTCCGCATTCAGCGTCTGGGCGCCATCAACCTGGCGGCCATCGACGAGTACCAGCAGCAGTCCGAGCGCAAGCGCTATCTGGATGCCCAGAACGACGATCTGGTGGAAGCGTTGCAGACCCTGGAAAACGTCATCCGCAAGATCGACAAGGAAACCCGTAATCGCTTCAAGGATACCTTTGATCAGATCAACGGCGGTTTACAGGCACTTTTCCCGAAAGTTTTCGGTGGCGGCAGCGCTTACTTGGAACTGACGGGCGAAGATTTACTCGATACAGGGGTGACCATCATGGCGCGCCCCCCTGGCAAGAAGAACAGCACCATCCATTTGCTCTCCGGGGGCGAAAAAGCGCTGACGGCACTGGCCCTGGTTTTTGCCATTTTCAAATTGAACCCGGCGCCGTTCTGCATGCTCGATGAGGTGGACGCGCCGCTGGACGACGCCAACGTGGGGCGCTATGCACGCCTGGTAAAAGAGATGTCTGAAACGGTGCAGTTCATCTACATCACCCACAACAAGATAGCCATGGAAATGGCCGACCAGTTGATGGGCGTGACCATGCATGAGCCGGGTTGCTCGCGTCTGGTGGCGGTGGATGTGGAGGAGGCGATGGCGATGGTGGACAGTTAGCTCCAAGCGCGAGCGGCAAGCTGCAAGTGAGGCGGCTTGTGGCTTGCCGCTTGTAGCTTGTAGCTGCGGGTCATGCTAGTTTAATGTCAATTTTTCGTATGCGTGGGCAAAACGCCATTCAGAACATAGAGTTGGCGCCACGTTTTAAAGCGGTTTGCACATAGCTAAGCCCCTTATTTTTCAGCATTTTTATAGAGGCACGGGATTACATGGAAATCGGTCTGCGCGAGTGGCTGATCGTCATCGGCATTATTGTCATTGCCGGTATTCTTTTCGACGGCTGGCGCCGCATGCGCGGCGGCAAGGGGAAACTCAAGTTTCGCCTCGACCGCAGCCTGTCGAACCTGCCGGATGATGATGGCAATGCCGAGCTGTTGGGCCCGCCCCGGGTGCTGGATACCCATAAGGAGCCGCAACTGGATGAGCACGACCTGCCATCGATGAGCGCGCCAGTGCGCGAGCCACGGGAGTCGGGTTCCAAACGCGGCAAGCGCAACAGCGAACCGTCCCAGGGCGACCTGAACCTCAATCTCGACCTGGACGGCGGCCCGAGCTTCAGCAGCCGCGACGACGACTTCCCGGACGAGAACAAACCCGTGCGCGGCGACAAGGACCAGGCCCAGGCCGAGGAAGTGCTGGTGATCAGCGTGATCTGCCGCGACCCAGCCGGCTTCAAGGGCCCGGCGCTGTTGCAGAACATCCTGGAGAGCGGCCTGCGTTTTGGCGAGATGGACATTTTCCACCGTCATGAAAGCATGGCCGGCAACGGCGAGGTGCTGTTCTCCATGGCCAACGCGGTCAAGCCAGGCGTGTTCGACCTGGACGACATCGACCATTTCAGCACCCCGGCGGTGAGCTTCTTCCTCGGCCTGCCAGGTCCGCGTCATCCCAAGCAGGCCTTTGACGTGATGGTGGCCGCGGCGCGCAAGCTGTCCCAGGAACTCAACGGCGAGCTCAAGGACGACCAGCGCAGCGTGCTGACTGCCCAGACCATCGAACACTACCGCCAGCGCATCGTCGAATTCGAACGCCGGGCGTTGACCCAGAAACGCTGAGGCCAAAGATCGCAGGCCCTGTAGGAGCTGCCGAAGGCTGCGATCTTTGGCTTGAGACGCTAGTGTCCGGGGAAAAAAGATCGCAGCCTCGTTGCACTCGACAGCTCCTACAGCTCCTACAGTTCCTACCAGCGATCGAAGTATTGAGAATGAGCAGCCTAGGCTGCTCTTTTGCTTTATGAGAGAACATCCATGACTGCCGTCGAAACCCGCATCCAACAGCTGCGTACCGAGCTGGATCAGCACAACTACCGCTACCACGTCCTCGACGAACCGAGCATCCCGGACGCCGAGTACGACCGTCTGTTCCATGAGCTCAAGGCCCTGGAAGAACAGCATCCTGAACTTGTGACCAGCGACTCCCCGACCCAGCGTGTCGGCAGTGTGGCACTGTCGGCCTTCAGCCAGGTCCGCCACGAAATCCCGATGCTCAGCCTGGGCAACGCCTTCGACGAAACCACGATGCGTGAATTCGACCGCCGGGTGACCGAAGGCCTCGACCTGCCCATGGGCGACTTGCTGGGCGGTGGTGCGGCGGTGGAGTACAGCTGTGAGCCGAAGCTCGACGGCCTGGCGGTCAGCCTGTTGTACCAGGACGGCCTGCTGGTGCGCGGTGCCACGCGCGGCGACGGCACCACCGGCGAAGACATCAGCGTCAACGTACGCACGGTGCGCAACATCCCCCTCAAGCTGCAGGGCAGTGGCTGGCCGCCAGTGCTTGAAGTGCGCGGCGAGGTGTACATGTCTAAGGCCGGCTTCGAGCGTCTCAACGCCACGCAACTGGAGGCGGGCGGCAAGACCTTCGCCAATCCGCGCAACGCGGCCGCGGGCAGCTTGCGCCAGCTGGATTCGAAGATCACCGCCAATCGTCCCCTGGAATTCTGCTGCTATGGCATCGGCCAGGTGACCGCGGACATTGCCGACACCCACATCGGCAATCTCAAGCAGCTCAAAGCCTGGGGCCTGCCCATCAGCCGCGAATTGAAACGGGCCCACGGCATCGACGAGTGCCTGGATTACTACCGCGACATCGGCGAGCGGCGTAACGCGCTGCCTTACGAAATCGACGGCGTGGTGTTCAAGGTCAACAGCATCGCCTCCCAACGCGAGCTGGGTTTCCGCGCCCGGGAACCGCGCTGGGCCATCGCCCATAAATTCCCGGCCAGCGAAGAACTCACCGAACTGTTGGACGTCGAGTTCCAGGTCGGCCGCACCGGCGCCGTGACACCCGTTGCACGACTCAAGCCGGTCAAGGTGGCCGGCGTGACCGTGGCCAACGCCACGCTGCACAACATGGACGAAGTGGCGCGCCTGGGCCTGATGATCGGGGACACGGTGATTATCCGCCGTGCCGGCGACGTGATCCCGCAAGTGGTGCAAGTGGTCACCGAGCGTCGCCCGGAAAACGCCCGCGCCGTTGAAATCCCGCAACAGTGCCCGGTGTGTGGCTCCCATGTGGAGCGCACGCAACTGATCAAGCGCAGCAAGGGCCGCGAAACCATCAGCGAAGGCGCGGTATACCGTTGCGTCGGGCGTCTGGCCTGTGGCGCACAGCTCAAGCAGGCAATCATTCATTTCGTGTCGCGCCGGGCCATGGACATCGAAGGCCTGGGCGAGAAGAGCGTCGAACAGTTGGTGGACGAGGGGTTGGTGGGTTCGCCTGCCGATCTGTATGCCTTGACCTTCGAGCAAGTGGTCGACCTGGAAGGTTTCGCCGAACTGTCGAGCAAGAACCTGTTGTCGGCCATCGTCGACAGCAAGAAGCCGAGCCTGGCGCGTTTCATCTACGCCCTCGGCATCCCGGACGTGGGTGAGGAAACCGCCAAGGTCCTGGCCCGCTCCCTCGGTTCACTGGAGCGTGTGCAAGCGGCCCTGCCTCAAGTGCTCACGTACTTGCCGGACGTCGGCCTGGAAGTGGCCCACGAGATCCACAGCTTCTTCGAAGACTCGCACAACCGTCAGGTGATCGAGGGCTTGCTGCGCCATGGCCTGGAGATCCAGGACCAGGGCGAACTGGGCGCCGAGTTCTCCGCCAGCACCACCCTGGGCGGTTTCCTGGACAAGCTGAACATCCCTTCGGTCGGGCCGGGCGGGGCGCAGAAACTGGCGGACAAATTTGGCTCACTCCAGGCCGTGATGAACGCCGACTGGCTGGACATGCGCCAGGCCCTGCCGGAAAAACAGGCCAACGCCGTGCGCGAGTTCTTCACTGTCGTCGATAACCGCCAGCAGGCCGAAGCCGCCGAGAAGCAGTTGCAGGATTTCGGCATGCACTGGCAGAGCGAGAAAAAAGTCGTCGAAGGCCTGCCTGAAGCGGGGCACACCTGGGTGCTGACCGGGTCGCTGGAGCTGATGAGTCGCGATGTCGCCAAAGACAAACTGGAAAGCCTGGGGGCCAAGGTGGCCGGTTCCGTGTCGGCGAAAACCCATTGCGTCGTTGCCGGGCCGGGGGCAGGGTCGAAGCTGACCAAGGCCAATGAGCTGGGGCTTACGGTGCTGGATGAAGAGGCGTTTGTGGCGTTTTTGAGTAAGCATGGCATCACGGTTTAGCCGTGAACACTTCGCCGGACAGCACTCAAGCTTTTGTGGCGAGGGGATCTATCTGCCCGTCCCTGCGGGGATAGATCCTCTTGCTACATGGGGATGTTTTGCTCGGGCGGTGTGGCGTCCGGGCGATTCATTTGAGCCCTACAACGAGTGCTGCCACCGGGAAGGGGCCCCCTTGGTCTTTTAATTTGTCCTCCGCGCCTGTGATCAGATTCTTCACAAAGTAGTATCGACCGCCGATACCACTCGATGCCTGGTCGCGGGACCAGTAGAACCTGTTTTCCGTTATTGGCCAGCCACTGCCGTAGGTATCCCATATTTCCCGCATTTCGACCATGGAAGGCAAGCGCATTCCATTGTTAGCGGCGGTGTTGCTCGCCCCGGTCCAGTCATTGTTGCCCAAGCCCTGACACACAATGACTCCGCTCACATACACGGTGTAGCTTTTCGATTGTTTGGCACTGTCTGTCGCCGTGATGGCGGTGGCGCCGTTTCTGCGCACGGTGACCCAACCGTTTTCATCGACCGCAGCGACCCCAGGCTCACTGGAACTGTAGCTGTAACCGGGCACTCCTCCGGAGGCTTGATGAAGGACCGCGGTACCGTCACCGAAGGCGGGCAGATTCGGATACCCGTGAACCATATAAACCTTGCCGCTCAAGGTCACCGGAGCAGTGTTGAACACCAGCTCCGGCGTAGGTGCCTGTACATTGAAGCGCAGCACTGCTGAGTCCGGTATGCCCGTGCCATAGAGTGCCCTGGCCTTGAGTTCGTAGGCTTTTGGGGTCAGCTCTGAAAGCCGGGATGTCCAGTTTGTGCTGTTGTCGGGAATATTGATCGGGTTACCAATGTCGGCGGCACCATCCATCAGTTGAATCTGTTGACCGCTGTTGCCGGTTCCGGTGACGGTCACACTGGTCTCGACCGTGGTCCCATCGACAATCGAGCCTTGGCTGTCAGAGATATCGGTGAGAGTCGGTGCAATCAGTTCAAGTGCATTGACGGTATAAATGCGCAACGGAAAGGTAACAGCCTCACTCTGATTACCGGTGCGATTGAACGTCACCAACAGCACAACCTTGAGCTCAGAACCATCGCGCAGCTTCTCAAGCTCGCTCCGTGGCAGCGGCGTGGAAAGCCCGGCAGTCACTTGGCCCGAACTAACCTCTGAGTCAGAGAGCAGCGCAATCGTGTAATCCGCACCATTGCTCGCAGCAGTCCCTTCACACTTCAGCCAAACCCGCTGACCCGTCGCGATTAACGGCCAGGGCGCGACAGTGACGCGGGTATCACCGGCGAAGCTACCCAGATCCAGCACGCTGCCAATCCCACCTTGCGCCGCCTGCGGAATCAACGGCATCGTCAGGCTCGCCACAGGCATCGCCTGCACATTCAAGGCAAACGCATCCGACGGCGGCGACTCCACGCCGTTCTGGATCACCGTATAACTAACCGTCACCGCTTTCCCCATACTGAACGCCACCACGCTGTTGCTGATCGGAACCTTCCATCCATCCCTGACCGGCCAGTCACCCGAGGTGTGCGAACCCTCGGCCGGTGTGCCCGGCGCGCCGGTCCAGGTGACTTTCAGTTTGTCGTCGGGCAGCAGCGCGGCGTTGGTCGGCACGACGACGGTCAGTGTGTCCTTGGCATCGACCGGGTTCAGGCTCGCGCCATTGGCCTCTTCTACCGAGGGGGCGGTGAGGTCCAGGGCCGAACCCACCGTCAGGTGTCGGACGATGGAGTTGCCCAGCAAAGTCGTGCCACGCGTAACGGAATAGCTCACATCCACCGTGCCGTTGAGGTTCTCGGTCACGTACCTGAATGGCACGGTAAACGGCACCAGTTTGCCTGCCGTGTTGCCGGTCAAGAGTCTGGTCTGGTCCGGGGCACTGCTCGACGAGCCGCGCCAGCGCAGGACGACCACATCATCGGGAATCGTCGCGGTATGGGTCGCGTGAACGTTCACGCCAATCAACGGATTGACATCGTCCGGGTCCAACACGTCGTTGGGCGCTTCCACCACCGTCGGGATAGGCAGCGAGGGCGCCGCAACGCCCACGCTCAATACCAGAGACTCCGATTCGGGTTGGCCGTTCACGCTGTAGTACACAGTGAGCGAGCCACCATCGAGCCGCTTGACCTGCTCTTTGGCCAAGTTCGCCAACACGGGCGCGCCGACCGCCTCCCCGCTTACGATGGCGGTCACTTCATGGTAGGTCGGCAGCGTGGTGGCGGTGCGACCGTCGCAGATGATGATGATCTCGTCGCCGTCGGCACGTCCTGGGTAGTAAGGAACGGACAGGGTGTAGAAATTCAGGTCCGGATCCAGCGTTCCGCCCACGGCCTCCACGATCTCCGGGGCCAGGTATTGGCGGGGATCGCCGATCACGGTCACGGGTTCGCTTTTCGAGGGCAGGTCTTTTTCGCCATTTCGGATCCTCACGTAGCTTACCGAGGCCCGTCCCCTGGCGATCGCCGCGACATCGGCATGGGGGATGGTGAAATCGTAGTAGTAGGGAATGGTGTCGACCGTTTGCTCCAGCGGGCCGACGTCCACCGGCGAACTGTCGGCGGCGGTACCGCGCCAGGTCAGGCGCAAGAGATCGCCCACGGCGTGTTCGTAGCGAGTTGCGGTGACACGCACGGTGACCGGGTCCCCGGCCAACACCTCAAGGTCAATCTCCCTGACGGGAAAGCCGTTGACCAGCACCAGCGGCGGATCGAGGCGGTTGTTGTTCACATCCACCAGCACATAGGTCACCGCCGACCAGCGCCAGTACCCGCCCGGGTAATTGCCGCATTCATCCACCACCTGATAGGCCACGGCGATGCCATCGCTGTCCTCGGCCAGCTCGATGATCTCCTTGGGGATGGTGATGGTGATCTCTGTATTTTCCTCAGCAGCGGTCACCGTGTGATAGACATTTTGAGTGCCCCAGGCCACGTTGATCCGGTCTCTGCGGCGCATGTTATCGTATGGCTTGATGGTGATCGGCACGCCGGCTGCGGCCTCCTCGGGACCGACCCCGTGGTCGAGGATGTCCTGGGGAATCGAGTATTTCAATCCCGAGTGGCCTGGGGTGCCTTGGTCCGGATCGTAACCACCAGGCCGGTCGAGTTTGACCAAAAGCTTCCACTGCGGCTGCGACTCTATTGGCTGCGTTGCGGCGACGCGCAGCACGCTGTAGAACACCGGAAAAGCATCGCCGCTGACGATGTGCCCCTCATCGATACGGAACGTCAGCCGCTGACCTTTCTGGTTCAGGTCGATGGTGGTGCTCCAGACCGGCGCTGTGCTGTCACTCCAGTAGAAGCTGAAGCCGTCACCAACCTCCATGTTAAACCAGGGGTCGACGACGCAAAGCAATCCGCCCTCCACCAGCCTGGCTGGAATGCCGGCGTCATAGCCCTCCACGGGCAGCGTCCAGTTAGGCAACCAGGGCGGGTCAAGTGGATCGGCTGAAGGCGTGCTGCTGGGCGAATAGCGTGGGGGGAATCGCTTTTCCATGGGAAAACACCTCGACGTTTGAGGGGCTGCCAATAAAACAGTAGAGGCGCAGGGAGGAAGGAATCATTAATACGCGCCGGGGCGGGAGCGTCTACTGTCAGGAATGACAGTTCCAGGCGCCGTTCATCGCAAGAGGACGCCAGGCTTCAAGATCAGTACTCTCGCCATGGCTTATCGGACGCTGGTGCTGCAAGCGTGGGAACGATCACACACGGCGGGTGATCTAGTCTTGCAGGCCCCCGGGAGATCACCATGTACCGCTTCTTCGAGCAACTGAGTTCACGCATCGCCGCGCCCTTTACGGGCGATCGCTCGCGGAACAGCAAAATCTGGCCGTGCCGTTGCGGTCAGTCGCTGTTTTTCCGCAACAGCCAGTGCCTGGCCTGCCTGGCAGCGCTGGGTTATCAACCGGAGCAAAGCCGGTTGTCGTCCCTGCAACCCGCGGAGCAACCCGGCACCTGGACGCTGGACGCCGATCCGCAAGCCGGGTTGTTCCGCCGTTGCGCCAACCTCGACACCCCGGCGGCCTGCAATTGGTTGCTGCCGGCCAGTGGGCACGACACTTTGTGCATCGCCTGCAGCCTGAACCGCACCATTCCCGACCTGTCGATCCCGGAAAACCCCGAACGCTGGTGCAAAGTCGAAACCGCCAAGCGCCGGCTGGTGGCGCAACTGATCACCCTTGGTTTGCCGGTCATTCCAAAAACCGTCAGTGAAAGTGAGGGCCTGGCCTTCGATTTCATCGGCGTCGATCTAGACGGCACGCCTCCGACCACCGGCCACGCCAGCGGCTTGGTCACCCTCGACATCAAAGAGGCGGACGATGCCCACCGTGAGCATGTGCGCCAGCAGATGCGTGAGCCATATCGCACCTTGCTCGGACATTTTCGCCATGAAGTGGGGCACTACTATTGGGACCGGTTGATCGCCAACAGCCATTGGCTCGATGCCTTTCGCGAGCAGTTTGGCGACGAGCGAGCCAGTTATACCGAAGCCCTGGAGCGCCACTATCAGCAAGGCGCGCCGCTGGACTGGCAAACCCACTACGTCAGCGCCTACGCGACCATGCATCCCTGGGAAGACTGGGCGGAAACCTGGGCGCATTACCTGCACATGATGGACGCGGTGGACACGGCCCTGGGTTTCGGTATGAGCGCCGGGGACATGGATTTCGACTACCAGCCGTTCCCGCCCGAGACCTTGTTCGATCCCGAACACACTGGTGGCGTGGCCTTCCTCTCGTTCGTCAACGCCTGGATCGAACTGGCCGGCATGCTCAACGAACTGTCGCGCAGCATGGGCCAACCGGATTTCTACCCGTTCGTCGTACCGGCTGCGGTGATCACCAAGCTGCATTTCATCCATCTGGTAATTCAGGAGGAGGGCGGCCGGGCTGACCAAGTGTTGCTGTAACCGCTCGACGTGTGGGAGCCGCTTTGTTCTCACAGGCAAGTGCTTGAACATCTTCAGTTTTTTAATCCGGCGCGAACGGTTGTAACTTCTCGTCAGATAGGTACAATGGCGCGGCTCGCCGTCAGGCGGGCGTCGTTATGGTGACCCCATCGGTCCCCCCGCAACGATTACCCGTGAACCTGGTCAGATCCGGAAGGAAGCAGCCACAGCGGGAACATTGTGTGCCGGGGTGTGGCTGGTGGGGTTGCCTCCATAACGCCCAAGCCTTCGTTCGCAAGGTTTGTCGAATTCCTTTATCTACTTTTTTGTTTTGTTGACCGATTACCGGTCGATGTTTTCTGCTGCCTGATGGAAAGCAAAAAGCCCCCCCTTGCTTTCGCCGCGCGGTGGGGCTTTTTGGCTTGGGGTTAAAGGATTTGCGCACGGGACCCTGTAGTGGTCATGCTCGATATCGCACCAATAGTATGATAATTTCGCGTGAGTCGATCATTTTCCCGGAGGCTCATCATGGGTACCGTTCGAAAAACCATCACCGTCACCGACCAACAGGACGGCTGGATCAAGGCTCAGATCGAAGCAGGTCACTACACCAATGACAGCGAATACATTCGCGATCTGATTCGGCGCGAGCAGGAGCGTAGCGCCGAACTTGAGGCTATCCGGTCCGCCCTGAAAGAGGGTGAGGCCAGTGGAAAACCTCGCCCATTCGATCCCGATGCGTTCAAAAAGAGAATGCTGGCAACGCATGACTGAATACCGCCTTACACCTGCCGCCGAGCGTGATCTCGCTTCGGAATCTGTGACAGTTAGCCTTTCAACAGCGCTGGATAGCGAGCAAGCAAAAAAAGCCCAAGAGGGCCCCGATCCGTCGCACACCGACAGTCCGAATTCCTCTTTTTTCATGCCTGCTTCAAGGCTTCGACAGTGCCTGATCTACCGCCGCAATCAGCTTCCCCAGATCCTTCGCGGTGGCTCTGTGTATGACGCCAAACAGGTACGCTCGCTGTTCGTCCTCGTCGTCCATGTCGGCAAAAAATGCTTTGAGCTGCAC
The DNA here is from genome assembly GCF_900110355.1 of Pseudomonas sp. NFACC39-1. Taxonomy (NCBI): domain Bacteria; kingdom Pseudomonadati; phylum Pseudomonadota; class Gammaproteobacteria; order Pseudomonadales; family Pseudomonadaceae; genus Pseudomonas; species Pseudomonas sp. NFACC39-1. The sequence continues at coordinate 11,026 of NZ_FODL01000013.1, read as the reverse complement.
ATCCAGTTTGTCGGCAAGCAAGACCAAGGCTTCGATGCTCGGGGTGTAGGTGCCGGTTTCGAAGCGGCTGATGGTTTTGGGGTCAAAACCGGTTTTTTCGCCAAGTTCAGCCTGAGTAAGCCCCGCTACTTTGCGATAGCGTCTGATGGCTGGACCCAAACTTGAAATTTGCATCGCTTAATTCCCATTTAGAATCAAGAACTTAACGATAGATTTTCGCATTAGGCAACCGCACGATCCATCACCTTGCTTTGCAAAATGTGATGTGTTTCGTAGAATCGGCCTTTGGCACGGGCATTTGGTGACCTGCTTCAGAAGCCTGGATGTGCGAAAAAGGCGAGCCTTGCGTTTTCTTGTTGTACACAGGGCGATGCTTGGCGCCTTCAGATAGCACCGCCACGGCCCGCGCTCCAGCGTATCTCAAGGTGTTTGAGCCTAGTTGATTTTTCGCCTGTCCTGGGGCGTTGCAACCGCGCGCGACAAATGAGCCTGACTCATGGATGACTGCTTCGATGGATAAGAAGTACCGCAGAGCCGTTGATGCCGCCGCGATTTTTTCTGAAACCGATCTGAGCGGGCGCATTACCTACGTCAACGACCAGTTCTGTAAGCTTTTTGGCTACCCGCGCGATGAGCTGTTGGGGGCTAATCATCGCCTGATCAACTCCGGTCAGCATCCGGACGAGTTCTTCAGCGCCATGTGGCGCACCATCGCCCTGGGGCAGGTCTGGAAGGGTGAGATTTGCAACCGGGCCAAGGACGGTACGCTGCATTGGGTCGATACCACCCTGGTGCCGGTGATCGACGATGCGACCGGTCGGATCGAACGCTATCTGGCGATTCGTTTTGATGTCAGCGAGAAGCGTCAGTTGTTGCATTCGCTGCAATGGCGGGTCGGTCACGATGTGTTGACCGGGTTGCCCAACCGCACCTACCTGTCCGACCTGCTGGATCAGGCCCTGGCATTTTCCAGGGCGCAGAGCTTGCCTCTGGCGGTGTGTATGCTCGACCTGGATGGCTTCAAGGCCGTGAACGACGGTCACGGCCACGCCAGTGGTGATCAGTTGCTGGTGGAGGTCGCCCGGCGTCTGCGCAGCATCGTGCGCGGGGAGGATGTGGTGGCGCGGTTGGCTGGCGATGAGTTTGTGCTGGTACTGCGCCATGTATGCGGGCTGGAGGAATTGCATGCCGCGTTGAACCGGGTGCTGATTGCCGTCTCCATGCCGTATGCCATTGATGGCAAGGTCATCAAGGTTTTCGCCAGCATTGGCGTCACCCTGTTTCCCGGTGACAACGAAGACGCCGATACCTTGTTGCGTCACGCTGACCAGGCGATGTACGTGGCCAAGCAGAGCGGCCGCAATCGCTTTCATTTGTTCGACGTGTCCCGGGACCAGGAAGTGCGGGCCACTTATCAGACTGTCGAGCGGGTGCGGCAGGCCATGGCCGGTAACGAATTGCGCCTGCATTTCCAGCCCAAGGTCAACATGCGCCATGGCACGGTGGTGGGGCTCGAAGCGCTGCTGCGCTGGAAACACCCACAACGAGGCCTGGTGCCGCCCCGGGAGTTCCTGCCTCTGGTGGAGGAAACCGACCTGATCGTCGAGATCGGTGAGTGGGTCATGGAGCAGGTGCTGATTCAGTTGCAGCAATGGCAGCATGCAGGGCAAGTCTGGCCGGTGAGCATCAATATCTCGGCGCGGCATTTCCAGCGGGCGGATTTCGTCGAGCGGTTACGGCAGGTGTTGCAACGGCACCCGGCGGTGTCGCCGCGTATGCTGGATCTGCAGATCGTTGAATCCTTGGCGGTGGAAAACCTTGCCCACGTCAGCGCCTGTCTCCAGGCGTGCCAGGCCTTGGGCGTGGGGTTTTCCCTGGGCGGTTTCGGCACGGGATACTGTTCGCTCAATGACCTCAAACACCTGCGCACGCAGACCATCAAGATCGACAAGACCTTTGTCCGCGACATCCTCAATGACCGCGATGATCTGGCGCTGACCGAAGCGGTCATCGGTTTGGCCAGGGCGTTTGGTCGCCAGGTGGTGGCGGAGGGACTGGACAGCCTGGAGCATGGTCAATTGCTGCTGCGCCTGGGCTGCGAAGTGGCCCAAGGCTATTTCATCGCCCGACCCATGCCACCCGACCAGGTGCCTGGCTGGGTGAGGGGATTTGTTTCGCCGCCGCAATGGCAGCATCAGTCGGACGTTCAGGGCGAATCGGATCCGGCCCCCGACGACTCTTTATGTCCGGTGTAGCGCTGGATGATCGCGTCGATTTCCCCCGACGTTTTCATCTTCAATAAGGTGCGCAGAATGCGTTGTGCTGGAATGTTTGGATCATCGCGCACATAACAGCCCAGCACGCGCTCCTGGAGAACCGCCACGGCACGCAGTTGCCGGTCCGGGGGATGCTGTTGATTGAACCAGTCCAGCGCCCATTGATTGCTCACCGCGTAGCGATAGCGCCCGGCCAGAAGCTTGGCAAGGACTTGTTCCTGGCTGCGTGCATCGTCACGTCGCAGATGCCCGCCGTCGAATAACGGCTGCAAGGTCGGGTAGGTATAACTGAGCACCGTCCCGACCGGTTGGTGGGGCAGGGTGGCGGGCGTCACCACCTTGGGGGCGCTGGCCGTGCCCACCAGCACGTCGCGCTGGAAAAACAGCGGGACGCTCCACAGGTAATTGCCACCCGTATCCTTTACCCATTCGGGGGTGACATAACACCGTACGTCGACTTCGCCGTGTTTCATGGCATTGTCCAGTCGAGCGCGGGCCAGCACATGAAACTGCGCCGGCATCCCCACCTGAGTCGCCAGGCGGGTCATTACGTCGGGGATGATGCCCTGGATCGGGCGACCATCTTCAGTCTGCACCATGGGCATGGCCCAACTGTCGGTAATGGCGAAACGCAACGGAATTTCGCCTGCAAAACACCCTGAACCTATTAGCAGCAAAGCCCCCATGGCCGAACGCATAAACTCTCCTGATGGTGCAAAATCCTGCCGACAATCGTGCTCTGACCCAAGCTTAGACAGATTAGACGAGCACACCGGATGCAATTTCGCCCCTGCTCCGCTAGCATTAGCCGCTTCTGCTTTCCAGTGGCGATGGTTTTCGATGAGTTATCAGGTTCTTGCACGTAAATGGCGTCCGCGCTCGTTCCGCGAAATGGTCGGCCAGACCCATGTGCTCAAGGCCCTGATCAATGCCTTGGACAGCCAGCGGCTGCATCACGCCTACCTGTTCACCGGCACGCGCGGCGTCGGCAAGACCACCATCGCGCGGATCATCGCCAAGTGCCTGAACTGTGAAACCGGTATTACCTCGACGCCGTGTGGCGAGTGCTCGGTATGCCGGGAAATCGACGAAGGCCGTTTCGTCGACCTGATCGAGATCGACGCCGCCAGCCGCACCAAGGTCGAAGACACCCGTGAACTGCTCGACAACGTGCAGTACGCACCCAGCCGTGGGCGCTTCAAGGTCTACCTGATCGACGAAGTGCACATGCTGTCCAGCCACTCCTTCAATGCGCTGCTCAAGACCCTCGAGGAGCCGCCGCCCTACGTCAAGTTCATCCTGGCGACCACCGACCCGCAGAAGCTTCCTGCAACCATTTTGTCCCGCTGCCTACAGTTCTCCCTCAAGAACATGACCCCCGAGCGGGTGGTCGAGCATCTGACCCACGTGTTGGCTGTCGAGAACGTACCGTTCGAAGACGATGCGCTGTGGCTGCTGGGCCGCGCCGCCGATGGTTCGATGCGTGACGCCATGAGCCTGACCGACCAGGCCATTGCCTTTGGTGAAGGCAAGGTCATGGCCGCCGATGTGCGGGCCATGCTTGGCACCCTCGACCACGGCCAGGTCTACGACGTATTGCATGCGCTGATCGACGGCGACGCCAAGGCGTTGCTCGAAGCGGTGCGTCACCTGGCCGAGCAGGGGCCGGACTGGAATGGCGTGCTTTCGGAAATTCTCAACGTATTGCACCGTGTCGCCATCGCCCAGGCTTTGCCCGAGGGGGTCGACAACGGCCATGGCGACCGCGATCGGGTGCTGGCCCTGGCTCAGGCACTGCCGGCCGAAGACGTGCAGTTCTATTACCAGATGGGGCTGATCGGCCGTCGTGACCTGCCGCTGGCACCGGATCCGCGCGGTGGTTTCGAAATGGTGCTGCTGCGAATGCTCGCGTTCCGGCCGGCCGACACGGAAAACGCCCCGAGGCAACCGCTAAAGCCAGTGGGGATCAGCCAGGCCACAGCTGATTCCACCAAGCCAGTGGCTGCCGCGCCCGTCGTTGCGCCGGCAGTGGCCTCTGCCCCGGCAGCGGTGGCGCAACCGGCCCCGGTGCCTGTCGTCGCGGCGCCTGAACCCGAGCCTGAGCCGGTCGTCGAGGCCTTGCCGCAGCCAGTCGCTGAAGCAGTGGTCGACCTGCCCTGGAACGATCCGGTCGAGGCCCAGGTCGTCCAGCAGCCCGCCGTGGAGCCGGTGCTGGAAACCGTCGCTGAGCAACCCGAGCTGCCGCCGATGCCCATGCCCACGCCCGACAGCGTGGTACCCGACGCACCCGAGTGGGTGGCCGCACCGGTGCCTGAGCCCACGGTGGCGGACGTTGATGTCGCCACGCCGGGCATGGACCTGGATGATGAGCCGCCACTGGACGAGGATTACATCGAGCCGGACATGGATTCGGCCTACAGCTATCTGGACGAGTTGGCCAGCGAACATACCGCGGAGCCGGCTCCGGAGCCCGAGCCTGAACCGGCGGCGATGCCGGCCACCGGGCTGGCCCTGCAATGGCTGGAGCTGTTCCCGAAACTGCCGATTACCGGCATGACCGGCAGCATTGCCGCCAACTGCACGCTGATCTCCGTGGAGGGCGACCACTGGCTGCTGCACCTGGACCCGGCCCACAGCGCGCTGTTCAACGCCACGCAGCAGCGCCGCCTCAACGATGCGTTGAACCAGTATCACCAGCGCACCCTGACGCTGAGCATCGAGCTGATCAAGCCTGAGCAGGAGACGCCGGCCCAGGCTGCGTCCCGCCGCCGTGCCGACCGTCAGCGCGAAGCCGAGGAGTCGATCCACGGTGATCCGTTCATCCAGCAAATGATGCAACAGTTCGGCGCTGTGGTCCGTCACGATACTATCGAACCTGTCGAGGCCCCGGTGACCCAGGGCTCATAACTGAAAGCGCCAGGCCGAACGGGCCGGGCGCGGTGTTTATCCAAGTACTTTCGAGGTGATTCCCATGATGAAAGGTGGCATGGCCGGCCTGATGAAGCAGGCGCAGCAGATGCAGGAAAAAATGGCCAAGATGCAGGAAGAACTGGCCAACGCCGAAGTCACCGGCAAGTCCGGCGGCGACATGGTGACCGTGGTCATGACCGGTCGCCACGACATCAAGCGTGTCAGCATCGACCCGAGCGTGGTCGAAGGCCTGAGCGAAGACGACAAGGAAATGCTCGAAGCCCTGTTCGCCGCCGCCGTCAATGACGCAGTGCGCAAGATCGAAGCCAACAGCCAGGACAAAATGTCCGGCATGACCGCTGGCATGCAACTGCCGCCGGGCATGAAACTGCCGTTCTGACTCGCCATCCCGGACGGGATGGGCTACACACAATGCCAGGCATCGCGCCTGGCATTTTTGTTTGTGCTCGGGAAATGTGGCGTCTGTACGATTGCTTTCGCGAGCAAGCCCGCTCCCACACTGTTCCGGGGGGGCATCAATATCTATGTCCACCACAGTGCCCTGTGGGAGCGGGCTTACTCGCGAAAGCGGCGCCGCGGTCCAACGGCAAAAACATCGAACACACCCCCTTCAAAAGAGTCTGCTTCCTATAGGTCCCACTCAACGATCAAGGAGACGCTTCCATGTCACAAGCATCGACCACCCACCAGCGCATCGTCCTCGCCTCCCGCCCCACAGGTGCCCCCACCCCGGACAACTTCCGTCTGGAGCAGGTGACGTTGCCGGAGCTGGAGGAGGGGCAGATCCTGCTCAAGACGTTGTTTCTCTCATTGGACCCTTACATGCGTGGGCGCATGAGTGATGCACCTTCCTACGCCGCGCCGGTGGAAATCGATGAGGTGATGACCGGTGGTGCTGTCAGCCGGGTCGAGCGTTCGATGCATCCGAAGTTTCAGGAGGGGGATCTGGTGGTGGGCGCGACGGGGTGGCAGAGCCACACGGTCAGCGATGGCCGCAATGTCATTCCGATCCCATCCGGGCTGCCCAGCCCGTCGATGGCGCTGGGTGTGCTGGGCATGCCGGGCATGACCGCGTACATGGGCTTGATGGAGATCGGTCAGCCCAAGGCCGGGGAAACCCTGGTGGTCGCGGCGGCCTCGGGTGCAGTCGGCTCGGTGGTCGGCCAGGTGGCGAAGATCAAGGGCCTGCGGGTGGTCGGTGTGGCCGGCGGTCCCGAGAAATGCAAGTACGTGGTCGACGAGTTGGGGTTCGACGCCTGTGTCGATCACAAGCGCGATGACTTTGCCGACGCACTGGCCCGGGCTTGCGACCAGGGCATCGACATCTATTACGAAAACGTCGGTGGCAAGGTGTTCGACGCCGTGGTGCCGCTGCTCAACGCCAAGGCGCGCATTCCCCTCTGTGGCCTGATCGCGTCCTACAACGAGCATGAAGCCCCCGGCGGCCCGGATCGCTTGCCGCAATTGCAGCGTACCTTGCTGACCAAGCGTGTGCGGATCCAGGGGTTTATCGTGTTCGACGACTTCAGTGGCCGTCAGCCGGAGTTCATCAGCGCCATGGCGCCTTGGGTGCGTGACGGCAAGGTCAAGTTCCGCGAAGACGTGGTCGATGGCCTTGAGAATGCACCACAGGCCTTTATCGGCCTGCTGGAAGGGCGCAACTTCGGCAAGCTGGTGGTTCGGGTGGCGCAGGATTGAGTATTTGACGCTAATCGGAGGCGCGGGTATAAACCGCGTCTCGTTGTTATGTCGGACATTTCCTCCATGAGCTTCAGCCCTTTGATTCGCCAACTGATCGACGCCCTGCGAACTTTGCCGGGTGTGGGTCAGAAAACTGCTCAGCGCATGGCGTTGCAATTGCTTGAGCGTGATCGCAGCGGCGGTTCGCGTCTGGCTCTGGCCCTGAGCCAGGCCATGGAAGGGGTAGGGCATTGCCGCTTATGCCGCACCCTCACGGAAGACGACCTTTGCCCGCAATGCGCCGACCCGCGTCGGGACGACAGCCTGCTGTGCGTCGTGGAAGGTCCCATGGATGTGTACGCCGTGGAGCAGACCGGTTTTCGCGGCCGTTATTTCGTGCTCAAGGGGCATTTGTCTCCGCTCGACGGCCTGGGGCCGGAAGCCATCGGCATTCCGCAACTGATGGCGCGGATCGAAGAGGCCGGGACTTTCACCGAAGTCATCCTCGCCACCAACCCGACGGTCGAAGGCGAAGCCACCGCCCACTACATTGCCCAACTGCTGAACAACAAGGGCCTGATCGCTTCACGCATCGCCCATGGTGTGCCGCTGGGTGGCGAGCTGGAACTGGTGGACGGCGGGACGCTGGCGCATTCGTTTGCCGGGCGCAAACCGATCGCGTTGTAACGACCACACAAAAAACTGTGGGAGCGAGCCTGCTCGCGATAGCGGTGTGTCAGTCACCATTGATGTCGGCTGACACACCACTATCGCGAGCAGGCTCGCTCCCACATGGAGTTTGTGTGCTGTTGACGGGCGTTATCTTTCGCTCAGCGAAAACTGCGTCAGGCAGAACGTCGGTATCCCCATGTCTTCCAGACGCTGCGAGCCAAGCAACTCCGGCAGGTCGATGATCGCCGCTGCCTCGTGGACCTTGGCGCCCATGCGGCGGATCAGGTTGGCGGCGGCGATCAGCGTGCCGCCGGTGGCGATCAGGTCATCGAACATCACCACCGAATCACCCTCGCACAGGCTGTCGGCATGTACTTCAAGAAAGGCTTCGCCGTATTCGGTCTGGTAAGCCTCGGCCAGCACATCCGCCGGCAGCTTGCCTTGCTTGCGGAACAGCACCAGGGGCTTGTTCAACTGATAAGCCAGGATTGAGCCGATCAAGAAGCCTCGTGCATCCATCGCGCCGATGTGAGTGAACTCGGCCTCGACATAACGGTGGGCGAAGCTGTCCATCACCAGCCGCAGCGCGGTGGGGGACTGGAACAGTGGGGTAATGTCGCGAAAGATCACGCCCGGCTTGGGGAAATCGAGCACGGGGCGGATCAGGGATTTGATGTCGAAGGAGTCGAAGACCATCGTCTAGGTGTCCTGGCAGGCTGCAAACGCCGGAGTATAGCGCGGCAAGGCGAACCCTGGGCCGCGCCTGCTCATCAGCCTTCGATCGAGCCACCCGCCAGGGCGCAGAGCTGGATCGGGTCGAGAATATGGATCTCCTTGCCTTCGGCGGCGATCAGCTCGTTCTGCTGGAAACGGGTGAATACCCGGGACACGGTTTCCACCGCCAGACCCAGGTAGTTGCCGATTTCGTTACGCGACATGCTCAGGCGGAACTGGTTGGCCGAAAACCCGCGGGCGCGGAAACGTGCCGAGAGGTTGACCAGGAACGTGGCGATGCGTTCGTCGGCGGTTTTCTTCGAGAGCAGCAGCATCATTTGCTGATCGTCGCGGATCTCCCGACTCATGACCCGCATCAACTGACGCCGCAGTTGCGGCAGTTGCAAGGCCAGCTCGTCCAGGCGATCAAACGGGATCTCGCACACCGAAGTGGTTTCCAGCGCCTGGGCCGAGACCGGATGGCTCTCGGTGTCCATGCCCGACAGACCCACCAGCTCGCTGGGCAGGTGGAAGCCGGTGAGCTGCTCTTCGCCGCCATCGCTCAGATTGAAGGTTTTCAAGGCGCCCGAGCGCACGGCATAGACGGAATCGAAGGTGTCGCCCTGGCGAAACAGGAATTCACCTTTTTTCAACGGTCGGCCCCGTTTAACGATGTCGTCCAGCGCGTCCATATCCTCCAGATTCAATGAAAGTGGCAGGCAGAGGGGAGCCAGGCTGCAATCCTTGCAATGGGCCTGGTTGTGAGCGCGCAATTTGACTGGCTCGGACATTACTTAAATCCTTGTGGGAAACACACATAAGCCGTAAGGGTAACCCAGCGCAGGTACTCCGGCCAGTGGCGTTTCGTCGTCAAATTGTCGCGCTCAGATGACTCGGGAGAAGCGCTGTCGATTATGTCCTTCCAGATAGGCATCAAAGACCATGCATACCGAGCGCACCAGCAGGCGCCCAGCGGGCAGGACCCTGATGTGGGTGCTGTCTAATTCGATCAGGCCGTCCTCGGCCATCCCCTGCAATTGCGGCCACGGTGCGAAGTAACCGCGAAAATCGATGTTGAACGTTTGTTCGATATCGCTGAATAGCAGATTGAAATGGCAGATCAGTTGCTGGATCACCGCGCGCCGCAGCCGATCGTCGGCATTGCACAGCAGCCCGCGACTGGTCGCCAGTTGGCCGTCGGCCAGGGTGTTCTGGTAATGGTTCAGGTCGCTGCTGTTCTGGCAGTACAAATCGCCGATCTGGCTGATGGCTGACACGCCAAGGCCGATCAGGTCGCAGTGTCCATGGGTGGTATAGCCCTGAAAGTTGCGTTGCAGGGTGGTGTCTTCCTGGGCAATCGCCAGTTCGTCGTCGGGCAGGGCGAAGTGGTCCATGCCGATATAGCGATAACCCGCCGCGGTCAGTTGTTCGATGGTGCCTTGCAGCATCGCCAGTTTCTGCGCCGGATTGGGCAGGTCCTGGCTGTTGATACGGCGCTGGGGCATGAAGCGTTCCGGCAAGTGGGCGTAGTTGAACACCGAAAGCCGGTCCGGCTGCAGATGGATGACTTCCTGGACCGTGCGGGCGAAGTTTTCCGGGGTCTGTTTGGGCAGCCCGTAGATCAGGTCGATGTTGATCGAACGGAACTGCAAGGTCCGGGCGGCTTCGATCACCGCGCGGGTTTCTTCCAGGCTTTGCAGGCGATTGACGGCGCGCTGCACGGCCGGGTCAAGGTCTTGCAGGCCAATGCTGACCCGGTTGAAACCCAGTTCCCGCAGTAGGCCCATGGTGGACCAGTCGGCTTCCCGGGGATCAATTTCGATGCTGTAGTCGCCGCCATTGTCCTCCAGCAGGTTGAAGTGTTGGCGCAGCGTGGCCATCAACTGGCGCAATTCGTCATGGTTGAGGAACGTCGGGGTGCCGCCGCCCAGGTGCAATTGTTCTACGCGCTGGGCCGGGTCGAGATGGCAGCCGATCAGCTGGATCTCCTGCTCCAGGCGTTGCAGATAGGCATGGGCGCGGCTGCGGTCCTTGGTGATGACTTTGTTGCAGGCGCAGTAGTAGCAAATGTTCGCGCAGAACGGCACATGCACATACAGCGACAGTGGCCTCAGGGCTTTGCGGCTTTCGCGCAGAGCGTGGAGCAGGTCGAAGGTCCCCACCTGGCTGCCGAACTGCGCTGCGGTCGGGTACGAGGTGTAGCGGGGCCCCGCCAGATCGTAACGGCGGATCAGGTTTGAGTCCCAATGAATGGCGTCGAGCATGCGGGCGTTCCCCGGATAGGCAGGCATGGGCGTGAGTCTAGGGAAGTGGGCGCGGGGGCGTGTTGATTTGCGTCAACGGGCATGGGGCAGGGGGTGGTGGGGACTCATCGCGAGCAGGCTCGCTCCCACAGGGATTTGCGCTGTTCATGAGGGTTTGGGTCAGCCGCGATCCAGTGTGGGAGATTCTATGGTTGAGGGGAAGCCCTCAAGCCGCTTTTGGTTGGTATTCGCTTTGCCCTTTCAGCAGAGCGAATACGATCCGGGCAAGCTTGCGAGCCAGCATTACCAACGCCTGAGTGGTAGTGAAACCGCGAGCTCTTTGCTTTTCATAGAAGCCTTTCCAAGCAGATGTGCGACTAGCCGACATGGCGGCATTGTGCAAAAGCCGGCGTACTTCCGGGTCGCCTCGTTTACTCAAGCTGCGGCGACCGTCTTTTTGTCCTGATTTCGACACTCGCAAATCCATTCCCAAGAAGGCAATGAAAGCAT
>NZ_FODL01000011.1:0-145102 GCF_900110355.1 Pseudomonas sp. NFACC39-1 | reverse complement strand
CAGAAACGCAGATGCTTTCATTGCCTTCTTGGGAATGGATTTGCGAGTGTCGAAATCAGGACAAAAAGACGGTCGCCGCAGCTTGAGTAAACGAGGCGACCCGGAAGTACGCCGGCTTTTGCACAATGCCGCCATGTCGGCTAGTCGCACATCTGCTTGGAAAGGCTTCTATGAAAAGCAAAGAGCTCGCGGTTTCACTACCACTCAGGCGTTGGTAATGCTGGCTCGCAAGCTTGCCCGGATCGTATTCGCTCTGCTGAAAGGGCAAAGCGAATACCAACCAAAAGCGGCTTGAGGGCTTCCCCTCAACCATAGAATCTCCCACAGTGGATTGGTGTTGTTCACAGAACTTGTGATCCACACCCTACCCTGTGGGAGCGGGCTTGCTCGCGAAGACGTCATCCCTGACGCTACCAAACTTAGGGATACTTACGCTTATCCGGCGCCGGCGGGAAGTACTGGTACAGCCAGGTCTCGCTCAAGGTCCGGTCCTGGGTGCGCAGGAACAGGCGCATCTCCACCGGGTCCACGCGGTCGTCGGTCGGGTACCAGTCGAAGGTGATGCGGTAACCCTTGATCGCGTCCAGCACCAGCACGTTGAAGTCCTTCACCTCGCCGTGGGAGCAGGTCACGACCGGTTCGATACCGGTGCCGGGGGGAAGCTGGTCGAGACCGCCGCCGTTGAAGTCCACGGCAAAGCGTCGCGCCCAGACGGTGGGGTAGTGCTCGCCCGGTGCCCAGCCTTCGATGAAACCGCCCATGCCTGAACGGGTCGCGTTGACCTGGGCCAGCTCGGTGCTCACCGGTGGCAAGGCGCTCCAGTAGAGCTTGTAGCCGTAGTTCAACGACTCGCCGGCAGCGACCGGCTTTTTCGGCGTCCAGAATGCGACGATGTTGTCCAGGGTTTCACCGGTGGTAGGAATCTCCAGCAGATCCACCGAGCCTTCGCCCCAGGCCGTTGTCGGTTCGACCCACAGGCTTGGGCGCTTGCTGTACCAGTCCACGGTGTCCTGGTAGCTGGCGAAGTCGTGGTCGGTCTGCACCAGGCCGAAGCCTTTGGGGTTGTTGTCGGCGAAGGCGTTGAACTGCAGGGTGGCGGGGTTGTTCAGCGGGCGACAGACCCATTCGCCATTGCCGCGCCACATCGCCAGGCGGTCGGAATCGTGAATTTGCGGGTGGATGGTGTCGCACATGCGCCGCTCAACCGTGCCGCAGCTGAACATGCTGGTCATCGGTGCGATGCCCAGTTGCTCGATGGCGGTACGCGCATTGATGTGCGCATCGATCTCCATCACGACACGGGTGGGCTGGCAATCGATGTCAAAGCGATAGGCACCGGTGGCGCTGGGGGAGTCGAGCAGGGCGTAGACCACGAAACGGGTGCTGTTCTTGTCCGGGATTTCGAACCAGAACTTGGTGAAGTCCGGAAACTCCTCACGCTTCTTGGCGTACGTGTCGATGGCCAGGCCCCGGGCCGACAACCCGTACTGGCCGGTGTTGTCCACGGCGCGGAAATAACTGGCCCCCAGAAACGAAACGATATCGTGCCGGTCCAGCTCCGGCGCCTTGAACACCCTGAAGCCTGAGAAGCCCAGATCACCGGTCAGTTGCGAAGTGTTGACCGTGGTTTTCTCATAGTTGAACAACTCCGGGCGGAAGTGCACTTCACGGGCCATGCGGGTCTTGGCGTCGACACTGTACATGCGCACCGGTTGCTTGAAGCCCATGCCGACGTGGAAAAACTGCACGTCCAGCTGACCGTCCAGCTCATTCCATAGCGAGTGGTTGGCGTCATAGCGGATGGCGTTGAATTGCAACGGGGACATCATCGCCAGTGTCGGCGGCAAGACTTGCTTGGTGTCGACGTAACGGCTCTTGGCCAGTTCGCGGGCCTGTTCTTTCAAACCATTGAAATCGAAAGGACGTGCCTCGCCGTCGGCGGTCCGGTCAGCAGCCCAGGCGCGTGCGGCCATGAGTCCTGAGGCCGAAAGCCCGGTGTAGGCAGCGAAAGCCATGGAGGCCTTGAGCAGATTCCTGCGGTGCATAAATACAACCTTTCTGGAGACAATCCCGAGCCTTTCCTGGCAACAGAGACTGGTAAAGAAGTTCGGACATGCCTTTGGCCAAACGCGACAGACGTTAGAACAGATGCCTGAGAGCTGGATCGGTTCACCGAGGCGCAAAATCATAGGGGATACGCAGGTCGGGCGAGAGAAGAAAGCGTGATTTGGTTAAATTTCCTTACAGATATTTCCTTTTTTATCGGCTAACTCTGCTTTTTTTGACTAATTACTCTAAAACTCTCTTTCCACGGCGTGAATCATCCCTATCCTTTAGCGTGATAGACGTTGAACCGCGGATTCAGCAGGCGTTATCAGGTCAATTCGACGTACCAGAAGGACATGGCTCAATGACAAAAATACAGGGCATCACCCAATTGCTGGGGATCCTTCCATGCTTGACGAACGCGCGCAGGACACGGCCGCTCAGCATGGACGAATTAAGGCTGGTGGAACGCTATCGGGAGCTGTCGGAAAACGACCGGATCGCCATGCGTTGCCTGATGGATGCAATGCGCAGTGTTTCGAGGTTTTGAATAGTTGCGGATCAGCGGCGGTTGCACCCCCAGGCATGAAGTATTACTTTTCAGGCAAAGGTAATACTTCAAAGGAGAACATTGTGTCGACAACGATGACGAGCAAGGGGCAGGTCACCATTCCTAAGCCAATTCGCGATGCGCTGCATTTGATTCCGGGTTGTGCAATCGAGTTTAGTGTCAACGCGCAGGGTGAGGTGGTGCTCCATGCCGGTAAACCCCAAGCAGCGAAGAAAACAGTCCATGATCGTTTCGAGGCTGCCCGTGGTAAGGCGGATATCAAATGGCGCACGGATGAGCTGATGGCGCTCTTGCGTGGTGAAGATTAATGATACTGGTCGACACCAACGTTTTGATTGATGTCCTGGAAAACGATCCCGTTTGGGCTGATTGGTCTATCCAGCAACTGCGGGCCCAATCGCAAGCCCATGACCTTGTCATCAACCCGATTATCTATGCCGAACTGTCTCAGACTTTTTCCACCTTTGAAGCGTTGGATGAGGTTGTTGCTGAGCTCGGGCTGCTGATGCAGGAAGTACCTCGACCGGCATTGTTCCTCGCAGGGAAGGCTTTTGTGCGTTACCGAAAGGTAGGGGGCGGAAAAAATAACGTGTTGGCCGATTTTTTTATCGGCGCCCATGCTGCTGTGAATGGCCTGCCCTTGCTCACCCGCGATGCCAAACGTTACCGAAGCTATTTTCCTTCAGTGGCGTTGCTAGTGCCGTCATGACACTTGAACCGCCACGACCAGACTCTGCCGTCCGGCCATGGTAGTCGTTCTTTGGCTCAATGCTTGAACATCACATGCCGCACCACCGTGTAGTCCTCCAGCCCATACATCGACATGTCCTTGCCATAACCAGAACGTTTCTGACCGCCATGGGGCATTTCGCTGACAAGCATGAAGTGGGTATTGACCCAGGTGCAGCCATATTGCAGGCGTGCCGCGAGGCGATGGGCGCGGCCGATGTCGGCGGTCCAGACTGAAGACGCCAGGCCGTAGTCCGAGTCGTTGGCCCAGGCCAGCACCTGCGCTTCGTCGATGAACGGCGTGACGGACACCACCGGCCCGAAAACCTCGCGGCGCACGATTTCGTCGTCCTGCTGGGCGTCGGCCAACACCGTTGGTTCAAAGAAGAATCCGTTGCCGTCCACGGCCTTGCCACCGGTAATCAGGCGAATATGCGATTGGGCGATGGCCCGTTCGACAAAGCCGGCCACGCGGTCGCGGTGCTGGGCAGTGATCAGCGGACCCATCTCGGTGTCCGGGGCGGTTTGCAGGCCGTACTTGATGCTGGCCACCGCCGCGCCGAGTTTCTCGACGAACCGGTCATAGATGCCTTGTTGGGCATAAATACGGCAGGCAGCGGTGCAATCCTGGCCGGCATTGTAGAAACCGAAGGTGCGGATGCCTTCTACGGCCGCGTCGATGTCGGCATCGTCGAAAATGATCACCGGGGCCTTGCCGCCCAGTTCCATGTGAGTGCGTTTGACGCTGTCGGCCGTGCTGGAAATGATGTTCGCGCCCGTGGCGATGGAGCCGGTCAGTGACACCATGCGCACTTTTGCGTGGGTGACCAACGGTTGGCCGACGGTCTGCCCACGCCCGAACACCACGTTCAGTACGCCAGCGGGGAAAATATCCGACGCCAGTTCCGCCAGGCGCAACGCTGTCAGCGGGGTCTGCTCCGAGGGTTTGAGCACCACGGTATTACCGGCGGCCAGGGCCGGGGCGATTTTCCAGGCGACCATCATCAGCGGGTAATTCCACGGCGCGATGGAGGCGATCACGCCCACCGGGTCGCGGCGGGTCATCGACGTGTGCCCCGGCAGGTATTCGCCTCCTGCCGAGCCGCTCATGCACCGGCTGGCGCCGGCAAAGAAACGGAACACGTCGGCAATGGCCGGAATCTCGTCGTTGAGCACGGCGTTCAAGGGCTTGCCGCAGTTGTCCGATTCCAGCTTCGCCAGTTCTTCACCGTGGGCTTCGATGGCATCGGCCAGCCTGAGCAGCAGCACAGACCTATCCTTGGGCGGAACCTGAGACCAGTTTTCGAAGGCATTGTCGGCCGCGCGCACGGCGGCATCGACCTGGGCTTCGCTGGCTTCGTTGATTTCCACCAGCACCCGCCCCAGCGCGGGGTTGAACACGGCTTGGCCGGGCCCGTCGCCGTTCACCAGTTGGCCATTGATCAGCAGTTTGGTTTGCATGTCCAATCCCTCGTCAAAGCTGTTTTGCGGCGGTTTTTCAGTTGATTCGAGTCTATATCGTTTTATCGGGTTCGCCGCAGCCACATGAAAATCGGCAAGCAACATCTCGAAGCACTCTCACCGACAGGCGCGGGCACTTTCGAACTAGGCTGATTGCCTTAATGATCCGGTTACCCGAATGCGTGGAGGCAGCAAATGAACACCCGTGGATTGCTCGATCAGCTTCTCAAGTCCGGTCAGGAAATGTTGCAGAACAAGGCTGGCGGTGCCCAAGGCAAGTCATCCGGCGGCCTGGGCGGTTTGCTCGGCGGTGGTGCTGGCAATTTGGGCGGGATGCTCTCCGGCGCGGGTGGCGGGGCGCTGGCCGCTGGCGCCATGGGCCTGTTGCTGGGCAACAAGAAGGCTCGCCAGTTTGGCGGCAAGGCCCTGACCTACGGTGGTCTGGCGGCATTGGGCGTGATTGCCTACAAGGCCTATGGCAATTGGCAAGCCCAGCAGGGCAGTGCGCCGAAAACTGAACCGCAGACGCTGGATCGTCTCCCCCCGGCCCAGGTTGAGCAGCACAGCCAGGCAATCCTCACGGCCCTGGTGGCCGCCGCCAAGGCCGATGGCCACGTCGACGAGCGTGAAAAGCAGTTGATCGAAGGCGAATTCACCAAGCTCGACAACGATCAGGAACTGCAACACTGGCTGCACGCCGAGCTCAACAAACCCCTGGACCCCACCGACGTCGCCCGGGCCGCCAGCACGCCGGAAATGGCCGCCGAGATGTACATCGCCAGCGTGATGCTGGTGGATGAGGAAAACTTCATGGAGAAATCCTACCTCGATGAACTGGCGCGTCAGCTCAAACTGGAGCCGGGCTTGAAGACCGAGCTGGAGAAGCAGGTACGTCAGGCGTCTCTTTGAGTCAGGCCTGACCCCAGGGGAACCATCCTCCCTTGTGGGAGCGAGCCTGCTCGCGATAGCGGTATGTCAGTCGACACTATTATTGACTGATGCACCGCAATCGCGAGCAGGCTCGCTCCCACACAGCTTTTGCATCGACTGCCGTATCGATTGAGCTGTTTGAACAATTGGGCGAATCGCCAAACTCTTCCCACACCGCCATACAGACGCCACACCGCCCTCGGCTATACTCCCCAGCATTTCAAATGCCTGAGGTTTCTCTGTGAAGAACTGGACGTTGCGCCAACGCATCCTGGCGAGTTTTGCGGTGATCATCGCCATCATGCTGCTGATGGTGGTCGTCACGTATTCGCGGTTGTTGAAGATCGAGGCCAGTGAAGAAAAAGTGCGCGTCTACGCGGTGCCGGGGGTGTATTACAGTTCCATGATTCGCGGTGGCTGGGTCGACAGCTACGTCAAGACCCAGCAGATCGTCGGCCTCTCGGGACAGCGGGAAATCACTGCCGAGAACAAGGCGCTCTACCAGGGTTACGAGCAGCATCTGCGCGAGGAAATCCAGCACTATCAAAAGCTGATCCAGGACCCTGCCGACCAAGTCTCCTTCGACGAGTTCGAGGTCAATCATCAGGACTTCAACAAGGCCCTGGCGAAGGTTCTGGACCTGTATGAACGCAAGGATTATGACGGGGCACAGCTGGCGCTGGAGAAGGAGCTGACCCCGGCATGGCTCGACGGTCGCGGGCATTTGAACCAGATCATCGAACGCAACCGGGAGCTGGCGGAAAAAGCTGCCCTGACCATCAGTCAGTCGGTGAGCGCCGCTGAGGTTGCCATGGGGTTGTCGTTTCTCGTGGCGGTGCTCATTGCCATGCTCTGCGGCCTGTTGTTGATGCGTGCGATCATGGCGCCGATGAATCGCATTGTGGAAATCCTCGGCGTCATGCGCAGCGGCGACCTGAGCGGACGCCTGAACCTGGCGCGCAAAGACGAGTTCGGGGCCGTGGAAACCGGCTTCAACGACATGATGGCCGAGCTGACCTCGCTGGTCTCCCAGGCCCAGCGTTCTTCGGTGCAGGTCACCACATCGGTGACCGAGATCGCTGCCACTTCCCGCGAGCAACAGGCCACCGCCACGGAAACCGCCGCTACCACGACGGAGATCGGCGCGACCTCTCGAGAAATCGCCGCCACGTCCCGGGATCTGGTGCGCACCATGACCGAAGTTTCCAGTGCTGCCGATCAGGCTTCGGTGGCCGCCGGTTCCGGCCAGCAAGGCCTGGCGCGCATGGAAGAAACCATGCACTCGGTGATGGGCGCCGCGGATCTGGTGAATGCCAAGTTGGCGATCCTCAACGAGAAGGCCGGCAACATCAACCAGGTGGTGGTGACCATCGTCAAGGTGGCCGACCAGACCAACCTGTTGTCCCTCAATGCCGCCATCGAGGCCGAGAAGGCGGGTGAGTACGGTCGCGGTTTTGCCGTGGTCGCCACTGAGGTGCGGCGCCTGGCGGATCAGACGGCCGTGGCAACCTACGACATCGAGCAGATGGTGCGCGAAATCCAGTCCGCCGTATCCGCTGGCGTGATGGGCATGGACAAGTTCTCCGAAGAAGTGCGCCGTGGCATGGCCGAGGT
Source organism: Pseudomonas sp. NFACC39-1 (assembly GCF_900110355.1). Classification (NCBI taxonomy): domain Bacteria; kingdom Pseudomonadati; phylum Pseudomonadota; class Gammaproteobacteria; order Pseudomonadales; family Pseudomonadaceae; genus Pseudomonas; species Pseudomonas sp. NFACC39-1. The sequence goes on along the minus strand of NZ_FODL01000011.1, from coordinate 137,751 downwards.
GCAGCAGATCGGCGAGCAACTGTCGCAGATCATCCATCAGGTGCAGGCGCTGGCGCCGCGGGTGTTGATGGTCAACGAAGGCATGCAAGCCCAGGCCACCGGCGCTGAGCAGATCAACCACGCCCTGGTGCAACTGGGCGATGCCAGCAGTCAGACGGTGGAGTCGCTGCGCCAGGCCAGTTCCGCCATCGATGAACTGAGCCAGGTGGCCGTGGGGCTGCGCAGCGGCGTCTCGCGTTTCAAAGTCTGATGAGCGAGTTCGAGGCCAGACGTGGCGCCGTGCCGGCGGCCCGTCAGTCGTTGTTCCTGGTGTTTTGCATCGGCAACGAACGCTACGCCCTGCAAGCCATCGATGTGGTGGAAGTGCTGCCGCGCCTGCCCCTCAAGCCGATTGCCCGGGCACCGTCCTGGGTGGCGGGCGTGTTTGCCTGGCGCGGCGCGGTGGTGCCCGTGATCGATCTGTGCTGGCTGACCTTCGGTCAGAGCGCCCAGGCGCGTACCAGTACGCGGCTGGTGCTGGTGCATTACCGCCCCGACGCGCAGCAGGCGGGGCAGGTTCTGGGGCTGATTCTGGAACAAGCCACCGACACCCTGCGTTGCGATCCGGCGGATTTCCGACCCTATGGCTTGGATAATCCACAGGCGCCGTACCTGGGGCCGGTGCGCGAAGACGCGCAAGGCCTGTTGCAATGGGTGCGGGTCAATGACCTGCTCGACGAGTCGGTCCGTGCCGTGCTGTTTCCCACGCCGCCCTTGAGCTTCGATGACATCGAGGGTCGGCCATGAGCAACGACCAGCGGTTTTTCGATTTTCTCAAGGAGCGCATCGGCCTGGATGTCACCTCCGTTGGCACCGCCATCATTGAGCGGGCCGTGCGCCAGCGCATCATTGCCGTGCCTGGGCGAGCCGCAGATGAGTACTGGCAGTGCCTGCAACATTCGGCCCAGGAGCAACAGGCGCTGATCGAAGCGGTGATTGTCCCGGAGACTTGGTTCTTCCGTTATCCCGAGTCCTTCGCCACCCTCGCCAGGCTGGCCATCAAGCGCTTGGCCGAGATCAAGCACCTGCGCGCGCTGCGCATTCTCAGCTTGCCGTGCTCCACCGGCGAAGAGCCTTACTCCATTGCCATGGCCTTGCTCGACGCGGGCCTGGGGCCGCATCAGTTCAAGGTGGACGCGCTGGACGTCAGTCCGCTGTCGATAGAGCGTGCCAGGCAAGCGCGTTATGGCAGAAACTCTTTCCGTGGCGCCGACCTTGGTTTTCGCGAGCGACATTTCAACGCCGAGGCAGAGGGTTATCGCCTCAGCGAGCGGGTGAGTGAACAGGTACGTCTGCAAGTGGGCAACCTGCTGGATCCGACCTTGCTGGTGAATGAGGCCCCTTACGACTTTGTGTTCTGCCGCAACCTGCTGATCTATTTCGACCAGCCAACCCAGCAGCAGGTGTTCGAGGTGCTCAAGCGCCTGACCCACCAGGACGGCGTGCTGTTTATTGGTCCCGCCGAGGGCAGTTTGCTGGGGCGGTTGGGCATGCGTTCGATCGGGATTGCCCAGTCTTTCGCTTTCAGTCGCCAAGGCGCCCCGGAGCCACAACCGCTCTCCGCGTTGATGTCGACTCCGCTGCCGGCCCCGCTGCCGCTTGGTCAGGTCGCGTCTCGCGTCATCCCTCCAGTGGTCCGGCCCCGGCCGTTCGCAGCAAGGGTAACCCCGATCACTGAGCCGAAAAACAGCGACGCCGCTACCTTGCTGGCCAATATCGCCGCGCTGGCCAATGCTGGCAAAAGCGCCGAAGCCCGTGCTGCCTGCCAGCAATACTTGAGCAGTCATGCGCCGGCGGCCCAAGTGTTCTACTGGCTGGGACTGCTCAGTGACATGGCCGGTAGCGCACTGGAGGCCCAGGGTTTTTATCGCAAGGCGCTCTATCTTGAACCGCAACACGCCGAGGCCCTGGTGCATCTGGCGGCGCTGCTGGCTTCCCAGGGAGACGCGGCCGGTGCCCGTCGATTGCAGGACCGCGCCGCTCGTAGCGGGCGCATGGCTGACAGTGAGCGTAAACAATGAGTGGTTCGGCTAATGACAAACTGACCCATGACGATGCCCAGGCCATCGACGACTGCTGGAATCGCATCGGGGTGCATGGCGATAAATCCTGTCCATTGCTGGCCGAGCATATTCACTGCCGCAACTGCTCGGTGTATTCGGCGGCGGCCACCCGCTTGCTCGACCGCTACACTTTGCAGCGCGACGACCGGGATCTGACCCTCGTGCCGCTGGACAGCGATATCGTCACCCGATCGCTGTTGATGTTCCGACTGGGCGAAGAGTGGCTGGGCCTGACCACCCGCAGTCTGGTGGAAGTGGCGCCGTTGCAGCCGATTCATTCGCTGCCCCACCAGCGTTCGCGGGCCTTGTTGGGCGTGGCGAATGTGCGCGGGGCCCTGGTGGCCTGCCTCTCGCTGGTGGACCTTTTGGACCTGGAGCCCGGCGGGGCGGTGGTTGCCGGTGCACGGGTCATGCCGCGCATGTTGATCGTCGCGGCCCAGGGCGGTCCGGTGGTGGTGCCGGTGGACGAGGTGGACGGCATTCACGCCATCGATGAACGCGTCCTGAGTGCAGCCTCGCAATCGGCGGCCAAGTACACCCGTGGCGTATTGAAGTTCAAGGGCCGCAGCCTGCGCTGGCTGGACGAAGAACAGTTGTTGTCCGCCATGACCCGGAGCCTGTCATGACCCCTGATCAAATGCGTGACGCCTCGTTGCTGGAGTTGTTCAGCCTGGAAGCCGAAGCCCAGACTCAGGTGCTCAGCGCCGGCCTGCTGGCCCTGGAACGCGACCCGACCCAGGCCGATTATCTTGAGTCGTGCATGCGCGCGGCTCATTCCCTCAAGGGCGCGGCGCGGATCGTTGGGGTGAACGCCGGGGTCAGCGTGGCGCATGTCATGGAGGATTGCCTGGTCAGCGCCCAGGAGCGCCGCCTGGTCCTGCGCGCCGAGCATATCGATGCCTTGCTGCAAGGCACCGACCTGTTGACGCGAATTGCCACGCCTGGCAACAGCATCGCGGCCCAGGACGTCGATACATATGTGGCGTTGATGGGGCAACTGCTCGATCCCGCCGCTGCGCAGACGCCTGTCGTGCCACCGCGAATCGAGATGCAAGCCGAGGCCTTACGCGTTGAGCCGGCCGAGGCAGAACCGCTGGCGTCAACGGAAGCGGTCCCCAAGGGGAAACGGGTCACCGAAGGGGGCGAGCGGGTGTTGCGGGTCACCGCCGAGCGCCTCAATAGCCTGTTGGACCTGTCCAGTAAATCCTTGGTGGAAACCCAGCGCCTCAAGCCCTGGCTGGCGACGATGCAACGGCTCAAACGCCAGCAGAGCAACGGCTTGCGGGCCTTGGAAGAGCTGAATGTGCACCTCAAGGAGCACGCGTTGAGCTTGCAGGCCGAGGAAGCGCTCAACGACGCCCGCCGTTTGCTGGCCGAAACCCAGCAACTGTTGGCGCAGAAAACCGCAGAGATGGATGAGTTCGCCTGGCAGGCCGGTCAGCGAGCACAGGTGTTGTACGACACGGCGCTGGCCTGTCGCATGCGACCGTTTGCCGATGTGTTATCCGGCCAGGCCCGCATGGTCCGAGACCTGGGCCGCAGCCTGGGCAAGCAGGTGCGCCTGGAGATTGAGGGCGATAAAACCCAGGTCGACCGCGACGTGCTGGAAAGGCTCGAAGCACCGCTGACCCATCTGCTGCGCAACGCCGTGGACCATGGCATCGAATCCCCGGAGCAACGGGTGCTCGCCGGCAAGCCCGCCGAAGGTTTGATCCGCTTGCGCGCGTCCCATCAGGCGGGCCTGCTGGTGCTGGAACTGGCGGACGACGGCGCCGGTGTGGACCTGGAGCGGGTGCGGCGCAGCGTCGTCGAACGAGGGCTTTCCCCTGAGCAGACCGCCGCCAACTTGAGCGAAGAGGAACTGCTGACGTTCCTGTTCCTGCCCGGCTTCAGCCTGCGCGACACCGTCACTGAAGTGTCCGGGCGCGGCGTCGGCCTGGACGCCGTCCAGCATATGGTCCGGCAACTGCGCGGCGCGGTGGTGTTGGAGCAGACAGCGGGTGAGGGCAGCCGCTTCCATCTCGAGGTGCCGCTGACACTCTCGGTGGTGCGCAGTCTGGTGGTGGAAGTCGGCGGTGAAGCCTACGCCTTTCCCCTGGCTCACATCGAGCGCATGTGCGACCTCGCTCCTGAGGACATTGTGCAGGTCGAAGGGCGCCAGCACTTCTGGCACGAAGGGCGGCATGTCGGACTGGTCGCGGCCAGTCAGTTGCTCAATCGCCCGGCATCACAGAACAACAACCAGGCGCTCAAGGTCGTGGTGATCCGTGAGCGCGAGGCAATCTACGGGGTGGCGGTCGAACGCTTCATTGGCGAGCGCACGCTGGTGGTCCTGCCCCTGGACGAACGCCTGGGCAAGATCCAGGACATCTCCGCCGGGGCCTTGCTGGACGATGGTTCGGTGGTGCTGATCGTCGATGTCGAAGACCTGCTGCGCTCGGTGGACAAGTTGCTCGACACCGGGCGCCTGGAACGCATCGCCCGCCAGAACCAGACGCAGACACCGCGTAAGCGGATCCTGGTGGTGGACGACTCCCTGACCGTGCGCGAGCTGCAACGCAAGCTGTTGCTCAATCGCGGCTATGACGTGGCGGTGGCCGTGGACGGCATGGACGGCTGGAACGCGCTGCGAGCGGAGGATTTCGACCTGCTGATCACCGACATCGACATGCCGCGCATGGACGGCATCGAGTTGGTGTCGCTGTTGCGGCGCGATAACCGTCTGCAGTCGCTGCCGGTGATGGTGGTGTCCTACAAGGATCGTGAAGAAGATCGTCGCCGTGGCCTGGACGCCGGCGCTGACTATTATCTAGCCAAGGCCAGTTTCCATGACGACGCCCTGCTCGATGCCGTCGTCGAATTGATCGGAGGAGCACGCGCTTGAAGATCGCCATCGTCAATGACATGCCCCTGGCGGTCGAAGCCCTACGCCGTGCCCTGGCCTTCGAGCCGGCGCACCAGTTGGTCTGGGTGGCCGCCAACGGTGCCGAGGCGGTCCAGCGTTGCGCCGAATACACCCCGGACCTGATTCTGATGGACCTGCTCATGCCCATCATGGATGGCGTGGAGGCGACCCGGCGAATCATGGCCGAAACCCCGTGCGCCATTGTGATTGTCACCGGTGACAGCCAGCAGAACGTTCACCGGGTGTTCGAAGCCATGGGGTATGGCGCGCTGGATGTGGTTGATACCCCCACCTTGGGGGTCGGCAACCCCGCGGACGCGGCGGCACCGCTGTTGCGCAAGATCACCAACATCGGCTGGCTGATCGGTGAGCGCAATCACCGTGAACGCGCGGCACCGGCTGCGCAGCGTGTTTCGTTGTCACGCAACAGCCTGGTTGCCATCGGATCGTCGGCGGGTGGGCCGGCGGCGCTGGAGATCCTGCTCAAGGGCCTGCCACGGCATTTCGCCCCGGCCATTGTGCTGGTCCAGCATGTGGACGAGGTGTTTGCCGCAGGCATGGCGCAATGGCTCAGTAGTGCGTCAGGCCACAAAGTCCGCCTGGCCCGGCACGGCGAGCCGCCGCAAAGCGGTACGGTGCTGCTGGCCGGCACCAACCACCATTTGCGCCTGTTGAAAAACGGCACCCTGGCCTACACCGCCGAGCCGGTCAACGAGATCTACCGACCCTCCATCGACGTGTTTTTCGAGAGCGTCGCCCACTTCTGGAATGGTGACGCGGTGGGCGTGTTGCTCACGGGCATGGGCCGCGACGGCGCCCAAGGGCTTAAACTCATGCGCCAGCAGGGCTATCTGACCATCGCCCAGGACCAGCAGAGCAGCGCGGTGTACGGCATGCCCAAAGCGGCTGCGGCCATCGACGCGGCTGCGCAGATTCTTGCGCTGGACCAGATAGCGCCACGGTTGGCGGAGATTTTTACCCCATGAAGAACCCCGGCAACCTTGTCCACAGCCGTATTCAGGTGAGCTCCCATGAATGATTTACAACTCGACGATTTCAAGCGCGATGAGAATGCCGCCATGGTCTTGCTCGTCGACGACCAGGCGATGATCGGCGAGGCGGTGCGGCGCGGGCTGTCAAAGGAAGATAACATCGACTTCCATTTCTGCGCCGACCCACACCAGGCCATCGCCCAGGCGGTGCGCATCAAACCAACGGTGATTCTCCAGGACTTGGTGATGCCCGGTCTTGACGGCCTGAGCCTGGTGCGCGAATACCGTAACCATCCGGCGACCCGGGATATTCCGATCATTGTCCTGTCCACCAAGGAGGATCCGCTGGTCAAAAGCGCGGCGTTCGCCGCCGGGGCCAACGATTACCTGGTCAAGTTGCCGGACAACATCGAACTGGTGGCGCGCATTCGCTATCACTCGCGGTCCTACATGATGCTGCTGCAGCGCGATGCGGCCTATCGCGCCCTGCGGGTCAGCCAGCAGCAATTGCTCGACACCAATCTGGTGCTGCAGCGACTGATGAATTCCGACGGCCTGACCGGGTTGTCCAACCGCCGGCACTTCGATGAATACTTGGAGCTGGAGTGGAGAAGGGCGCTGCGGGACCAGTCCCAGCTATCGCTGTTGATGATCGACGTGGATTACTTCAAGTCCTTCAACGACAATTTCGGCCATTTGGAGGGGGACGAAGCCCTGCGCAAGGTCGCCACGGCGATCCGTGATGCGTGCAGTCGTCCGTCCGACCTGCCGGCCCGTTACGGCGGCGAGGAGTTCGCCCTGGTACTGCCCGGCACCTCGCCTGGCGGTGCCCGATTGATGGCCGAAAAGCTGCGCCAGAGCGTCGTGGCCCTGAACATCCCCCACATCACACCTCATGAGGGGGCGAACCTGACCGTCAGCGTTGGCGTCTCGACCTTCACGCCGCAACAAGGGGGCGATTGCCGGCAGCTGATTTCGGCGGCGGACAAGGGGTTGTACATGGCCAAGCACAATGGGCGTAATCGGGTGGGGATCGAATAGGCCTCGGCCTAGCAGAGGTTTCTTTATGGCAAAGGGATTTATTTGTGGCGAGGGGATTTATCCCCGCTGGCTGCGAAGCAGCCCTTGGTAGCCAACTCAATTTGCCTGGCACACCGAGTTGTCGGGTTTTAGGGCTGCTTCGCAGCTCAGCGGGGATAAATCCCCTCGCCACAGGTTAGGTGGCGGACTCATTACCCCTAAAGCCGCCAGGCGGGCTGCCGCTGGCGCTTGATTACGTTATACTCGCCGGCTTTCAAAAGTTCGCCAACGAGTGCTGCCCGCCATGGAAATCAACCCGATCCTGAACACCATCAAGGACCTGTCCGAGCGCTCCGAAACTATTCGGGGGTATCTTTGACTACGATCAAAAGCATGAGCGTCTGACCGAAGTCAATCGCGAGCTTGAAGATCCGAATGTCTGGAACAACCCGTCGTATGCCCAGGAGCTGGGCCGCGAGCGTGCCGCGCTGGCGCAGATCGTCGAGACCCTGGATGAAATGTCCAGCGGCCTGGCCGACTGCCGCGACCTGTTGGACATGGCTGTCGAAGAAAACGATGAAGGCGCCGTCGGTGATGTCGTCGCCGAGCTGACACGCCTCGAGGAGGCGTTGGCCAAGCTGGAATTCCGGCGCATGTTCAGTGGCGAGATGGACGCCAATAACGCCTACCTGGACATCCAGGCCGGTTCCGGCGGCACCGAAGCCCAGGACTGGGCCAACATCCTGCTGCGCATGTACTTGCGCTGGGCCGACAAACGCGGCTTCGACGCGACCATCATGGAACTGTCGGCCGGTGAAGTCGCCGGGATCAAGGGTGCCACCGTGCACATCAAGGGCGAATACGCCTTTGGCTGGCTGCGTACCGAAATCGGCGTGCATCGCCTGGTGCGCAAAAGTCCGTTCGACTCCGGTAACCGTCGTCACACGTCGTTCTCGGCGGTGTTCGTTTCGCCGGAAATCGATGACAACATTGAAATCGACATCAACCCGTCCGACCTGCGCATCGACACCTACCGTTCCTCCGGGGCCGGTGGCCAGCACGTTAACACCACGGATTCGGCCGTACGGATTACCCACGTACCGACCAACACCGTGGTCAGTTGCCAGAACGAACGCTCCCAGCACGCGAACAAGGACACCGCGATGAAAATGCTGCGGGCCCGTTTGTACGAGCAGGAAGTGCAGAAGCGCAACGCGGCGTCCCAGGCCCTGGAAGACACCAAGTCGGACATCGGCTGGGGTCACCAGATCCGTTCGTATGTACTTGACGCCTCGCGGATCAAGGACCTGCGCACCAGCATCGAACGCAGCGACTGCGACAAGGTGCTCGATGGCGACATCGACGAATACCTGATCGCCAGCCTCAAACAAGGGCTGTAACGCGACACCCATGCGGCGGGCAGGCACGCTTCCACCCAGGAGCGAGGCCTGGCCGCAAACTCCGGCCCGGGGCCGGGGGCAACGAACCTGTGATGGAAACCTTAAAGACATGAGCGACCTAGAACTCGACCCGCAAGCCCTGCAACAGGAAGAAAACTCCCTGATCGCCCTGCGCAAGGAAAAGCTTGCTGCCGAGCGCGCCAAGGGCCAGGCCTTCCCCAACGACTTCCGCCGCGACGCGTACTGCGACGTTCTGCAGAAGAAGTACGCGGACAAGACCAAGGAAGAGCTGGCCGAGGCCGCGATTCCCGTCAAGGTTGCCGGTCGTATCATGCTCAACCGTGGTTCTTTCATGGTGATCCAGGACATGACCGGGCGCATCCAGGTCTACGTCAACCGCAAGACCCTGCCGGAAGAAACCCTGGCCGCCGTCAAAACCTGGGACCTGGGCGACATCATTGCCGCCGAAGGCACCCTGGCCCGTTCCGGCAAGGGCGACCTGTACGTCGAAATGACCAGTGTGCGCCTGCTGACCAAGTCCCTGCGCCCACTGCCGGACAAGCACCACGGCCTGACCGACACCGAGCAACGCTATCGTCAGCGTTACGTCGACCTGATCGTCAACGAAGATGTGCGCCAGACCTTCCGCGTGCGCTCGCAGGTCATCGCTCACATCCGCAGCTTCCTGATGAAGCGTGACTTCCTCGAAGTCGAAACACCGATGCTGCAGACCATCCCCGGCGGTGCGGCGGCCAAGCCGTTCGAAACCCACCACAACGCCCTGGACATGGAAATGTTCCTGCGTATCGCGCCGGAGCTGTACCTCAAGCGCCTGGTTGTGGGTGGCTTCGAGAAGGTCTTCGAGATCAACCGCAACTTCCGTAACGAAGGCGTTTCGACCCGGCACAACCCCGAGTTCACCATGCTCGAGTTCTACCAGGCCTACGCCGACTACGAAGACAACATGGACCTGACCGAGGAGCTGTTCCGCGAGTTGGCGCAGTTGGTGCTCGGCACCACCGACGTGCCGTACGGCGACAAGGTGTTCCATTTCGGCGAACCGTTCGTGCGCCTGTCGGTGTTCGACTCGATCCTCAAGTACAACCCGGACATCACCGCGGCCGATCTGCAGGACATCGAAAAGGCCCGTGCCATCGCCAAGAAAGCCGGCGCCAAGGTGCTCGGCTTCGAGGGTCTGGGCAAGCTGCAAGTGATGATTTTCGAAGAGTTGGTCGAGCACAAGCTGGAGCAGCCGCACTTCATCACCCAGTACCCGTTCGAAGTGTCGCCGCTGGCCCGTCGCAACGACGAGAACCCAAGCGTGACCGACCGTTTCGAGCTGTTCATCGGTGGCCGCGAAATCGCCAACGCCTACTCCGAGCTCAATGACGCCGAAGATCAGGCAGAGCGTTTCATGGCCCAGGTGGCCGACAAGGACGCCGGCGATGACGAGGCCATGCACTACGATGCCGACTTCGTTCGCGCCCTTGAGTACGGCATGCCGCCGACGGCCGGCGAAGGCATCGGCATCGATCGCCTGGTGATGTTGCTGACCAACTCTCCGTCGATCCGGGATGTCATTCTTTTCCCGCACATGCGGCCCCAAGCGTAAGTGTTTCAATTAAAAAGCCGCCTCGAACAGGCGGCTTTTTATTGCCTGTCTGGTACAAACGTATCAATTGGTTACTTTTGAAATAGCGAGGAAAGACCTGTCGTGAATCGTGCAATGGCTCCAGAAGGTGCGGCGGGCGTCGCCACTGCTGTCGCTGAAAGTGTTCAGTACCAGGGTCGCAAGGCCAGCCGGCAGGGCAGTGAACAGCGTCGCCAGGAGATCCTCGACGCGGCCATGCGCATTGTGGTGCGCGATGGTGTGCGGGCGGTACGCCACCGCGCCGTGGCCGCCGAAGCGGGTGTGCCGCTGTCGGCCACGACGTATTACTTCAAGGACATCGATGACCTGCTGACCGATACCTTCGCCCAGTACGTGGAGCGCAGCGCGGCGTTCATGGCCAAGCTGTGGACCAACAACGAAGGCCTGCTGCGGGAGATGGTTGCCTACGGAGACGGCAGCGCCGAATCCCGCTCGCAACTGGCGGATGACATCGCCCGGATGACCGCCGACTACGTGCAGCATCAATTGCACAGCCGGCGCGAATACCTGATGGCGGAACAGGCTTTTCGCCAGGAAGCGCTGCTCAACCCGCGCCTGGCGGAGCTGGTGCGCTCCCACCAGCAGATCCTGTTGCACGGCACTTGTCAGTTTTTCCAGGTTTTGGGCTCGCGTGAACCCCAGCAGGATGCCAAAGTGTTGACGGCGATTATCGGACGGATGGAATATCAAGGCTTGCTCAATGGCGCCGAGCCGGTAGCGGCAGAAGAAATGCTCGGCATCCTGACCCGCTACATGCATCTGGTATTGGCGTCGGTGTAACCTTGGTGGAACACGCATTTGTGGCGAGGGGATTTATCCCCGTTGGGGCGCGCAGCGGCCCTACAACCAGACAACTCAGCGTGCCAGGAAAATTGAGTTGACAGCCTTTGGGTCTGCTGCGCAGCCCAGCGGGGATAAATCCCCTCGCCACATTTGCATAGGGAGTTCAAATGAAAGCCTGGCGTGCCGTTGTAATGGCCGTGTCGTTGCTGCTGCTCAGTGGCTGCCTGGTGTCCTTCAAGGCGCCGTTGCCCGACAGCGAAGCCGCGCCCCAAGGCCTGGTCGGCCACTGGACCAGCACCAACGCCTGGGGCGAGCCGCTCAACCTGGAGTTGGTCGAAGTGGGCCCGCGCCGTTATCAAGCCGTCACCTACTTCAGGGCCAGGCCTCTGGAGCGCGAAGCCATCCCGGTGACCGTCTCCCGTCACGGCAGCCGCTGGTATCTGTCGGCCAAGGTGCCGGCCCGCTTTGGGGGGCATTTCGTGATCGCCGGTTTTGAACTGACCGACAAGCAGGAACTGGTGATCTATAACCTGGATATGGATCAGATCAACCAGGCCATCGGCCAGAAGATTCTCAGCGGCCAGCCGAACCAGAGCGAAGAAGGTGACGGCGTGCTGGTGGACAGCGACATGAACACGGTTTTCCGTTACCTCGACGACCCGGCCAACTCCGATGTGTTCTCGGAGGCCGTGCGCTACCAGCGGTTGGTCAAATCCCAATAATTGTTGCAACAAGCGGACGTTTTTTCACAGGAGTTCCGGGTGGACGATTACCAGCAGACGATACGCACCTTGTCCGATCGCATTGTGCTGGCGCAAACGCCGATTCGCATTCTCGACGCAGTAAAGTGGGACGAAAGCATCCGCAAGGGTTTCCTCAAGGCCAAGGGCAAGGAAATGCCCGCCGTGGACCGCGACTATTACCTCAACCGGCCCCTGTCCTTCGATTCCAGCAAAGTGAAGCTGGAATTCCAGAACATCGAACGCGACATCACCCGTCAACTCGGGCAGTTCAACCCCGTCGGCCAGATCATGCGTCGCATGTGCAAGGAATACCGCATGGTGGTGCGCATGCTCGAAGCACGCGGCACCGAGGATTTCGGGCTGATCTCCCAGGAGCTGTACGGCGCCGCCTCCGATGCGTTCCATGCCGGTGATCCGACCCTGGCTGACCTGGGGCTGATGCTCTCCGATTACCTGAACAACATTGACGGCCGTGGCGACCTGAAGGATGAGCCGAAGATCCTGACCGCCCAGGACGCTGTCAGCCTGCTGCAGCATCGTCTCAACCGGGTCTTTGGCGAAGCCGAGGAAACCATCCGGGTGTTCGAGTCGGACGGGATCGTGGCCGATGCGGCGGCTGGTGCCGATTACATCAAGATTCGCACCGATGCGATGTTCAACGACCGTGACGTCCGGGCCCTGGAAGTCCATGAGGGCCTGGTGCACGTCGGCACCACCCTCAACGGCCTGAATCAGCCGATCTGCACCTTCCTGTCCAAGGGCCCGCCCTCGTCGACGGTGACCCAGGAAGGCCTGGCGATCCTGATGGAGATCATCACCTTCGCCTCTTACCCAAGTCGCCTGCGCAAGCTGACCAATCGCACCCGGGCCATTCACATGGTGGAGGAGGGGGCGGACTTTCTGCAGATATACGAGTTCTTCCGTGAGCAGGGCTTTGAGATGGGCGAAAGCTACGGCAACGCCAGCCGGGTTTTCCGGGGTTCGGTGCCGACCGGTCTGCCATTCACCAAAGACTTGTCCTACCTCAAGGGCTTCATCATGGTTTACAACTACATTCAGTTGGCCGTACGCAAAGGCAAGCTGGAACAGGTGCCGCTGTTGTTCTGCGGCAAAACCACCCTGGAAGACATGCGCACGATGCGCCAACTGGTGGACGAAGGCCTGGTCGTGCCACCCAAATACCTGCCGGAACAGTTCCGCGACATGAACGCGCTGTCGGCCTGGATGTGTTTCTCCAACTTCCTGAACCACCTGAGCCTGGACCGGATCGAAGCGGATTATTCCAATATCCTTTGAGCACAACACCGTCCAATTGTGGGAGCGGGCTTGCTCGCGAAAGCGGAGGGTCAGATAACGATGATGTCGACTGACCCACCGCTTTCGCGAGCAAGCCCGCTCCCACAGGGGACGGTGTTTCATTTATTTTTTGCGAGGTTTCACCGGATGCGAACCCTCGGCATCATTTGCCTTTTACTGTCTCTGAGCGGGTGCAGCTCGCTGCTGTTCTACCCCGAACGCGGCCTGCCTTTTACCCCCGAGCGGGCCAAACTCGAGTATCGCGACGTCACCTTGACCACGGCCGACGGTCTCAGGCTCCACGGCTGGTGGTTGCCGGTCAAACAAGGGGTGGAGGTTAAGGGCACCGTCCTGCACTTGCACGGTAACGGCGGCAACCTGGCCTGGCATCTGGGGGGGAGTTGGTGGTTGCCCGAGCAGGGTTATCAGGTATTGATGGTGGATTACCGCGGTTATGGCCGGTCCGAAGGCGAGCCGAGCCTGCCGGCGATCTATCAGGACATCGACGCGGCGTTCAAATGGCTCGACCAGGCGCCTGAGGTTCAAGGCAAGCCGCTGGTGCTGCTCGGCCAGAGCCTGGGCGGTGCGCTGGCGGTGCATTATCTGGCCGATCATCCCGAGCGTCAGCCGCAACTCAAGGCCTTGGTGCTCGATGGCGTGCCCGCCAGTTATCGCGACGTAGGGCGTTTCGCCCTGAGCACGTCCTGGCTGACCTGGGCCTTGCAAGTGCCGCTGTCCTGGCTGGTGCCCGACGGTGACAGTGCAATCGGTTCGGTGGCGCAATTGAAGGGCGTGCCGAAATTGATCTACCACAGCCTCGATGATCCCATCGTGCCTCTTTCCAACGGCATCCGTCTGTATCAAGCTGCGCCGCCGCCCCGGGTCCTGCAACTGACTCGCGGTGGGCATGTGCAGACATTCGCCGACCCGGTCTGGCGAACGGTGATGCTGCGCTATCTCGACGACCCCTGGCACTTCGACGGCTTGCGCCGCCTGGGCGAGATCCCGAATTATCCGAAATCATCCGTTGAATCTTCAGAGAGCCCGCAATGAGCGAAGAACGTAACGCCATCCCCCTGATCATCACCGGTATCTGCAGCATCCTCGGCACCGTCGCGGTGCTCTGGTACTACGGCTACCTGCACTTCGCCAAGCCCGAGGATGCGTTGCTGCTCAACGAGTTCACTATGCTCAAGACTGTGCCGGGTGAAGACTACAAAGTCGCTCTGGAACCGGCCCCACAGGTCGCCCAGTGCATCGATGGTGTGCTGGTGCTGTTCGACACCGAACAGAAAGGCCTGACCGGCGTGCTGATCAACGAGAAGAAGCGGGCGGTGCGGTGCATGGGGCAGGAGACGCCGCAGAAGCTTGAGCCGTGAGCTATTCCTAAGGGCGCCGGCAATCCCCTGTGGGAGCGGGCTTGCTCGCGAAGGCGTCGGATCAGTTACCTATCTGGAGACTGACACACCGCTTTCGCGAGCAAGCCCGCTCCCACAGGGGGAATGTGTATAGCCAATGAAAAGCCCCGCCTGATTCACTCAGGCGGGGCTTTTCAGTTGCAGTCAGCCGATCAGTTGGCGCTCATGGTCGAGCGCGGGGCGACGGGTTGGTTGTCGTTGGAGATGGTCACCTCCACCCGACGGTTCATGGCACGGCCCGAGACGCTGGTGTTGTCCGCCACCGGGAATTCCTTGCCGTAACCCTGGGTCACGATGCGGGATTGGTCTACGCCCATTTTTACCAGCTCGCGTTGTACGGAAGCGGCGCGGCGCTCGGACAGCGACTGGTTGTAGGCGTCCGAACCGGTGCTGTCGGTGTAGCCTTCGATGATCACTTTACGATCGGGGTTTTCCTGGAGGAACTGGGCCAGTTTATTCACGTTGACCAGGCCGCTGGAACGCAGCTCGGACTTGTTGGTGGCGAACAGCACGTCACCGAAAGTCACCAGCGTGCCGCGTTCGGTCTGCTTGGCGTTGAGGCTGTCTTGCAGTTGCTTGATCTGCGCATTCCGCGCTTCGAGCAGAGCACGGGCGCGTTCGTCGCCGGCGTTTTTCAGTTCGGCCTCGGCATTGCGCAGGGCGATGGTCTGCTTGGCCACTTCCACGCGCTGGTTGGTCAGATAGGCCAGTTGGTCCACCTTGGCTTCGTCTTCCTTGTCCATGTAAGCCTTGTCGGCTTTGGCCAGGAAGTCGGCGGCGTCCTTGGTTTCCAGAGCGGCAACCTTGGTCGCGGCCGGGTCGGCCTGCAGACCGTTGTAGTTGGTACGGGCCTGTTCCAGGTTCACGTTCGGATCTGTGGAACACGCGGCCAGCGAGACGCAGGCGGCCAGCAGGGCGGGGATCATCAAGTGTTTGTGCATCATAGTCTGTCGTCCTTTTATCAATGAGAAGTACGTCGCGGCGTGAACGGCTTACTGAAGCTTGTTCATGCCTTCCTGACGCAGTTCCTGAACCCCTTTCTGGGAGTCCTTGAGAGCCTGTTCGGCCTTGGCGGCCTGGGCCTTGCGCTCAGCGACACGGGCGTCCCACTCGGCCTGCTCGGCCAGACGCTTGGCTTCTTCGTAGTTCTTGTCGTGCATCGCGATCTCGGCCTGCTTGAGCTTGTCCTGGGCCGACTTCATTTCCACGGCGGCGAATTCGGTACCGCCGGCGCTGACGGCGCTGTTGACCGCCGATTGGGTCACCGCGTACTGCTCCGAAGGCGGGTTGCCGGCGCAACCGGCGAGAATGAAGCTGCTACCGATAGCCAGGGCAGCCAACTTCAGGCCGCGCAGGCCAGTGGATGAGGGTTTGGCAGTGCAGGTATTCATAGGCTTCAACTCCATTGGAAAACTCCTGAAAAAACTACAGATCCATGCTGGGACCGAAGCCGGGACGTCTGTTTCGGCGCTGGCGCCGGGGCACGTTTATTTAAACGACCGTTCCAGTATGGTTACTCGGTGTGACCTGAGGCGTTTTTCAAAAGTTCAGCGAGGATGGCCAATCGCCAAAAGTTTTACTGACTGATCGGTCAGCGCCAAAAAAGCTGAACTTTCAAGGCGCGCAGCGGTATTCCCAGCCTTTCCCGAGCATGTTTATTTTTGGCGTATACCTGTAGGAGCTGCCGCAGGCTGCGATCTTTTGATCTTCGGCTGGAGAACTGAAAAAGATCGCAGCCTTCGGCAGCTCCTACGCAAGAGGTGTATCAGTGTTTGGCTTTGTCGTTGCGCGAGGAGAGTTCGTGCAGATGACGGCGGGACAGGGCGAGAAATCGCGGGGTCGGGCCGACGTCTTCGTACAGCGGGTCACCTTCTTCATCGGTGGCCACCACTTGCGAACCCTTGATGTAAGGGAAGCTGGCTTCCAGTTCTTCCAGCGCCGCCCCGATCAATTCGCCCAGCAGTTCCTCGGGTTGGCGCTTGGGGTACATCTCGCAGATCGCCGCCAGGCGCGCGGCGGCCTCCACGTCCAGATGAATGGTGTAGCCGGTCTGAGTCAGGCGACCCTTGGCATTTTCTTCCCAATGCTGGGCGAGCTCACGGATTTTCATGATGGCCTCAATAGCCCGCGGATGGCAGGCGCGCAGAGTGACAAGCCTTTGTGTGGCTTATCCATGAGACTAGCTTTGTCCGACAAGGTTTAAAGTCTCTTCGTCGCTTGTCATAAACGACTTGCGTCGGCACTCTCTCTTGATCGTGTAACCCAAGAGCTGTCCGGACCTTTTGCTGGAGAACTGCTGATGACCGATATCGATGCACGCTTGCGCGAGGATGTTCACCTGCTCGGCGAGCTGCTGGGCAACACCATCCGCGAACAGTACGGGGACAGGTTTCTCGACAAGATCGAGCAGATCCGCAAGGGCGCCAAGGCCGATCGACGCGGCTCCATGGACGCCGAACTCAGTGCCAGCCTCAATCAGTTGGGCGAGGACGAACTGCTGCCGGTGGCGCGGGCGTTCAATCAGTTCCTCAACCTGGCCAACATCGCCGAGCAATACCAACTTATCCACCGGCGCGAAGAGTCCAAGCCGGCACCGTTCGAGGCGCGGGTGTTGCCCGAACTGCTTGCTCGGTTGCGGGCCGAGGGCCATGGCGCCGAGTCCCTGGCGCGGCAATTGGGACGGCTGGAAATCGAGCTGGTGCTCACCGCCCACCCCACGGAAGTGGCCCGGCGCACGCTGATCCAGAAATACGATGCCATCGCCGCGCAACTGGCGGCCCAGGACCACCGCGATCTCACCAGCGCCGAGCGCGCGCAGATCCACGAGCGTCTGCAACGGCTGATCGCCGAAGCCTGGCACACCGAAGAAATACGCCGCACCCGGCCGACCCCGGTGGACGAGGCCAAGTGGGGCTTTGCGGTGATCGAGCATTCGCTGTGGCAGGCCATTCCCAATTACCTGCGCAAGGCCGATCAGGCCCTGCATGCCGCCACCGGCTTGCGCCTGCCGCTGGAGGCTGCACCGATCCGCTTTGCCTCGTGGATGGGCGGCGACCGGGATGGCAACCCCAATGTCACCGCTGCGGTGACCCGCGAAGTGCTGTTGCTGGCACGGTGGATGGCGGCGGATCTGTACCTGCGCGACGTTGACCACCTGGCGGCTGAGCTGTCCATGCAAAAAGCCAGCGAGGCTTTGCGCGCCCAGGCCGGTGACAGCGCGGAACCCTACCGTGCCGTGCTCAAGCAATTGCGTGAACGCCTGCGCGCCACGCGCAATTGGGCCCAGGCATCCCTGAAAGTCACCACCCCAGCCTCTGCCGATGTGTTGCAGAACAATCGCGAACTGCTGGACCCGCTGGAGCTTTGCTACCAGTCCCTGCACGAGTGCGGCATGGGCGTGATCGCCGACGGGCCGCTGCTCGACTGCTTGCGCCGGGCCGTGACATTCGGGTTGTTCCTGGTGCGGCTCGATGTGCGCCAGGACTCCACGCGCCACAGCGCAGCCATGACTGAAATCACTGACTACCTGGGCCTGGGCCGCTATGAGGACTGGAGCGAGGAGCAGCGCATCGGCTTTTTGCTGGAGGAGCTGAACAACCGGCGTCCGCTGCTGCCCGCCCATTTCAAACCGTCGGCCGATACGGCGGAAGTCCTGGCCACGTGCCGGGAAGTGGCGGCGGCGCCGGCGGCGTCCCTGGGCTCGTACGTGATCTCGATGGCGGGGGCTGCTTCCGATGTGCTCGCGGTGCAGCTCTTGTTGAAAGAGGCCGGCGTGTTGCGACCCATGCGGGTGGTGCCGCTGTTCGAGACCCTGGCCGACCTGGACAACGCTGGGCCGGTGATCGAGCAACTGTTGCTGTTGCCGGGCTATCGCTCACGGCTGCAAGGGCCTCAGGAGGTGATGATCGGCTATTCCGATTCGGCCAAGGATGCCGGCACGACAGCGGCGGCCTGGGCACAGTATCGGGCCCAGGAACGGCTGGTGGACATTTGTCGCGAACAGCAAGTCGAACTGTTGTTGTTCCATGGCCGCGGAGGCACTGTGGGGCGTGGCGGCGGTCCGGCTCACGCGGCGATTCTGTCGCAACCGCCGGGTTCGGTGGCCGGGCGGTTCCGTACCACTGAGCAGGGTGAAATGATTCGTTTCAAATTTGGCCTGCCGGACATCGCCGAACAGAATCTCAATCTGTACCTCGCCGCAGTGTTGGAAGCGACACTGCTGCCACCGCCGCCGCCCACACCTCAGTGGCGTCATCTGATGGATGAACTGGCTGCCGACGGGGTCAAGGCTTATCGCGCCGTGGTGCGGGAAAATCCGCAATTCGTCGAGTATTTCCGCCAGTCCACACCGGAGCAGGAACTCGGCCGTCTGCCGCTGGGCAGCCGCCCGGCCAAGCGCCGGGCCGGAGGCATCGAAAGCCTGCGGGCGATCCCATGGATCTTCGGCTGGACCCAGACGCGCCTGATGTTGCCGGCCTGGCTCGGTTGGGAGACCGCCCTGAGCAAGGCGCTGGCGCGCGGCGAGGGCGAGTTGCTGGGGCAGATGCGCGAGCAATGGCCGTTTTTCCGCACCCGCATCGACATGCTGGAGATGGTGCTGGCCAAGGCCGACGCGGACATCGCGCGCTCCTACGATGAACGTTTGGTCGAACCTGTGTTGCTACCGTTGGGCGAGCATTTACGCGACCTATTGTCGCAGGCGTGCTCGGTGGTCCTGGGGTTGACTGGCCAGTCGCAGCTACTGGCACATAGCCCTGACACCCTGGAATTCATTCGCCTGCGCAACACCTACCTGGACCCCTTGCACCTGTTGCAGGCTGAACTGCTCGCCCGCTCGCGGCAGCAGGACGTTGCCCAGGGCAGCCCCGTGGAACAGGCGCTTCTGGTGTCTGTGGCGGGGATTGCCGCCGGTTTGCGCAACACCGGCTAAGGTTAAGCAGCGTACCGAAACGGCCCGTCCGGTATCCCCCAAACGGGGGCCGGGTGGGCAGGGAGGAGGTCGGGTGGGCGACAGTTTGTTGTCCGGTTGCGACGATCGCCACCTCCTCCAAAGGTCGCGTCGGGCGCGGGTTCCTTCGACTTTCGGCGGCTTGTGTGGGTCGGGCCTGCTGTGTATCTTGATCAGCCTTTGGCCGTTTGGGCGGTCACGATCCTGTTTTCCGAGATTGGCCCCACGAGGCGAATCCGAGCGTTTACATAAAAAAATTGAGGAGCACATCGATGCGCGTCATTCTGCTGGGAGCTCCCGGGGCCGGTAAAGGTACTCAGGCAAAGTTCATCACCGAAAAATTCGGTATCCCGCAAATCTCCACTGGCGACATGCTGCGTGCCGCGGTCAAGGCCGGCACCGAGCTGGGTGTCAAGGCCAAGAGCATCATGGATGCCGGCGGCCTGGTGTCGGATGACCTGATCATCGCGCTGGTCCAGGATCGTATCGCTCAAGCCGATTGCGCCAACGGCTTCCTGTTCGACGGTTTCCCGCGCACCATTCCGCAGGCCGAAGCCTTGGTTACGGCTGGCGTGGAGCTGGACCACGTTGTCGAAATCGCCGTCGACGACGAGGAGATCGTTCAACGCATTGCCGGTCGTCGTGTCCACGAGCCGTCCGGCCGTGTCTATCACACCGTTTATAACCCGCCGAAACTCGCTGGCAAGGACGACATCACCGGTGAAGCACTGGTGCAGCGCAAGGACGATACCGAAGAAACCGTGCGCCATCGCCTGTCGGTCTACCACTCCCAGACCAAGCCGCTGGTGGAGTTCTACCAGAAGCTGTCCGCCAAGACCCAGGGCAAGCCCAAGTACAGCTACATCGCGGGGGTTGGTTCGGTTGAAGCGATCACCGGCAAGGTGCTTGAAGCACTGAGCTGAAAAGTCTGCTGTGCAGCAACCAACTACGGCCCGCTTGCGGGCCGTAGTTGTTTATACTGGCGCACTTTTTCCCATCTGATTTACGGACACACCGATGAGCACCTTGCTGGCCCTGGATACCGCGACTGAAGCTTGTTCCGTTGCCTTGCTGCACGACGGCAAGGTCACGAGCCATTACGAGGTGATCCCGCGCTTGCACGCCCAGAAGCTGCTGCCGATGATCCAGCAATTGCTCAGCGATGCCGGCACCACTTTGCAGGCTGTGGATGCGATTG
Source organism: Pseudomonas sp. NFACC39-1 (assembly GCF_900110355.1). NCBI lineage: Bacteria > Pseudomonadati > Pseudomonadota > Gammaproteobacteria > Pseudomonadales > Pseudomonadaceae > Pseudomonas > Pseudomonas sp. NFACC39-1. The sequence continues at coordinate 117,295 of NZ_FODL01000011.1, read as the reverse complement.
CCTTTGGTCGTGGGCCGGGAGCGTTTACCGGCGTGCGCATCGCCGTCGGCGTGGTGCAGGGCCTGGCGTTTGCCCTGGAGCGACCGGTGTTGCCGGTGTCCAACCTGGCGGTACTCGCCCAGCGCGCCTTGCGTGAACAGGGCGTCAGCCAGGTCGCGGCGGCCATTGATGCGCGCATGGACGAGGTGTATTGGGGCTGCTACCGCGAAACCGATGGTGAGATGCGCCTGGTGGGCGTCGAAGCGGTACTCCCCCCCGAAGCGGCGGCTTTGCCTGCCGACGCCAGCGGCGACTGGTTCGGCGCCGGTACCGGTTGGGGCTACGGCGAGCGGATTGCCGTCCCCCTGAGCGGCCAGGACGCCTCGATGCTGCCCCATGCCGAAGACCTGCTGACCCTGGCCCGCTTCGCCTGGGAGCGCGGCGAAGCCATCCCGGCCGACGATGCCCAACCGGTGTATCTGCGGGACAAGGTTGCAACACCCAAATCCGAACGGTAAACCCAGGCTGAACCGAACTCCCCAGTGGGCAGCGTTGTAGGAGCTGCCGAAGGCTGCGATCTTTCCATTGACACTTGAATCCTAAGTGCAAAATCAAAGATCAAAAGATCGCAGGCTTCGCCAGCTCCTACACTCAGTCGTGTTGAATTCTTTTGTCAAAAAAGTTATTTCCCCACCCCAAAGTCACACCCAATATTACCAGTCGTCATTTTTTCTCCCCGTTTTTAAACCTTTTTGACTTTATGTGCTCTAGTTATCACTTGCGCATTTGCGCGGCTGCGAAAGTGCCGCTAAATTGCCATCATTGATACCGAGCATTCTGTTATGCGTATAGACGGCGTTTCATCCCAGTCCTACCCCATCAAACGCAGGCCTCGTGCCGGCAAAGTTGCTGCGGATGAGTCTTTCGATGACATCGATGGCGAACTGGAATTCCCGTCCGAAGAGCAGCTGGCTGCCCGCGCTGCCAAAGCCTCTGCGCAACGCCTGAGCAATCTGCCGGCCCGTCAGCAAGACATGCTGTATCACCGCGCCATGAGCCGCAGTGTATCCGCGGCCCTGGCCAGCTACCTGAGCACAGCCGGTTTCGTTGATTGGGATATGGAAGTGCTGGGACTCGACCTCTACATCTGATGGGGTTGCCTTACTACCTGGGCTGTCCGTCCTGGAGCGAAAACGCCTGGCGCGATTATCTTTATCCGCAAGACGCCAAAAGCTCCGAATTCCTGAAACTCTATTCTCAAGTGTTCAACGCCGTGGAAGGCAATACGACCTTCTACGCCAGCCCCTCTGCGGCCATCGTTCAGCGCTGGGCCGAGAGCATGCCCGAGCAGTTCCGCTTCACCGCCAAGTTGCCCGGTGACATCAGCCACAACGGCGATTTGCGTGAGCACCTGACGGCCATCGAAACTTTCGTGAAGTTGCTCAGCCCCCTGGGCGAACGGGTTTCACCGTTCTGGTTGCAGTTATCCAAGGCCTTTACCCCGAACCGATTGCCGGAGCTGGCGGGCTTCATCGATGCCTTCGAGCGACCCCTGGCCGTGGAGGTCCGTCACGGTGACTTCTTTGCCAAGGGCGATGCCGAACGGCAGCTCAACCGCCTGCTCCTTGATCGCGGAGTAGAACGCATCTGTCTGGATCCCCGGGCATTGTTCAGTTGCACCTCGACCGATCCAGCCGTGCTCCATGCTCAATCGAAGAAACCGCGCGTACCGCCCCGGCCGACCGCGTTCACCCACTGCCCGCAGGTCCGTTTCATCGGCCATCCGATACTGGAAGCCAACGAACCGTTCCTCACGCCCTGGGTGGAAAAAATCGCCGGGTGGATCGAAGAGGGGCGCACGCCTTATATCTTTCTGCACACCGCCGACAACGTACTGGCGGCCAAACTCGCGCAACACTTTCATAGCCGATTGATGAGCCGTTTGCCTGGCTTGCCGGCCCTGCCTGAGCTATACAGAGAACCCGCCGCCGAGCAACTGGGTTTGCTCTGAGGCGAAAATTTCCTCTGCCAAGGAGTGATTTCCATGGATGCGCAAACCCGTCGAGCCCAGGCGTTCAAAGCCTTGCATGAACGCGAAGGTGCGTTCGTCATTCCCAACCCGTGGGACGCCGGTTCGGCAAAAATGCTTGCCAGCCTTGGCTTCGAGGCCCTGGCCACCACCAGTGCCGGTTACGCTTTTTCCCTGGGACGGCCCGATGGTGCGGCGGGGCTGGATGACACCCTGGCCAATGTCCGGGCGATTGTAGCGGCCACTGACCTGCCCGTGGCGGTCGATCTGGAGAACGGCTTCGCCGATGCCCCCGAGGCGTGCGCCAGCAGCCTGATCCGCGCGGCGCAGGCCGGCGCGGTGGGTGGCTCGATCGAAGATGCCACGGGGCGCGAAGACCGTCCGATCTATGGCTTCGAGCATGCCGTGGTGCGGGTTAAAGCCGCAGCCGACGCGGTGCGCAGTCTGCCGTATCCCTTTGTGCTGACCGCCCGGGCGGAAAACTTCCTCCACGGCAATCCCGATCTGGATGACACGATCCGCCGCCTGAAGGCGTTCGCCGATGCCGGTGCCGACGTGCTGTATGCCCCAGGCTTGAACTCGGCCGAACAGGTGCTCGCGGTGGTCCAGGCGGTGGCGCCGAAACCGGTGAATGTGTTGATGTCCGGGGCGCTGGACCTCACGGTCGCACAGTTGAGCGAGATGGGCGTCAAGCGCATCAGTGTCGGCTCCGCGCTGGCCCTGGCGGCGTATGGCGAGTTCTTCCGTGCCGCCGAGGAAATCCGCGAGCAAGGCTCGTTCACCTTCACCCGTCGTTCGATGCCTTTCAACCAGGCTAACCAGCTCTTCAAGGGTTGAGACCCGAGGCATTGTCGTGCGGGTTTTAAAAGGTCTTACGTTCTTGCTGCTGGTCGTTGGCGTCGCGGTGCTGGGCGTATGGCGCGGCTGGCTGGCGGTGCCACCGCAGTGGAATCCCTGGGCGCCCCTGGACGTCAACGTGCCGCCGAACCTGCTGACCCGATACAAACTCATGGCCCTGCGCAACGATCCGCAACTGTGCGACCAAGCGCTCGCGACCTCGGGGCTACGGGCCACTCGCCAGGCCGACAGCAGTCCCCAGGCCAGTTGCCCGCTGAGCAATGTGCTGAGGGTGCAGGGCGGCGAGGTGGCGTTGAGCAGCGGTTTCCTGGCCAGTTGTCCGCTGGCGGTTGCGTTTGCCTTATTTGAACGGCATGCGCTGCAGCCGGCGGCGCTGGCGACCTATGGGCAGAAAGTGGCGCGGGTCGATCATCTGGGCAGTTTCGCCTGTCGCAACCTGTACGGTCGTGAGAGCGGGGCGCGCAGCCAGCATGCCACGGCCAGTGCGCTGGATATCGCCGGCTTTCGCCTGGCGGACGGTCGCAGCGTGAGCGTGCTCAAGGACTGGCCGAAGGACAACACCCACGCCCAATTTCTGCGCCAGGTGCGCGACGGGGCCTGTGACGTGTTCAATGTGGTCTTGAGCCCGGATTACAACGCGGCGCACCGCAACCATTTTCATCTGGATGTCGGGCCCTGGTGGATTTGCCGTTGATTCAGGCGGCGATGCGCAGGTTCTGCAACACGATCGGGCGTGCCCAGCGGGTATCGAAGTCCAGTTGCTTCTGCTGTGCCACCAACTCCTCTTCCGGGAACGGTGGGAACGGCTTGTCCAGCAGGTCCAGTTCGAATTCGGCAATCGGCAGGTGCAATGGACGTGGCTGAGGCGCTGGGCCCGGTTCTGGCAGCGGTTGGCCGGCGGCAAGAACCAGAGGGCGAACCCAGTTGCTTTCGAAGGTCTGCTGTTTTTGCTGGGTGGCGATTTCTTCCGGCGGGAACGGCGGGAAGGGTTTATCCAGCAGGTCGAGTTCAAATTCAGCGATTGGCAGGAACAGCGGCTCAGGCGGTTTGACTGGGGTTTCTGTCACCTGGCAGTTGCGCTGGCTGACAATGTGCTCGAGCAATTCGGCGCCGAGGGTCGGTTCAACAGCCTCATCGAGGGCGACTGGCTGATAGCTGCCAGGCGCCGGTGCGTTTTCACCCAGTTGATCGGCCAGGGCCCGGGCAAAAAAATCCTGCCACAGGTGACTGACGCCGCTCAGGGCTTGGGTGTTGCGCAGGCTGTAATCGCCGTAAGGGGAGATGACGCCTATCGATGTGGATTGAATGTCTGACATTTTTCTCGGTCGACGCTCAGCTCTGGCAAAATGCCGTTCACCGTTGTTATCGGCCGTTTTTGCCGATCCTTAATTTTTTGAGCATGTTTCCATGAATGAGCAACCTGCGGTCTGCCGCATCCATGTCGAGGCCCTGGCCCCGGCCTTCCAGCTGCAGGCCGAGCACTGGGCACAGCGCCTTGACCTGCCGTTGCAGGTGGACGATGGCGAGTTTGCCTTGCAGGTCGGTGAGCAGGGGCTGCAATTGCAGCAACTGGGGCCGGACGCGCCGGGACCGGTGCGGGTGGACTTCGTCGAAGGAGGCGCGGCTCATCGCCGCTTGTACGGCGGCGGCAGCGGCCAGATGATCGCCAAGGCCGTCGGTGTCGCCCAGGGCGTACGTCCGCGTGTGCTGGATGCCACGGCCGGGTTGGGCAAGGATGCGTTTGTGCTGGCCAGCCTGGGCTGTGAAATGAGCCTGATCGAGCGCCAGCCGCTGATCGGCGCATTGCTTGAGGATGGCCTGGCCCGAGCAGCGGAGGATTTCGATGTGGCGCCGATCGTCGCCCGCATGCGTTTGCTCAAGGGCAACTCCATCGAGGTGATGCGCAACTGGCAGGGCGAGCCGCCCCAGGTGATCTACCTGGACCCGATGTTTCCTCATCGTGAGAAAACGGCCCTGGTGAAGAAGGAAATGCGCCTGTTCCGGCCGCTGGTGGGCGACGACCTGGACGCTCCAGCGCTGCTGGCCGCGGCCCTGGCCCTGGCCACCCACCGGGTTGTGGTCAAGCGCCCGCGCAAGGCACCGTGCATCGAGGGGCCAAAACCCAGTCATGGGCTGGAGGGTAAGTCCAGCCGCTACGATATCTATCCCAAGAAGGCGCTCAAGGCCTGAGATCGCGTCGCCTGCATCGCGAGCAGGCTCGCTCCCACAGCGGATGTGTGTCGGTCACAGAACGGGTGATCAACACCTTACCCTGTGGGAGCGAGCCTGCTCGCGATGAGGCCCGCCCAGTCGACGAAAATCTATCAGCTGATCTGCGGTCGATAAGCCCGCATAAACAACCCCACCACTTCCTCGACATGCGCCTCGGCTGCTGCGGCTTCCAACGGTGCGCCGCAGCCATACAGCAAGCGGAAATTCGCCGCGCCCTTGATCAGGCAGAAGAAGTGTTCCGCCGCATTGCGCGGTTTGTCGATGCTCAGGGCGCCGCTCTGGTTGACCTTGGTCAGCAGCCTTTCCATGCCTGAGAGCATCCGTTGCGGGCCGGCTTCAAAGAAGATCGTCGACAACTGCGGGTCCTGGCTGCCCAAGGCCATGATCAACCGATGCAGGTTCACCGATTCATCGCTGTTGATCAGTTGGTGAAAACCACGGGCAATGTTCAACAACACATGTTCGATCGGCACCCCGTCAGGCCATTCGAAGAAAAGCGGCGGCACTTGCTCTTCGCACTTGGCCACCACGGCAGCGGAAAACAGCGTTTCCTTGTCGTTGAAGTGGCTGTAGACCGTCAGCTTCGACACTCCGGCCTCGGTGGCGACCGCGTCCATGCTGGTGTTGGCATACCCCAGGCTCACGAAGAGTTTTTTTGCCGCGTCGAGGATGGCCTGGCGCTTGGCCAGATCCTTCGGACGGCCTGGGCCGTTGGGAGGTGAAAGATTGTTCGACATTATTCGCTTTTAATACTGGACTGGTGAGTTTGCTATTAATAACATACTCGCCAGTATAATTATTCCAAGCACCATTAGCGAAAGGTCACTCGCCATGTTCCGCTATGCCTTGCCCCTCGCCCTGCCAGTGAGCCTGGTTTTTTTATTGTCTGCGTGTGGTCAGGACGAACCCGTGTCCCTGGCCGTGCGCCCCGCCATGGTGGTGCAGCCAGAGCCTTCGGGCCAAGCGATGGAAAGTTACCCGGGTGAAGTCAGGGCGCGATTCGAGCCAGACCTGGCCTTTCGCATCGGCGGCAAAGTCAGCCGACGACTGGTCGAAGAGGGCCAGCGAGTCAAGGCCAACCAGCCCCTGGCTGAGCTCGATCCCCAGGATGTGCGCCTGCAGCTGGAAGCCACCCGTGCCCAGGTCGCCGCCGCCGAAGCCAACCTGAACCTGGTACGCGCTGAACGTGATCGCTACAAAACCTTGATGGAGCGGCAGATGGTCAGCCGCTCCCAGTATGACAACGCAGAAAACCTCTACCGCTCCGGTGCCGCGCGGCTCAAGCAGATCAAGGCTGAATTCGATGTCGCCAGCAACCAGGCCAGTTACGCGGTGTTGCGCGCGCCTCAGGATGGCGTGGTGGCCCGGCGTTCCGTGGAGGTAGGGCAGGTGGTGTCGGCCGGTCAAACGGTCTTCACCCTCGCCACCGACGGCGAGCGTGAAGTGCTGATCAGCCTGCCGGAGCAGGGCTTTGGCCGGTTCAAGATTGGTCAGCCGGTCTCTGTGGAGTTATGGAGCCAGCCCGATCAGCGTTTCAGCGGACGTATTCGCGAACTGTCGCCAGCCGCCGATCCCAGATCCCGCACCTTCGCCGCTCGCGTTGCCTTCACTGCCGGCAGTGTTCCGGCTGAGTTGGGCCAGAGTGCCCGAGTGTTTATCCAGACCGGCGACCAGGTGTCGCTGTCGGTGCCACTGTCTGCACTCACCGCCGAGAACGGCGCCACTTACGTGTGGGTAGTCAACGGCAATAACACCTTGAAAAAAGCCCCGGTGCGCGTCGGCCCGTTTGGCGAAAAAACCGTTCCGGTGCTTGAAGGGCTGAGCCCCAATGACTGGGTCGTCGCAGCCGGTGTGCACGTGCTCCTCGACGGTCAGCAGGTGCGGCCGGTGGATCGCTCCAACCGCGTGGTCAATCTGGCGGTCAAGGAGTAATTCCCGATGGGCTTCAATCTTTCCGAATGGGCGCTGCGTAACCGCCAGATCGTCCTGTTTCTGATGTTGCTGCTGGCAATCGTCGGCGCGCTTTCCTACACCAAGCTCGGCCAGAGCGAAGACCCGCCGTTTACCTTCAAGGCCATGGTCATTCGCACCAACTGGCCGGGGGCTACGGCCGAGGAGGTGTCTCGCCAGGTCACCGAACGCATCGAAAAGAAACTGATGGAAACCGGCGATTACGAAAGAATCGTCTCGTTCTCCCGCCCGGGCGAATCCCAGGTGACTTTCATGGCTCGCGATTCCCTGCATTCGGCGCAGATTCCCGAGTTGTGGTACCAGATCCGCAAGAAGGTCAGTGACATCCGTCACACCTTACCGCCGGGGATCCAGGGGCCGTTTTTCAACGATGAGTTTGGCACCACCTTCGGCAATATCTATGCGCTGACGGGGGACGGTTTTGACTACGGCGTGCTCAAGGATTACGCCGATCGCATCCAGATCCAACTGCAACGGGTCAAGGATGTGGGCAAGGTCGAGTTGCTGGGCTTGCAGGACGAAAAAATCTGGATCGAACTGTCGAACGTGAAGCTGGCGACTCTCGGCGTGCCGCTGGCGGCAGTCCAGCAGGCGTTGGAAGAGCAGAACGCGATATCGACCGCAGGCTTTTTCGAAACCGGCAGCGAGCGAATCCAGTTACGGGTATCGGGAAACTTTCAGACAGTAGAAGAGATCCGCGACTTCCCCATTCGTGTCGCTGATCGCACGTTCCGTATCGGCGATGTCGCGGATGTGCATCGCGGTTTCAACGATCCGCCAGCCCCGCGCATGCGCTTCATGGCCGAAGATGCCATCGGTCTGGCCGTGGCGATGAAGGACGGCGGCGACATTCTGATTCTGGGCAAGGCCCTGGAGGCCGAGTTTGCCCGTATTCAGAACAACCTGCCGGCCGGCATGCAATTGCGTAAGGTCTCGGACCAGCCGGCGGCGGTGAAAACCGGTGTTGGCGAGTTCGTTCAGGTGCTGGTGGAGGCCCTGACGATCGTGTTGCTGGTGAGCTTCTTCTCCCTCGGGCTGCGGACCGGGATGGTGGTCGCCCTGGCGATTCCGCTGGTGCTGGCGATGACCTTCGCCGCGATGTATTACCTGGGCATCGGCCTGCACAAGATTTCCCTTGGCGCGCTGGTGTTGGCGTTGGGTCTACTGGTGGATGACGCGATCATCGCGGTCGAGATGATGGCGATCAAAATGGAGCAGGGCTTCGACCGAATCAAGGCCGCCAGCTATGCCTGGACCAGCACCGCATTCCCGATGCTCACCGGTACGCTGATCACCGCTGCGGGTTTCCTGCCGATCGCCACAGCGCAGTCAGGCACCGGCGAGTACACCCGTTCGATTTTCCAGGTCGTCACCCTGGCGCTGCTGGCCTCCTGGGTGGCCGCGGTGGTGTTCGTGCCGTATCTGGGGGAGAAACTGCTGCCGGACCTGGCGAAAATTCATGCCGCCAAACACGGCACCGCTGATGGCCAGTTCGACCCCTACGGCACGCCGTTCTACCAGCGTGTCCGGCGCTTGGTGGAGTGGTGCGTGCGGCGGCGCAAAACCGTCATCGTGCTGACCGTGCTGTTATTTGTGGGCTCCGTGGCGCTGTTTCGTTTCGTGCCGCAACAATTCTTCCCGGCCTCGGGGCGACTTGAGCTGATGGTCGACCTGAAGCTGGCCGAAGGCGCGTCCCTGAGCAACACCGCCGAGCAGGTCAAGCGCCTTGAAGCGCTGCTCAAGGACCACGCGGGCATCGACAACTACGTGGCTTATGTCGGCACCGGTTCACCGCGTTTCTACCTGCCGCTGGATCAACAACTGCCGGCACCCAGCTTCGCCCAGTTCGTGGTGCTGGCCAAGACCATCGAAGACCGCGAGCCCCTGCGCAGCTGGTTGATCACTACGTTGAACGAACAGTTCCCGGCCCTGCGCTCGCGGGTCACGCGCCTGGAAAATGGCCCGCCAGTGGGTTATCCGGTGCAGTTTCGCGTGACCGGTGAGCACATCGAACAAGTCCGGGCCCTGGCGCGGAAAGTGGCGACCAAGGTTCGTGAAAACCCCTACGTGGCCAACGTGCATCTGGATTGGGAAGAGCCGAGCAAGGTGGTGTACCTGAATGTCGATCAGGACCGCGCCCGAGCGTTGGGCGTGAGTACGGCTAACCTGGCGAGCTTTTTGCGCAGCTCCCTGACCGGCTCCAGCGTCAGCCAGTACCGGGAAGACAACGAACTGATCGAGATTCTGCTGCGCGGTACGCTGCACGAGCGTAGCGAATTGTCGCTGCTGCCGAGCCTGGCGGTGCCGACCGACAATGGTACAAGCGTTGCGCTGTCGCAGATCGCGACGCTGGAATACGGCTTCGAAGAAGGTGTGATCTGGCACCGCAATCGCCTGCCCAGTGTGACCGTGCGGGCTGATATCTATGGCAAGGAACAACCGGCGAGCCTGGTACAGCAGATCTTCCCGACCCTGGACCCGATTCGCGCCGAGCTGCCGGACGGTTATCTGCTGGAAGTAGGCGGTACGGTAGAGGATGCCGCCCGTGGTCAGGCGTCAGTGAATGCCGGGGTGCCGCTCTTCATCGTCGTGGTGCTGACGTTGCTGATGCTGCAACTGCGCAGTTTCTCCCGCACGGCCATGGTGTTTCTCACCGCGCCCCTGGGGTTGATCGGCGTCACGCTGTTCCTGCTGGTGTTCCGCCAGCCGTTCGGTTTTGTCGCCATGCTGGGCACCATTGCCTTGTCGGGGATGATCATGCGCAACTCGGTGATCCTGGTGGACCAGATCGAACAGGACATCAAGAGTGGGCTCGCGCCGTGGCAGGCGATCATCGAAGCCACTGTGCGACGCTTCCGCCCGATTGTGCTCACCGCGCTGGCGGCGGTGCTGGCGATGATCCCGCTTTCACGCAGCCTGTTCTTTGGCCCGATGGCGGTGGCGATCATGGGCGGGCTGATCGTGGCGACGGCGTTGACGCTGTTGTTCCTGCCGGCGCTGTATGCGGCGTGGTTCAGGGTCAAGAAGACCTGACACGATTCTGATAACGCTGAAGATCGAATGTGGGAGCGAGCCTGCTCGCGATAGCGGAGTATCAGTCAATACAGATGTTATGGCTGATACCGCTATCGCGAGCAGGCTCGCTCCCACAGTGTTTTGTGCTGAGTCTTAGAGCGTTCCAAACACCTTCTTCGCCAAGCTGGTCGCCGCCGCCGCAGGGTTCTGGCGGATGGTGGCTTCCTGTTTACCGATCATCTCGAACAAACCGTCCAGCGCTTGTTCGGTCACGTAGTTTTCGATGTTGGCGCTTTTGGCGTCCAGCACACCGAAGGTGGCCGCCTGGCCTGCGAACGTGTTGTATTTCTGCGCCAGGCCAACCTTGTCGGTGGCTTGCTTGACGATGGGCAGGAACTTGGCGCGAATCTGCTCGCGGCTGCTCTTGTTCAGGTACTGCGTAGCGGAGTCGTTGCCGCCGCTCAAGATCCCCTTGGCATCGCTCACACTCATGTTCTTCACAGCATTGACCAGGATCGGCTGGGCCTGGACCACAGCGGCTTCAGCGGCCTGGTTCATGCTGGTTTCCAGTTGTTCGACTTGATCGCCCATGCCAAAGGCTTTCATCTTGCTGGCGACTTTACCGAGTTTGCCCGGCAGTTCGATCTTCACTTCGGGGTTGTTGCTGAAGCCACCGGGTGTGCCCAGCTGCTTGACCGCTACTTGGGCGCCCTGGGTCAGGGCGTCCTTGAGGCCGCCAGTGGCGTCCTTCTGCGAGAGGTCGGCCAGGGACAGGGCCATGGTGTTGGCGCAGAACAACAGGCCGGCGCACAGGCTGGTGAAACGGAGCGTAGAGCGGAGCATGGCAGCTTCCTTGAAGAAAATTAGAAAGAGAAATCAGCGTGCGGCGTTGACGCGGATCTTCAGCGGCTGTGGATCTTTGCCATCGAGCTGCACGGTGTGTTGTTCGGTGGTGATGAACATCAACTGGCCGTCCACTTCAATGCGCGCGCTCACGGCATAGCGATGGCCGGGTTTGACCTGGGCCGGATCATAGCTGAGGTGAAACGGCAGCGGGACCTGGCCCTTGACCGGACCGCTCTGTTCATCGAGCACCACCGCAGGGGCGTCGGCCAGGGACACATCCTGCAGGCTCACGCTCAAGACAGCGGTGGGCGGCAGGGCGATGCGCTGCAGGTAGAACACTTCACCGTCGAGACTGTTTTTGCTCGCCAGCGGTGCGCTGGAGCAGGCACTGAGTAACGTGGCAACGGCGACGAGAAGAAGCTTTTTCATTGGGGGGCATTTCCATATTGAGGGCGCCAGAGAAAACCTGGCGCCTGTGGGGTCAGTCCGCAGCCACCGGGGTGACCTGATCTGCCGCATCTTCACTGCGATGCAACGCCACCTGACGGATCGACAAACGGATCTCCGCCGGCAGGACGCGCTTGGCCGCACCTTCGGCCAGTTCACCCAGCAGCTCGTGATAGCTTAGCTTGCCCGCTTCGTCCCGGCGCAGTACGTCCAGGTCCAGCATGGTCTGGATGAAATGCCGGAACAGACTCTTGTCGAAGAATTCCGGTGCGTTCAGGCCGTGCAGGATCGACAGGCGCTGGGCCATGACCGTGCAGAGGTCTTCCAGTTCTTCAGCGCTGATGCTGTTCTGGCCGCTGTTGAGCAGCAGGGAGACGGTCATGTAGAAGCGCTGCAAGGTCTGCGCGATGCTCTTGGACAACAGGGTCAGCAGCACGAAATGCCGCGAACTCGGGGCTGGGCGCAGGTACAGGTCTTTTTCGAAACGCAGCAGGCCCTGTTCGACGAACGCGTCGAGCCATTGGTCGACCACGGCGTCCAGTTCTTCCAGTGACCAGCGAATGAACAGCTCCGATTGCAGGTAGGGGTACAAGGCGCGGGTGTAGCGCAGGAGCTGTTCGCGGCTCATGCGCGAGGTGCTCTGGAAGAAACTCGCCAGCAACGCCGGCAGGGCGAAGATGTGCAGCACGTTGTTGCGGTAGTAGGTCATCAGCACCGCGTTCTGCTCGTCCAGATACAGAATCTTGCCCAGGGCATCGCTCTGTTCTGACAGCAAGTGCATGCCTTTGACGTGCTCGATCAGCGCACGCCCATCGCCCTCGGGCAAGGTGGTGTGGGGCGAGTACGGCACTTTGCGCAGCAACGCCAGGTACAGGTCCAGCACCCGGGCCATGGCACGGTCGTCCAGGGCCAGGCGGCTGGTGGACAGCAGCGCCAGGGCGACCAGGTTGACCGGGTTGATGGCCGCCGCTTCGTTCAGGTGTCGGGCCACCCGCTCGCCGAGGCGGTGGGTGGTTGCGTTGAGCCAGGCCGGCTTGAATTGCGGGCCCAGCTCCTGTTGGCGCCAACCCGGCTGTTCGCCGTCGAGAAACTCCGCCAGTTTGATCGGCTCACCGAAGTTCACCGCTACTTGGCCGAAGCGCTGCTTGAGGGCGCCGATAACCTTGAAAATGTCGAAGATCGATTCTTTCTTCTTGCTCGCCCCACGCAGTTCACCCAGGTAGGTGCGGCCTTCCAGGACACGCTCATAGCCGATGTAGACCGGCACGAACACGATGGGCATGCGCGAGGAGCGCAGGAAGCTGCGCAAGGTGATGGCGAGCATGCCGGTCTTGGGTTGCAGCATGCGCCCGGTGCGCGAGCGACCGCCCTCGACGAAATACTCCACCGGGAAGCCTTTGGTGAACAGCGTGTGCAGGTACTCGTTGAATACCGCGGTGTAGAGCGGGTTGCCCTTGAAGGTGCGGCGCATGAAAAACGCCCCGCCCCGACGCAGCAGGCCGCCGATCACCGGCATGTTGAGGTTGATGCCGGCGGCGATGTGCGGAGGGGTCAGGCCGTTGCGAAACAGCAGGTACGACAGCAGCAGGTAGTCGATATGACTGCGGTGGCACGGCACGTAGATGACTTCGTGGCCCTGGGCGACCTTCTGCACGCCTTCGATGTGGTTGACCTTGATGCCGTCGTAGATCTTGTTCCAGAACCAGCTCAGCACCACTTCCAGGAAACGGATCGCGGTGTAGGTGTAGTCCGAGGCGATTTCGTTGCCGTAGCGCAGCGCTTGAGCCTTGGCTTTTTCCGGGGTGATTTTTTCCCGCTCGGCCTCGTCGGCAATCGCCTGTTTGACCAGCGGCTGGTTCAGCAGCCCCTTGACCAGGTTGCGTCGGTGGGAAATGTCGGGGCCAATGACCGCCGCTTTCAAGTTGCGAAAATGCACCCGCAGGATCCGCTGGGTCATGCGCACGGTGCGTTCGTGGCCCTTGTCGTGCTCGATCAGTTCGCGCAAATGGATCGGCGCAGAAAACTGCACGCGGGTCTTGCGTCCCAGGATCATGATGCTCAGCAAGCGCCGCAGGCGGCCAGTGACGGCCCAGCTGTCGGCGAACAATAGCTTCCATGGGCTGGACTCGCTGTCGGGCGACTGCCCCCAGAACACGCTGACCGGGATGATCTGCGCATCTTCGGCAGCGTTGTGGGTCAGGGCATTGACCAGTCGCGTCAGGGTCGGCGGCGCGCCGCGTTTGTCCTGCCGGCCGAGCCAGTCCGGCGCCGGGGTCAGGTAGAAAAACGCCGCCGGTTCCAACAGGTTGCCCACGGACACCGGCAGTACCGGACGGGGCAGGCCAGCCTTGGTGCACTCGGTGTCGAGCACTGCCAGGTCAGTGAGCGAAGGGTTTTGCAGGACGTAGAACACCGGACGACTGCGGTCGAGGTTGAGGGTGAAGGACGACTGGTTGATCGTCTCGGAGCGAACCCAGAGGTACAACAGTCGGCGCAGGGTGCCAAACACAAGACGGCGGAACGGGGAACGGGTCATACGGCTTCTGCATGAGTGGATAAGATAAAGCGGCGGCTAGTGTGCCGGATTCGTCGAAAATCGGCAAAAAAGCGCCGAAGTAAAGTCAGTTGAGAGTTTTTGCGTCTGTCATATACTCGGGCGGCTGACTGCCTCTGCCTTCCTCGTGGACGGCTGGACGGCGGCGAAGATCGTACGGCTTTGCCCTTTGCCGTTAATGGGAAAGGCCGACTTAAAAATAAGAAATGGGAGTGAGCAATCATGGCAGCACGCGAAACCGGCAATGTGAAGTGGTTCAACGACGCCAAAGGCTATGGCTTCATCCAGCGTGAAGGCGGGGCGGATGTATTCGTGCATTACCGCGCGATCCGCGGTGAGGGGCACCGTTCCCTGACGGAAGGCCAGCAGGTCGAGTACGCGGTGGTGGAAGGGCAGAAGGGCTTGCAGGCTGAGGATGTGGTGGGGTTGTAACCCGCGTTCAGGGCTATACAAAACCCATTGTGGGAGCGAGCCTGCTCGCGATAGCGGTGTATCAGGCAAATACATCATTGACTGCCACACCGCTATCGCGAGCAGGCTCGCTCCCACATGGGTTCTGCTTTTACCTTTTTATCTGCGGCGGTCATCGCAATGGTGGCAGGCCCTCAGATAGTTACGCCGTCTTCCAGGTAATCTCTTCTTCCCCATCAACGCTGATGCGAATCCAGCGATCGGCCGATTCCTCACCTTCTTCTTCCACCCACGAGCCGGGCGCGCAGCGCACTTCGACGTTTAGCGCGGCAAAGGCTGCACGGGCGCAGGCAATGTCGTCTTCCCACGGGGTCTGGTCGCTTTCCAGGTACAGGCTGTTCCATTTGCCCACGGCCTTGGGCAGCCAGGTCACCGGGATGTTGCCGGCCTTGCACTTGTAGGTCTGGCCTTTCTGCACCCAGTCGCTGCACGGGCCCAGGGCCTGGCCGAGCCAGGCGGCAATGGCCTTGTGATCGACGTCGGCGTCTTTGAGGTAAATCTCGATATCGGGTTGGCGCATGGATGTCCTCACTGCGGTCTTGAAAAATCCATTCGCGGATTTAACTGGCCTCTGGCGGTTGCCCGAGGCCGGGAATCAAAAGGTTATTGAAGAACGAAATAATCGTAGCGCATCGACACCGTGACCTCGAACGGCTCGGCCTGCTCGATCACGCTGGCGCGGCGTTCGGCACTGGCGCGCCAGCCATGGGGCGTCATCGCCAACAGGTTGGCGCGGTCCTGGGCACTTGTGAGCATGAGCTTGAATTCGAGGGTTTCGCTGTGATCGAGCACCATGCCCGCCGGCACCAGGGCCAGGTGTTTGTCATCGGTGTACTGGCGCACTTCGTCGTACAGCCGTTCGCGCAACTCCATCAGGTGGCCGCTGGTCGGGCCCACCTTCATCAAGCCGCCACCGGGGCTGAGCAGGCGTTTGGCCTCTTGCCAGTCCAGCGGGCTGAACACGCTGGCCAGGAACTGGCAGCAGCCGTCCGCCAGCGGTACGCGGGCCATGCTGGCGATCAACCAGGTCAGCCGGGGATCGCGTTTGCAGGCGCGTTTGACCGCTTCCCGGGAGATGTCCAGGGCGTAGCCATCGGCATCCGGCAAGGCGTCGGCAATCTGTGCGGTGTAATAGCCCTCGCCACAGCCGATGTCCAGCCAGCGACTGGGCGCGCGCTCGGCGGCCAGTTCGGCCAGACGCCGGGCGACAGGGGCGTAATGCCCAGCGTTGAGGAAGTCGCGGCGGGCTTCGACCATCGCCTGATTATCGCCGGGATCACGGCTGTTCTTGTGCTGCACCGGCAGCAGGTTCAGGTAACCCTGCCGCGCGCGGTCGAAGCGATGGCCGGCCGGGCACACCACGCCGTTGTCCACGGCGTTCAGCGGTTCACTGCAGATCGGACAGGCGAGCATCAGGCGAGCAACTTGATCAGCGTCTTGTAGTAGATCTCGGTCAGCACGTCGAGGTCAGCCGCCAGCACGCGTTCGTTGACCTGGTGAATGGTCGCGTTGACCGGCCCCAGTTCCACCACTTGGGTGCCCATGGTGGCGATGAAACGACCATCGGAGGTGCCACCGCTGGTGGAGGCTTTTGTTTCGCGGCCGGTGACGTCCTTGATGCTCGACGAAACGGCGTCCAGTAGCGCGCCCGGTTCGGTGAGGAACGGCAGACCTGACAACGCCCAATCGATGTGCCAGTCCAGTTGATGCTTGTCGAGGATATCGGCGACGCGTTTTTGCAAGCCTTCGACGGTGGACTCGGTAGAGAAGCGGAAGTTGAACACCGCCACCAGGTCGCCGGGGATCACGTTGGTTGCGCCAGTGCCGGAGTTGAGGTTGGAAATCTGGAAACTGGTGGGCGGGAAGAAGTCGTTGCCGTGGTCCCAGTGCTCGGCGGCCAACTCTGCCAGCGCTGGAGCCGCCAGGTGGATGGGGTTCTTCGCCAGGTGCGGATAGGCCACGTGGCCTTGCTTGCCGCGCACCGTCAGTTTGGCGCCGAGGGAGCCACGGCGGCCGTTCTTGACCACGTCACCCACCAGGGTGGTGCTCGACGGCTCGCCGACGATGCACCAGTCCAGGCGTTCCTGGCGGGCCTTGAGGCGCTCGACCACGGCCTTGGTGCCGTGGTGGGCCGGGCCTTCTTCGTCGCTGGTGATCAGAAAGGTGATCGAGCCCTTGTGGTCCGGGTAGTCGGCGACAAACCGTTCCGCTGCCACCACCATCGCCGCCAGGCTGCCTTTCATGTCTGCCGCGCCACGGCCACAGAGCATGCCGTGTTCATCGATGACCGCATCGAACGGGTCGAGCTGCCAGGCCTGTACTGGACCGGTCGGCACCACGTCGGTGTGCCCGGCGAAACACAGCACCGGGCCGTCATGCTTGCCATGGCTGGCCCAGAAGTTATCCACATCCTCGATGCGCATCGGTTCGAGCGTAAAGCCCGCGCTGCCCAGGCGCTGCATCATCAGTTTCTGGCAATCGGCATCCACCGGCGTCACGGACGGACGGCGGATCAGGTCGCAGGCGAGTTGCAGGGTCGGCGAGAGGTCGGCGTGGGCCGTCATGGAGAACTCCGAAAGCATGGAATAAAGGCGCGGACCTGTGGGAGCGGGCTTGCTCGCGAAGGCGGTGTGTCAGTAGCGAAGGTATTGCCTGACACCCCGCTTTCGCGAGCAAGCCCGCTCCCACAGATCCTGAGGTCAGCCATTGGGTTGTATTTGGCCAAGGCTCACAAAATGGCGGTTATCTTATAGCAAAACGACCCCCATGGGCCCCTGGTGCTGGTCAGTTGGAACACGAAACCTGTGGGAGCGAGCCTGCTCGCGCTGCGGTGGATCGGTCGACATTGATATTGACTGAACTGAAGCCATCGCGAGCAGGCTCGCTCCTACAGAGGTTTTGCTTAAATTGTTACGACAAAGCCCTATAATGCGCGCCGGTTTTTGGGGTAATGGTCATGAGTACAGAAGATCCACGGTTTGCCGGTATCGCCCGTTTGTATGGCATCGAAGGCCTGGAGCGCCTGCGGGCGGCCCATGTGGCGATTGTCGGGGTGGGCGGCGTTGGTTCCTGGGCGGCGGAAGCCATCGCTCGGTGCGGCGTGGGTGAGATCTCCCTGTTCGACCTGGACGATGTCTGCGTCAGCAATGCCAACCGTCAACTGCATGCCCTGGACAGCACCGTCGGTAAACCCAAGGTCGAGGTGATGGCCGAGCGCCTGCGCGGCATCAACCCCGACTGCACGGTGCATGCCGTGGCGGATTTCGTCACCCGCGACACCATGGCCGAATACATCACGCCGAACATTGACTGCGTGATCGATTGCATCGACAGCGTCAACGCCAAGGCGGCGCTGATCGCCTGGTGCAAGCGCCGCAAGATCCAGATCATCACCACCGGTGGCGCGGGCGGGCAGATCGACCCGACGCTGATCCAGGTCTGCGACCTGAACCGCACGTTCAACGATCCGCTGGCCTCGAAAGTGCGTTCTACCTTGCGCCGCGACTACGGTTTTTCCCGCACGGTGACCCGC
Source organism: Pseudomonas sp. NFACC39-1 (assembly GCF_900110355.1). Lineage (NCBI taxonomy): Bacteria > Pseudomonadati > Pseudomonadota > Gammaproteobacteria > Pseudomonadales > Pseudomonadaceae > Pseudomonas > Pseudomonas sp. NFACC39-1. The sequence continues at coordinate 99,361 of NZ_FODL01000011.1, read as the reverse complement.
CACTACAGCGTGCCCTGCGTGTTCTCGACCGAACAACTGCGCTACCCCAAACCCGACGGCAGCATTTGCCTGCAGAAGAGTTTCGTCGGCGATGGCGTCAAGCTCGACTGCGCTGGTGGATTTGGCGCGGTGATGATGGTCACGGCGACGTTCGGCATGGTCGCGGCGACCAAGGCTGTGGATAAGATTGTGGCGGGTGTTCGGCGTCCGGCTGACAGGATCAAGCCTGGGCAGTGAGCGCTTTATGTGGCGAGGGGATTTATCCCCGCTGGGCTGCGAAGCAGCCCTCAAACCTAACAATGCGCTGTGTCAGACAGCTTGAGTTGACTGCTTTAGGGCTGCTTCGCAGCCCAACGGGGATAAATCCCCTCGCCACAATCATTGAGTCAACTCAAGCATCCGCTTCAACACCGCATTCAAACCATTGCTACGCGACGGCGACAGCTGCCGGGACAATCCCAGCTGGTTGAACCAATCCGGTAAATCCACCTGACGCAACTCCACGGCAGACAACCCATTGACCCGCGCCAGCAGCAACGCCACCAGCCCTCGGATCAATCGCGCATCGCTGCTGGCGCAAAACTGCCAGTGCCCTTCATGCAAGCGACCCACCAGCCATACCTGACTCTCACAGCCGTGGACGAGATTGGCATCGCATTTGTCCGCATCACTCAAGGGCGCTAGACGCTCGCCCCATTGCATCAGCAGCCGGGCGCGCTGTTCCCAACCCGATGCGTCCTGAAAAACTTGCAGCGCTGTGGCCGCGTCGGCCGGCAGGTTCATCGGAGCACCTCCAGGGCCTGGTCCAGCGCTTCGAAGAAGCGTTCGATATCGGCGGAGTCGTTGTACAGCGCCAGCGACACGCGAATCGCCCCCGACAGCTTCAGATGCTTGAACAGCGGCATGGCGCAGTGATGCCCGGCGCGTACAGCGATGCCTTGTTCGGTCAGCAAGTGGGCCAGGTCAGCGTTGTGCACGCCTTCGACCACGAAGCTGACCAGGGCCAGGCTCGGCTTGCCCACCAGGCGGACGCCGTTGCGCGCCAGCAGCCCGTGGAGCAGGTAGTCATGCAATGCAGTTTCATGGTCGCTGACAGCCTGCTGGTCGAGGCCGGACAGGTAGTCGAGGGTCGCGCCCAGGCCGATCACACTGGCAATCGGCGGCGTGCCGGCTTCGAAGCCCAGTGGCGCAGGACGGAACGTGGCGCTGTGGTAGTCGGCTTGTTGCACCATCTCGCCGCCGAACTGCCAATGACGCAGTTGATGAAGCGCGTCGGTGCGGCCGAACAACACGCCCAGTCCTTCGGGGCCATAGAGCTTGTGGCTGGAAAATACATAAAAGTCGCAGCCCAGTGCCTCCACATCGTGACGGCCATGAACCACGCCCTGGGCGCCATCGATCACCGTCAGCGCGCCCTGGGCCTTGGCCAGGGCCAATAGCGCTGGTAAGGGCTGCCAAGTACCCAGCACGTTGGACAACTGGCTCACTGCCAGCAGGCGCGTACGTGGGCCGATCAGTTCGGCGGCGGCGCTGATATCGATCACCCCGTCGGCATCCAGCGGCAGCACCACCAGCGTCAGCGCACGACGCTCGGCCAGTTGTTGCCACGGCAGCAGGTTGGCGTGGTGTTCCAGGGCGCTGATGACGATTTCATCGCCCGGATTGAACAGATGTTCCAGCCCATAGGCCAGAAGATTCAGCGCCGAAGTGGCGCCATGGGTGAAGACGATTTGCCCGCAATCCCCTGCATTGAGCCATTGCGACACTTTGAGTCGGCTGTCTTCGAAGGCCTGGGTCGCATGGGCGCCCGGCAGATGCTGCGCGCGGTGCACGTTGGCCGCGCCATTGGCATAGTAATGCGCCAGAGCGTCCAGTAGGGCCTGGGGTTTTTGCGTGGTGGCGGCGTTGTCCAGGTAGGTCTGGCCTTGCCGTTGCAAGGCGGCGATGGCCGGGAAGTCGGCGCGCCAGGGAGAGGGAATCAACATGCTTTCGGGCCCTGCTGGAGTTACGCCGGACCTTGTGGGAGCGGGCTTTTTTGGGGGAGCCGAGCTTGTTCGCGATGGCAGCGACACGGTTTAACTGCAAGACCGCGTCATCGTTCATCGCGAGCAAGCTCGGCTCCCACACAGGCTCGCCCCCACAAGTGGTGGTGTGAAGCTTAGTTGTGGGCGTGCAGTGCTTCGTTCAGCTCGATGGCCGATTTATGGGTTTTGCATTCCACCGCGCCGGTCTCCGAGTTGCGGCGGAACAGCAGATCGGGCTGGCCGGCCAGTTCGCGGGCCTTGACCACCTTGACCAACTGGTTGTTCTCGTCCAGCAGCGCCACCTTGGTGCCGGCGGTCACGTACAGGCCCGACTCCACGGTGTTGCGATCGCCCAGCGGGATACCGATGCCGGCGTTGGCGCCGATCAGGCAGCCTTCGCCGACCTTGATCACGATGTTGCCGCCGCCCGACAGGGTGCCCATGGTGGAGCAACCGCCACCCAGGTCCGAGCCTTTGCCGACGAACACGCCTGCCGAGACACGACCTTCGATCATGCCCGGGCCTTCGGTGCCGGCGTTGAAGTTGACGAAACCTTCGTGCATCACCGTGGTGCCTTCGCCCACGTAGGCGCCCAGGCGGATCCGCGCGGCATCGGCGATACGCACGCCGGCCGGGACCACGTAGTCAGTCATTTTCGGGAACTTGTCCACCGAGAACACTTCCAGCAACTCGCCGCGCAGACGGGCTTCGAGCTGGTGCTCGGCCAGTTCGCTCAGGTCGATTGCGCCCTGGCTGGTCCAGGCCACGTTCGGCAGCAGCGGGAAAATGCCGGTCAGGTTCAGGCCGTGAGGCTTGACCAGGCGGTGGGACAACAGATGCAGCTTGAGGTAGGCCTCGGGCGTGGAGCTCAGTTGTGCGTCTTCAGCCAGCAGGGTGGCGACCAGCGGCTTGTGGCTCTCGGCCAGGCGGGTCAGCAATGCGGCTTGCGCGGCATCGACGCCCTTGAGCGCGTCAGCCAGTTGCGAGGCCTGGGCGGTGGTGAAGGTGATGGCCTGGTTGCCTTCGCTATAGCCCAGAATCGGCGCGATGGCCTTGACGATCTCGGCCGAAGGGTTGAGCAATGGTTGGGCGTAGAACACTTCCAGCCAGGTGCCTTGACGGTTTTGCGTGCCGACACCGAAGGCCAGGCTGAACAGAGTACTGGACATGAAATTACCTCTACAAAATGGACTGGGCAGGCTTACTTGATCTCTGCCGCATAAATATCTGGCTTGAAGCCAATCAGGGTTCGGTCACCGAGATCAAGCACCGGGCGCTTGATCATCGAGGGTTGGGCGAGCATCAGTTCGATGGCTTTCGTCTGGTCGAGATCGGCTTTGCGTTCGTCGTCGAGTTTGCGAAAGGTCGTACCGGCACGGTTCAACACCACTTGCCAGCCATGCTCGTTGCACCATTGGGTCAGGTGCTCACGGTCAATGCCGACGGTTTTGTAATCGTGAAAGTCATAGTTGACAGCGTGTTCATCGAGCCAGGTGCGCGCCTTTTTCATCGTGTCACAGGCTTTGATGCCGAAAAGGTGCAACGTTTTGCTTGAATCGGTCAAGGAATTGCCCCCTTTGCAGGTGCTGGAAATAAAAGGTGAAGGATTATGCCATGACCGGACAGTTGTGGGAGCGAGGCTTGCCCGCGATGAACGATAACGCGGTCTTCTGGCAGACCGAGGTGTTTTCATCGCGAGCAAGCTTTGCTCCCACAGCTTGCTCACTAAAGAGCTGCTGCGACATAGGTGTAACGGCCAAGTTAATGCTAGGCGGTTAATATGGCACTTCAACGGCAAGCTGTTGCCGGATGTGTGTGGCTGTAATTGGAAACCGTTTTATGCAAAGCGCTTATACCGTCCTGATCCTGTTAACGCTGGTGAGTGTGTCGCGGCTGATCGGACGGTTGGTCCCGCTGCCGTTGCCCTTGGTGCAGATCGGCGCAGGGGCGTTGCTGGCCTGGCCCTCCCTGGGGTTGCATGTAACGCTTAACCCGGAGTTGTTTCTGTTTTTGTTCCTGCCGCCTCTGCTGTTCTCCGACGGCTGGCGCATGCCCAAACGCGAATTCTGGCGCCTGCGCGGACCGATCCTGACGTTGGCGGTGGGGCTGGTGCTGTTTACGGTAGTGGGCGCCGGTTATTTCATTCACTGGCTGCTGCCGAGTATCCCGCTGCCGGTGGCGTTTGCCCTGGCGGCGGTGCTGTCGCCGACCGACGCGGTGGCAGTGTCGGCGATTGCCCGCGATCGGCTGCCCGGGCCCCTGATGCATATGCTCCAAGGCGAAGCGCTGATGAACGACGCCTCGGGCCTGGTGACGTTCAAATTTGCCTTGGCGGCGGCTATTACCGGCGTGTTTTCCCTCGCTAACGCCAGTCTGGCCTTCGTGCTGGTGGCAATCGGCGGTCTGCTGGTCGGCGTGGCCTTGAGCTGGCTGGTGGGGCGTTTGCGCGCCTGGATGGTCGCCCGGGGCTGGGACGACCCGGCGACCCATGTGGTGTTCATGTTGCTGTTACCTTTCGCCGCGTATGTGCTGGCCGAGCGGTTGGGTGCATCAGGCATTCTCTCGGCGGTGGCGGCCGGGATGATGCAGAGCTGGCTTGATCTGCTGCCGCGTCAGACGGGCACACGGCTGCTCAATCGCAGTGTCTGGTCATTGCTGGAGTTTGCCTTCAACGGCTTGATCTTCCTGCTGCTGGGCTTGCAATTACCGGACATCGTCAAGGCGGTGACCAGCCACGAAGCCACGTTGTGGCCGACGCTGTTCTACCGCTGCCTGGACGTGGTGGCGATTTTCCTGGTGTTGCTGGTGCTGCGGTTTGTCTGGGTGCAAAGCATCTGGCGTCTGTCTGGGTGGTTGCGCCGTTGGCGTGGCAAGGGCGAGCTGACTTTGGTGCCGACTGCGCGCTCCTGCTGGTTGCTGACCTTCGGCGGCGTACGCGGTGCAGTGACGCTGGCGGGCGTGATGTCGGTGCCGTTGCTGTTGGGCGCGGGGGGTGTGTTTCCCGAACGAGACTTGCTGATCTTCATTGCCGCCGGGGTCATTCTGCTGTCGTTGATTGCGGCCTGCATCGCCCTGCCTCTGCTGCTACGGGGCATCGAGAAGAGCCCCGACGACAAGCGCCGCAACGAAGTTCGCGATGCCTGGCGCAAAACCGCTGAAGCGGCGATCCATGCACTGGAAGTGGAGGAATCGACCGAGGCGACCAGTACCCCGGATGCAGCACAGGCGGCGCTGGCGGCCGAGGTCAAGGCGCGGTTGATGTCTGAGTATCGTCATCAGCTCGACGTATTCAACGACTCCGCCGAAGCCCAGGCGTTGGCATTCGAGATGGACCTGCTGGAGCGCCGGCTGCGCCTGAAGGCTTTTCGGGCGCAGCGCCTGGAGTTGTATCGCCTTAGTCGTCATCACCAGATTGGCGATGATGTGCTGCGTGAGGTGCTGGGGGAGTTGGATCTGGCGGAGGCGAATTTGGGGTTGGGTAAATAGTAATGATGCGCAGGACATATTGTGGCGAGGGGATTTATCCCCGCTGGGCTGCGAAGCAGCCCTAAAATCTAACAACGCGTTGTGTCAGACAGCTTAAATTGACTGCTTTGGGACTGCATCGCAGCCCAGCGGGGATAAATCCCCTCGCCATAGGAGAGATCACCACCACCTTGCGGACCTTCAGCATTTCAGGCGCAACAAAGCCCCGCGTGAAGTCGCAAAGAAGAACATCGCCTTGCTTGGGATGGTAATAAAGAGGCATTCCTTATCCTCATAAAAAAGCAAAGCCGCCCGAAGGCGGCTTCAATCGACACGCAGTTGAGCTTGCTTCGCCCTTTCTGCGCCGCTGGGTCAACCTCGAGAGGGACCCAGACTCCTGCCAGCTTTCGCTGGTGACGGGGAGGATTATGGCTACAGGGGATAGCGAATTCAAGCCAGCTTGAACCTTCGTAACAGGGTTGAATGAGATCTTTCGGTGTACAAAGTAAGCAAAATCAACGGCTTGGCGTTCGCGGTAGGTTTTATGTCTTTTCTTTTCTGATCAGACATACCGCGGTCTGTCAGACGCACCGAAGTTTCCGACAAGTTTTTAAGGTTGTCCGTCGGAAGCGAGGGCTCTAGCCTCTGGGTGTCGCTGCCAATTCAGCGACCGGACGTGAGAATCCGAACATCCTCTAGGAGCACTGGCTTCTGCACAATCCAAGTGCAGGGCTTACATCTTCAGCTCTAGGGAGCAAGCAATTCGATGAACAAAGAACCCCAAAATCCACCAAAACCTGCCTCTACTTTCCCTTATGGCGATTACGCCCCCGAAAAGCTGCAAGAGGCCGCTGACCGTGTGCTGGATCAATACCTCAAACCCGACGACAGCAAGCCAGAACCCAAGCCTTCAGTACATCTGTTCACTGTGGCTGAAGGTATCGACACCGAAGTGTTGCTGGCCAACCTCAGTGAAACCCTGGCTTCGGCCAATGCAATGCTCAACGACCTTGCCTTCGATCAGGACGGCTCGCGACGACATGTAGCATTGGGAGTGGCCCAGATGATTGAGTTGGGGATGTTGTTGGCGAACAAGTGCCTGGATCGGGTAGAGCTTCGGACTTGATGCAATAAGTGCCGGCCTCATCGCGAGCAAGCTTTGCTCCCACAGGGACTGATGTTGATCACAAGTCCTGTGAGCAACACAAATTCACTGTGGGAGCGAGCCTGCTCGCGATAAATCGAAAGACCAACACATAATCCCAGTGAACACAGAGCCCTATGTGGCGAGGGGATTTATCCCCGCTGGGCTGCGAAGCAGCCCTAAAACCGGATGATGCGGTATGTCAGGCAAATTGAGTTGACTGCCTTGGGGGCCGCTTCGCAGCCCAGCGGGGATAAATCCCCTCGCCACAACAGCAGTTCGCTCAAGTTCTGGTGCAGCCATCAACCCCGACGCTGAATGAACGCCCGAATCCGCTCCGCCGCTTCCACGCACTCGGCCAGCGGCGCGACCAGGGCCATGCGCACGCGCCCGGCACCCGGGTTGACGCCATCCACATCGCGGGACAGGTAGGAGCCCGGCACCACGGTGACGTGTTCCTGTTCGAACAGGTCCCGGCAGAATGCTGCGTCATCGCCGGCCACATTCGGCCACAGATAGAAGCTGCCATCAGGACGTTGCACGTCCAGCACCGGGCTGAGGATCTCCAGCACCGCGTCGAACTTCTCCCGGTACAGCGCACGGTTGGCCCGTACATGCTCTTCGTCGTTCCACGCGGCGATGCTTGCCAGTTGGGTCTGAACCGGCATCGCGCAGCCGTGGTAGGTGCGATACAGCAAGAAGCCCTTGAGGATGTCCGCATCGCCGGCGACGAAACCGGAGCGCAGGCCTGGCAGGTTGGAGCGTTTGGACAGGCTGTGGAACACCACGCAGCGCTTGAAATCCTGGCGGCCGAGCTCGACGCAGGCGCTGAGCAGGCCTGGCGGCGGGGTCTGTTCGTCGAAGTACAGTTCGCTGTAGCACTCGTCCGCGGCGATGACGAAGTCGTGCTCGTCGGCCAGGGCGATGAGTTTCTTCAGGACGTCCACCGGGATCAGCGCGCCGGTCGGGTTGCCAGGCGAGCACAGGAACAGGATCTGGCAGCGTTTCCAGATGTCCGGCGAGACGGCATCGAAGTCCGGGTTGAAGCCGTTTTCGTCCAGGCAGGGCAGGTAATGCGGCTTGGCCCCGGCCAGGAACGCTGCGCCTTCATAGATCTGATAGAACGGATTCGGGCTGACCACCAGCGCATCGTCGCCACGGTTGACCACGGTTTGGGTGAAGGCAAACAGCGCTTCACGGGTGCCATTGACCGGCAGCACGTTGCGCGCCGGGTCCAGCCAGCCGTTCGGCACGTTGAAGCGACGTTCGCACCAGCCCGCGATCGCTTCACGCAACTCCGGGATACCGAGGGTGGTCGGGTACACGGCCATTTTTTCCAGATTGCTGGCCAGGGCGTCGGCTACAAAGCTCGGCGAGCGGTGCTTGGGCTCACCGATGGACAGGGCAATTGGCCGCTTGTCCGGGTTTGGCGTGACGCTGCCCAACAGGGCGCGGAGCTTTTCGAACGGGTAGGGCTGGAGCTGGTTCAGAGCGTTGTTCATCGAGGGCCTCGTTCAATGTGGGAGCGGCGGAGCGGCGATCCGACTTGCTCGCGAAAGCGGTGGGTCAGTGAAGGATTATGCTGACTGACCCACCGCTTTCGCGAGCAAGCCCGCTCCCACATGGGGAAATTTGTTCGTTCAGATGCTGATGCGTGTCAGATGAGTATCAGGTTCCTGGTTGACGCTCAGCTGCCGGACAATCGCGTCCTGCAAGCGGCTGCACAACTGCGGATCGGACAGCGGCTGGTTATGCGCGTCGGTGATGAAGAACACGTCTTCCACCCGCTCGCCCAGGGTGGCGATCTTGGCGTTCTGCAGCGACAGGTCGAACTCCAGGAAGATATGCCCGACCCGCGCCAGCAGGCCCGGGCGGTCCGGGGCGCTGAGTTCCAGCACCGTGACCTGGCGCTGGGCGTCGTTGTGGATCGTCACCTGGGGCGCAAACGCAAAATGCTTGAGCTGGCGCGGGACCCGACGCTGGATGATGGTCGGGTAATCGGCCGGGTTGCGCAGGGCCTCGGTGAGACCGTCGCGGATCTGTTTGACCCGCGCCGGGTTGTCGCCAATCGAATCGCCATCGGTGTCGAGCACGATGTAGGTGTCGAGGGTGAACTGGCTGCTGGACGTAATGACCCGGGCGTCGTGAATGTTGAGGTTGAGCTGGTCCATCGCCGCCACGGTCACGGCGAAGAAGTCGTGCTGGTCCGGGGCGTAGATGAAAATCTGCGTGCCGCCCTCGAACTCGCGCTGGGTGGTTTCCTTGATCAGCACCAATGGCCCGCCATCGGCCGGTTGCTGCAAAATCGCATCGCTGTGCCAGGCGACGTCGCCGGCAGTGTGGCGCAGGAAATAGTCATCGCCCAACTGCGACCAGAGCTGCTCGACGTCGTCCGGATCGGTGCCGCCGCGCACCAGGATGTCCAGTGCGGCAGTTTGGGTGCGACGGATCTGCTCTTCGCGGTCCACCGGGTTTTCCAGGCCACGGCGCAAGGCACGCTTGGTCTCGGTGTAGAGCTGGCGCAACAGGCTGGCGCGCCAGGAATTCCACAGGCTCGGGTTGGTGGCGTTGATATCGGCCACGGTCAGCACATAGAGGTAGTCCAGTCGTGTTTCATCGCCGACGGTCTGGGCGAAGTCGTGGATCACCTGCGGGTCGGACAGGTCCTTGCGCTGGGCGGTGGTCGACATCACCAGGTGATTCTGCACCAGCCAGACGATCAGCCGACTGTCCCACAGCGGCAATTGATGGCGCTGGCAGAACGCCTCGGCATCCACCGCGCCGATCTCGGAGTGATCGCCTTGGCGACCCTTGCCGATATCGTGGTAAAGCCCCGCCATGTAGATCAGTTCGGGCTTGGGCAGCTTGCCCATGAGCTTGCTGGCCAGCGGGAATTTTTCCGATACCTGGGTGTATTGCAACTTACGCAGGTGCTTGATCAGGTTCAGCGTGTGGGCATCGACCGTATAGATGTGGAACAGGTCGTGCTGCATTTGACCGACGATGAAGCCGAACTCCGGCAGGTAGCGCCCCAGAATGCCGTAACGGTTCATACGCCGCAGGTTGCGATGCACCCCGATCCTGCACTTGAACAGCTCGATGAACAGGCTGGTGTTACGGATATCGTGGCGGAAATCGTCATCGATCAGATGACGGTTTTCCCGCAGCAGGCGAATCGTGTCGGCTCGTACGCCTTTGATTTCCGGCTGCTGGGCCATGAGCACGAAGATCTCGAGCATGGCAAAAGGTGTGCGGCGAAACACATTGGCGTTGCGTGCTTCGATGTAGCCGTCATGCAGTTGGAACCGGGAGTTGATCGGCTGAGGCGGTTCTTCGTCTTCGGGGGCGAGGATGACCTCCTCGAAGTGCTGGATGATCAGTTCGCTGAGCTGGGCGATGCTCATCACCACCCGGTAGTACTGCTGCATGAAGTTTTCGATGGACTGCTTGGCATCCTGGCCCTCGAAGCCCAGCAAGCCCGCGATGGAGCGCTGGTGATCGAACAGCAAGCGGTCTTCGGAGCGCCCGGCAAGCATGTGCAAGGCGTAGCGCACTTTCCACAGGAACTCCTGGGACGAGGCCAGCAGGGCGTTTTCGCTTTCCACCAGGAAGCCTTCGCCCGCCAGGGCTCGCAGGTTCAGGGTGCCGTACTGGCGACGGGCAACCCACAGGATCGTCTGGATGTCCCGCAATCCGCCAGGGGAGCCTTTGACGTTGGGTTCCAGGTTGTATTCGGTGTCGTTGTACTTGTGGTGGCGGGCCTTCTGCTCGGCGTGCTTGGCCAGGAAAAAGTCCTTGCTGGGCCACATGTGCGCCGTGCTGGTGACCTCGAGCATGCGTTGGCGCAGGCGCTCGGGGCCGGCGATGGTGCGGCTTTCCATCAGGTTGGTGATCACCGTCAGATCGGCGCGGGCCTCGTCGGCGCATTCCTGCACCGAGCGAACGCTTTGACCGACTTCCAGGCCGATGTCCCACAGCAGGGTCAGGAAACGCTCGATGGAATCGCGGAAAACTTCATGGTCGGCGCTGTCCAGCAGGATCAGCAAATCGATGTCGGAGTAGGGATGCAGTTCGCCGCGCCCGTAGCCACCCACCGCCACCAAGGCGATGTCGGCGTCTTCGCTCCAGTCGAACTGCTCCCAGGCCTTTTGCAGGATGTTATCGACGAACCAGGCACGGTCTTCGATCAGCCGGCGAATATCCCGGCCACTGCGAAAGCGCTGGTCGAGCACTTCGTGAGCCTGGCGGATCGCCTTCTTGAAGGCCGATATGGGGCTTGCCTTCAGGGCCAGTTCAGCCTGGAACTGGCCGCGGTCGAAGAGTTCGGGATCCACCTGCGGCATCGAATGGCTTTCCTTTCTTTCTATCTATAGCTGGGTTGTGGATCAGGCGGAAACGCGAGCGATGGTGTCATCGCTGCGCAGGGTGAAGATCTCGTACCCAGTCTCGGTCACCAGCAAGGTATGTTCCCACTGGGCCGACAGCTTGCGGTCCTTGGTGATGGCGGTCCAGCCGTCGCCCAGTACCTTGGTGTCGGCGCGCCCCTGGTTGATCATGGGCTCGATGGTGAAGGTCATGCCCGCTTGCAGCTCCATGCCGGTGCCGGCACGGCCGTAGTGCAGGATCTGCGGTTCTTCATGGAACACTTTGCCGATACCGTGGCCGCAGAATTCGCGCACCACCGAAAAGCCGTTCTTTTGCGCGTGTTTCTGGATCACTTCACCGATGTCTCCCAGGCGGCAGCCCGGTTTCACCAGTTCGATGGCCATGTACATGCATTCCTGGGTGACTTTCGACAGGCGCTGGGCCCATTCCGGCACGTTGCCGACATGGAACATGCGGCTGGTGTCGCCGTGGTAACCGTCCTTGATGACGGTAACGTCAATGTTCAGGGTGTCGCCATCCTTCAACGGCTTTTCGTTGGGGATGCCGTGGCAGACCACGTGGTTGATCGAGGTGCAGATCGACTTGGGGAAGCCTTTATAGTTGAGCGGGGCAGGGATGGCTTTCTGCTCGTTGACAATATAGTCGTGGCAGATCCGGTCCAGCTCTTCGGTGGTAACGCCCGGCTTGACGTGTTCGGCAATCATTTCCAGCACATCGGCGGCGAGTTTGCCGGCGACACGCATTTTTGCGATGTCCTCGGGGGTCTTGAGGGTGACGGTCATACAGGCTCTCTCTGCGCCCGGCGGCGCTGTTCAAAACGAAATAGGCGGCGGATGATGATCCGGGCGGCCCTGAAAAACGCAATTCTAACAGACGATCAGTGCAATGAGCTCTTCAGCCTGGAACTCTGTGGTGAGGGGATTTATCCCCGTTGGGCTACGCAGCAGCCCCAAATCAGGCAGCATGGTGTATCAAGTCGATTGAATCGCCTGGTATGGGGCCGCTACGCGCCCCAGCGGGGATAAATCCCCTCGCCACAAGAGGTTTTCAGAATCCGTGTTCCGTTTTCGCCCTTGCTGTGGTATAAAATGCGCCGCTTTCCGGGGATGACCCCGCAAGCTTAAATCCACACACGTGTCGACACGATGACCTGGGTGCCTTCGGCTTATATAGGCCGCTGGTTGGTCATTGGGATACGTGGAGGCCAAACCCGACTTATCAAGGAACTATCATGTCCCAAGTCAACATGCGCGATATGCTGAAGGCCGGTGTGCACTTCGGTCACCAGACCCGTTACTGGAACCCGAAAATGGGTAAGTACATTTTCGGCGCGCGTAACAAGATCCACATTATCAACCTTGAAAAAACCCTGCCGATGTTCAACGAAGCACTGACCTTCGTAGAGCGCCTGGCCCAGGGCAAAAACAAGATTCTGTTCGTCGGCACCAAGCGTTCCGCTGGCAAGATCGTTGCTGAAGAAGCAGCACGTTGCGGTTCTCCGTACGTCGATCACCGCTGGTTGGGCGGCATGCTGACCAACTTCAAGACCATTCGCGCTTCCATCAAGCGTCTGCGTGACCTTGAAGTGCAGTCCGAAGACGGTACTTTCGCCAAGCTGACCAAGAAAGAAGCGCTGATGCGCACTCGCGATCTTGAGAAGCTGGACCGCTCCCTGGGCGGTATCAAGGACATGGGCGGTCTGCCTGACGCACTGTTCGTGATCGACGTTGACCACGAGCGCATCGCGATCACCGAAGCCAACAAGCTGGGTATCCCGGTCATCGGCGTTGTCGATACCAACAGCAGCCCGGAAGGCGTTGACTACATCATCCCAGGCAACGATGACGCCATTCGCGCCATCCAGCTGTACATGGGTTCGATGGCTGACGCTGTTATCCGTGGTCGCAACAATGTTAATGGCGGCACCGAAGTCTTCGCTGAAGAAGCTCCGGCAGCAGCCGCTGAGTAATTGACGCCCTGGCGTTGACTCAGTAAGCAAAAAGGGGGCTTGGCCCCCTTTTTGCCACCTCGAAAACCATTTGTAAGCAGCGCAGCTACAGCATCTGTAACGTGCAGCGGCTAACAAGGGTGGCTCGGGAAGAATTGCACGCCCGTTCAATCGGGTGGAATGGTTGAAAACCTATCCAAGAGGATTTTGAAATGGCAGAGATTACTGCAGCGTTGGTCAAAGAACTGCGCGAGCGTACCGGCGAAGGCATGATGGACTGCAAGAAGGCCTTGACCAAGGCTGGCGGCGACATCGAGAAAGCCATTGATGACATGCGTGCTTCGGGCGCCATCAAGGCTGCCAAGAAAGCTGGCAACGTCGCCGCTGAAGGCGCCATCGCCATCAAGGACGACGGCAAGGTCGCCGTTCTGCTGGAAGTCAACTCCCAGACCGACTTCCTGGCTCTGCAGGATGACTTCAAGGCATTCGTCGCTGCCAGCGTCGAAAAAGCCTTTGCTGACAAGCTGACTGATGTCGCTCCGCTGATCGAAGCGCGTGAAGCTGATCGTCTGGTTCTGGTCGGCAAGACCGGCGAGAACGTCAACATCCGTCGTCTGGCTCGCGTTGAAGGTGACGTGGTCGGTACTTACCTGCACGGTAACAAGATCGGTGTTGCAGTTGTCCTCAAGGGCGGTTCTGTTGAACTGGCCAAGGACATCGCCATGCACGTAGCGGCCAGCAACCCTGAGTTCCTGCTGCCATCGCAAGTTTCCGCTGAAGCCATCGAACGCGAAAAAGCCGTGTTCATGAGCCTCAACGAAGACAAGATGAAAGGCAAGCCAGCTGAAATCGTTGAAAAAATGATCGGCGGCCGCATCAGCAAGTTCCTGGCTGAAGCCAGCCTGGTCGAGCAAGCTTTCGTCAAGGACCCGGAAATCACCGTGGGTGCCCTGGCCAAGAAAGGCGGCGCTGAAATCGTTTCCTTCACTCGCTTTGCGGTCGGTGAAGGCATCGAGAAGCCAGTCGACAACTTCGCTGACGAAGTTGCTGCTCAGGTAGCGGCTGCTTCCAAGCAATAAGACGGTTTTTCTAACTGTCGCCCAGAAGAGGCTGCCCGCTTAACGCGCGCAGCCTCTTTTTGGATGGGGATGCCGATTTATATTGGTTTCCTGTCGGAACTGGCTTACAAAGCCGTGTTTCGATGACGCTGTGTCAGCGTCAAGCTAGAGTGAACCCAGGCTGCAAACAGCCTGAAAGAATTTTCGAAAATACGCCGCAGGAGAGATTCGCAATGGCTCAGCAGGGCAGTGGTTATCAGGCTCGCTATAAACGCATTCTACTCAAGCTTAGCGGCGAGGCCCTGATGGGCTCGGAAGAGTTCGGGATCGATCCGAAAGTGCTGGATCGCATGGCGCTGGAAGTCGGCCAACTGGTCGGTATCGGTGTTCAGGTCGGCCTGGTCATCGGCGGCGGCAACCTGTTCCGCGGCGCTGCGCTGAGCGCGGCCGGGATGGATCGGGTGACGGGCGACCACATGGGCATGCTGGCCACTGTGATGAACGCCCTGGCTATGCGCGACGCGCTGGAGCGTGCCAATATCTCGGCCATCGTCATGTCGGCCATTTCCATGGTCGGTGTGACCGATCACTACGACCGCCGCAAAGCCATGCGCCACCTCAATGCCAAGGAAGTGGTGATTTTTGCCGCCGGCACCGGTAATCCGTTCTTCACCACGGATTCGGCCGCCTGCCTGCGAGCGATCGAGATCGATGCCGATGTCGTGCTCAAGGCAACCAAGGTCGATGGCGTCTATACCGCTGACCCGTTCAAAGATCCGCATGCCGAGAAGTTCGATCATCTGACCTACGATGAAGTACTGGATCGCAAGCTGGGTGTCATGGACCTGACGGCTATCTGTCTGTGCCGCGACCACAAGATGCCGCTGCGCGTCTTTAACATGAACAAGCCCGGCGCCCTGCTGAATATCGTGCATGGCGGCGCCGAAGGAACACTGATCGAGGAAGTACAACAATGATCAACGAAATCAAGAAAGACGCTCAAGAGCGCATGCAGAAATCCGTGGAATCGCTGGCACACAACTTCGGTCGCATTCGTACCGGCCAGGCGCACCCAAGCATTCTCGAAGGTGTGATGGTGCCGTACTACGGCGCTGATACGCCGATCAAGCAAGTGGCCAACATCACCGTCAAGGATGCCCGGACCCTGCAAGTCGTTGCCTTTGAGCGCAACATGCTGGGCGCGGTCGACAAGGCCATCGGCAGTGCCGGCCTGAACCTGAACCCGACCAACCTGGGTGAGTTGCTGCTGATTTCCATGCCGGCCCTGACCGAGGAAACCCGTAAGGGCTTCACCAAGCAGGCCCGTGATGTAGCTGAAGACGCTCGCGTCGCCGTGCGTAACATCCGTCGTGATGCCAACAGCCAGCTCAAGGATCTGGTCAAGGAAAAGGAAATCAGTGAGGACGAAGAGCGTCGCGCCGCTGGCGAGATTGATGATCTGACCAAGAAGTACGTGGCTAAGATCGATGCGGATTTGGCGCAGAAAGAAAAAGACCTGATGGCCGTATAAGGGTCTCGTTTTCATGGAAAAGACCAAGCAGGCCGTGCCGTTTGCGATTCCGCGTCACGTGGCGATCATCATGGATGGCAATAATCGCTGGGCCAAGAAGCGCTTTATGCCTGGCGTGGCCGGGCACAAGGCGGGGGTCGATGCAGTTCGCGCGGTCATTGAGGTGTGTGCCGAGGCCGGGGTCGAGGTACTGACCCTGTTCGCTTTCTCCAGTGAGAACTGGCAGCGTCCGGCCGATGAAGTCAGCGCCTTGATGGACCTGTTCCTCAAGGCTTTGCGGCGTGAGGCCAAGCGCCTCAACGACAACAGCATCAGCCTGCGCATCATTGGTGACCGCTCGCGCTTTCATCCCGAGTTGCAGGCTGCGATGCGCGAAGCCGAGGCTGCCACGGCGGGTGCTAATCGGTTCGTCCTGCAAATTGCCGCCAACTATGGCGGCCAATGGGACATCGCCCAGGCCGCCCAGCGGCTGGCGCGGGAGGTCCAGGCAGGGCATCTGCGGCCGGAAGACATCACTCCCGAGCTGCTGCAGACCTGTCTGGCCACCGGTGACTTGCCGTTGCCGGATCTGTGCATTCGTACCGGTGGCGAGCATCGCATCAGTAACTTCCTGCTCTGGCAGCTGGCTTACGCCGAGCTGTACTTCTCCGACCTGTTCTGGCCGGACTTCAAACACGAAGCCATGCGCACCGCGCTGGCCGATTTCGCTTCCCGTCAGCGTCGTTTCGGTAAAACGAGCGAACAGATCGAAGCTGGAGCCCGGGTTTAATGCTTAAACAACGAATCATCACCGCCCTGATCCTGTTACCCATCGCCCTGGGTGGATTTTTCCTGCTTGAAGGTGCCAGTTTCGCGCTGTTCATCGGGTTGGTCGTGACCTTGGGGGCGTGGGAGTGGGCGCGCCTGGCGGGTTTTCCTGCGCAATCTGCGCGCGTGGCCTACGCCGTGGCCGTGGCGGCGATGCTGTTCGTCATGTACCTGGTGCCGGGACTCGCGCCCTGGGTGCTGGGAGCATCGGTGTTGTGGTGGGCCACGGCGACCTTCCTGGTGTTGACCTATCCGCAGACCACGCATCATTGGGCAGGCGCTGCCGCGAAGCTGGTGATTGGCCTGCTTATCCTGTTGCCGGCCTGGCAAGGGCTTATCTGGATCAAGCAAGGCTCGTTGGGCAATTGGCAGATCATGGCCGTGATGGTGTTGGTCTGGGGGGCGGATGTCGGTGCCTATTTCTCCGGACGGGCGTTTGGCAAGCGCAAGCTTGCCCCCAAGGTCAGTCCTGGCAAGAGCTGGGAAGGGGTCTATGGAGGCTTGGCCTTGAGCCTGGTGATCACAGCGGTGGTCGGCGTCGTGCGGGAGTGGAGTGCCGGGCAGTTGCTGATGGGCCTGTTTGGCGCCGCCCTCATCGTGTTTGTATCGGTGGTCGGCGACCTGACCGAAAGCATGTTCAAGCGTCAATCCGGCATCAAGGACAGCAGTAATCTGCTGCCCGGCCATGGTGGCGTGCTGGATCGCATCGACAGCCTGACCGCTGCGATTCCGATCTTTGCCGTGTTGCTGTGGATGGCGGCATCGTGAGTCGCCCTCAACAAATTACCGTCCTGGGGGCTACCGGTTCGATCGGTCTGAGTACACTTGATGTCATCGGGCGTCACCCGGAGCGCTATCAGGTATTTGCCCTCAGTGGTTTTACTCGCTTGAGTGAGCTGCTGGCGCTGTGCATACGCCACACCCCGCGTTTCGCCGTGGTGCCTGAGGCTGGCCTTGCCCGAGCCTTGCAGGACGACTTGCGCGCGGCAGGCTTGCCTACCCATGTGCTGGTGGGGGAGGAGGGGCTGTGTCAGGTCGCCTCCGATCCTGAAGTCGACGCGGTGATGGCGGCGATTGTCGGCGCGGCGGGGTTGCGCCCGACGCTGGCGGCGGTGGAGGCAGGCAAAAAAATCCTGCTGGCCAATAAAGAAGCACTGGTCATGTCCGGCGCGCTGTTCATGCAGGCCGTGCGCAAAAGCGGTTCGGTGCTGCTGCCCATCGACAGCGAGCACAATGCGATTTTTCAATGCATGCCGCAGGACTTTTCCCGCGGCCTGGGCGCAGTGGGGGTCCGGCGGATTTTACTGACGGCTTCCGGCGGTCCGTTCCGGCAGACGCCGCTGGAAGAGTTGGTGCATGTTTCACCCGAGCAGGCTTGTGCTCACCCGAACTGGTCCATGGGGCGCAAGATTTCCGTGGATTCGGCCAGCATGATGAACAAGGGCCTGGAACTGATCGAGGCCTGTTGGTTGTTCGATGCCAGACCGTCCCAGGTGGAAGTGGTGATTCACCCGCAGAGCGTGATTCACTCCCTGGTGGATTACATAGACGGTTCGGTGCTGGCCCAATTGGGCAACCCGGACATGCGTACGCCGATCGCCAATGCGTTGGCCTGGCCTGCGCGGATTGATTCGGGCGTGGCACCGCTGGACCTGTTCGCCATCGCCCGCCTGGATTTCCAGGCGCCTGATGAGCAGCGCTTTCCATGCCTGCGTCTGGCGCGACAGGCGGCTGAGGCAGGCAACAGTGCTCCGGCCATGCTTAATGCCGCCAATGAAGTGGCGGTTGCAGCGTTTCTCGACGGACGTGTCCGTTACCTCGAGATCGCGAGTATCATCGAGGAGGTCTTGAACCTCGAGGCTGTGGTTTCGCTCGATGACCTCGATGCAGTATTCACGGCGGACGCCAGGGCTCGTGAGCTGGCGGGGCAATGGTTGAAGCGCCACGGGCGTTGAGGCTGCGGTACGTTAGCCAGGGTTGTCCTGGACAGGATTGCGGAGAAAACAGATGAGCGCGCTCTATATGATTGTCGGCACCCTGGTTGCATTGGGGGTGTTGGTCACTTTTCACGAATTCGGTCATTTCTGGGTCGCGCGTCGCTGTGGCGTCAAGGTTCTGCGTTTTTCCGTCGGTTTCGGCATGCCCCTGCTGCGCTGGCATGACAAAAAAGGCACCGAATTCGTTGTGGCTGCCATTCCGCTGGGCGGCTACGTGAAGATGCTCGACGAGCGTGAAGGTGAAGTGCCCGCCGATCAGCTCGACCAATCCTTCAATCGCAAGACCGTCCGTCAACGCATTGCCATCGTGGCGGCCGGGCCGATAGCCAACTTTTTGCTGGCCATGGTTTTTTTCTGGGCCCTGGCCATGCTGGGCAGCGAGCAGGTACGGCCGGTCATCGGCGCGGTCGAGGCCGGCAGCATAGCCGCGCGGGCCGGGTTGGGCGCTGGTCAGGAGATCGTCGCCATCGATGGCGAGCCCACCTCGGGTTGGGCGGCGGTCAATCTGCAATTGGTGCGGCGTCTGGGTGAGAGCGGCTCGCTGCAACTGATGGTGCGTGAGCAGGGCGCCACGACGCAGTCGCCTCGCGAACTGGTGCTGGATAACTGGCTCAAGGGGGCCGACGAGCCGGATCCGATCCGTTCCCTGGGTATCCGGCCCTGGCGACCGGCGTTGCCACCGGTGCTGGCCGAGCTTGATCCGAAAGGCCCGGCCCAGGCAGCAGGCCTGAAGACCGGTGATCGGCTGCTGGCGCTCGATGGTCTGCCGGTCAGTGACTGGCAGCAGGTGGTCGATTCGGTTCGTGTACGTCCAGATAGCAAAATAGTGCTGCGCGTCGAGCGCGATGGTGCGCCAATCGACCTCCCGGTAACCCTGGGCGCCCGTGGCGAGAGCAAGGCGCCGACCGGCTATCTGGGGGCCGGCGTCAAGGCTGTCGACTGGCCGCCGGAAATGATCCGCGAGGTCAGTTTCGGTCCTTTGGAGGCGATTGGCGAGGGCGCGCGTCGTACCTGGACCATGAGCATCCTGACCCTCGATTCGCTCAAGAAAATGTTGTTCGGCGAGCTCTCGGTAAAAAACTTGAGTGGACCGATAACCATTGCTAAAGTGGCGGGCGCTTCTGCCCAGTCGGGCGTCGCTGATTTCCTGAATTTCCTTGCTTATCTGAGCATTAGCCTGGGGGTTCTGAATTTGCTGCCTATTCCGGTACTGGATGGGGGGCATCTGTTGTTTTATCTGATCGAGTGGGCGCGTGGTCGTCCCTTGTCGGATAGGGTGCAAGGTTGGGGGATACAGATCGGTATCAGCTTGGTGGTCGGGGTGATGTTGCTTGCCTTGGTCAACGATCTGGGTCGTCTGTAACGCTTCGCTGAATTGCGAATCTGCCGCATTTTGCGGCAGTTTGTTTATTGCCAGTTGGAATAAGAAAGGACTTCATGAAACGTCTGCTGCTAACTGCGGTTCTCACCGTATTGATGATCGCCGAAGTTCACGCCGAGTCCTTCACTATCTCTGATATTCGCGTCAATGGCCTCCAGCGGGTCTCCGCGGGTAGTGTCTTTGGTGCCTTGCCGTTAAACGTCGGCGAGCAGGCGGATGATCGGCGTCTGGTGGAATCCACTCGTGCGCTGTTCAAAACCGGCTTCTTTCAGGATATCCAGCTGGGTCGTGATGGCAATGTACTGGTCATCACGGTAGTCGAGCGTCCATCGGTCGCCAGTATCGAGATCGAAGGCAACAAGGCGATCTCCACTGAAGACCTGATGAAGGGCCTTAAACAGTCCGGCCTGGCCGAAGGCGAGATCTTCCAGCGCGCCACCCTCGAAGGCGTTCGTAACGAGCTGCAACGCCAGTACGTTGCCCAGGGCCGTTACTCGGCCACCGTCGACACCGAAGTGGTGCCGCAGCCACGCAACCGCGTAGGCCTGAAGGTCAACATCAATGAAGGCACCGTGGCGGCGATCCAGCACATCAACGTGGTGGGCAACACCGTTTTCCCTGATGAAGACCTGATCGACCTGTTCGAGCTCAAGACCACCAACTGGCTGTCGTTCTTCAAGAACGATGACAAGTACGCCCGAGAAAAGCTCTCCGGTGACCTGGAGCGCCTGCGTTCCTACTACCTGGACCGCGGCTATATCAACATGGACATCGCTTCGACCCAGGTGTCCATCACCCCGGACAAGAAGCACGTCTACATCACCGTCAACGTCAACGAAGGCGACAAGTACACCGTTCGTGACGTCAAGCTCAGCGGCGACCTGAAGGTCCCTGAAGACCAGGTCACGTCGTTGCTGCTGGTGCAGAAGGGCCAGGTGTTCTCGCGCAAGCTGATGACCACCACCTCCGAACTGATCACCCGTCGCCTGGGTAACGAGGGTTACACCTTCGCCAACGTCAACGGCGTGCCGCAACCGCACGATGAAGACCATACCGTCGACATCACCTTCGCCGTGGATCCGGGCAAGCGTGCCTACGTCAACCGCATCAACTTCCGCGGCAACACCAAGTCCGAGGACGAGGTGCTGCGCCGTGAAATGCGCCAGATGGAAGGTGGCTGGGCGTCGACCTACCTGATCGACCAGTCCAAGACCCGTCTGGAGCGCCTGGGCTTCTTCAAGGAAGTCAACGTCGAGACGCCGGCAGTACCGGGCGTCGATGACCAGGTCGATGTGAACTACAGCGTCGAAGAGCAGGCGTCCGGCTCGATCACCGCCAGCGTCGGTTTCGCCCAGAGCGCCGGCCTGATCCTCGGCGGTTCGATCACCCAGAACAACTTCCTGGGTACTGGTAACCGTGTCAGCGTTGGCTTGACCCGCAGCGAATACCAGACCCGCTACAACTTCGGCTTCGTGGACCCCTACTGGACTGCGGACGGTGTGAGCCTGGGCTACAACGCCTTCTATCGCACCACTGACTATGACGAGCTCGATGCTGACCTGACCAGCTATGCGGTCGACAGCATGGGTATCGGTGCGAACGTCGGCTATCCAATCAGTGAGACCTCGCGTCTGACCTTTGGTCTGACCGCCCAGGCAGACAAGATCAATACCGGCCTCTATACCGTTGACGAGATCTTCGACTTCGTAAACAAGGAAGGCGACAACTACCTGAACTTCAAGGCGTCCGCCGGCTGGTCCGAGTCGACCCTGAACAAAGGTGTGCTGGCGACCCGTGGCCATTCCCAGAGCCTGGTACTGGAAGCCACTACCCCTGGCAGCGACCTGTCGTTCTTCAAACTCGACTACCGTGGCCAGTTGTTCCAGCCACTGACCGACAACTACACCATGCGCTTACATACCGAGCTGGGTTACGGTGACGGTTACGGTTCGACTGAAGGCCTGCCGTTCTACGAGAACTACTATGCCGGTGGTTTCAACTCGGTACGCGGCTTCAAGGACAGCACCCTGGGTCCTCGCAGTACGCCAAGTCGTGGCGTAGGAGCAACGGGTAATGCCGGTACCGCGCTTGACCCGGACCAGGACCCACTGCCATTTGGTGGTAACGTTCTGATCCAGGGCGGTGTCGAGCTTCTGTTCCCGATGCCGTTCGTCAAGGACCAACGCTCCCTGCGTACCTCGGTATTCTGGGATGTGGGTAACGTATTCGATTCCAAGTGCGAGACCACCACCAACACCAACGGCACCAAGTCCAACACTCAGTGCAACGACATCGGCCTGAGCAACCTGGCCAGCTCCGTGGGCGTGGGTGTGACCTGGGTCACCGCGCTGGGGCCTTTGAGCTTCGCCCTGGCGATGCCGATCAAGAAACCGGATGACGCTGAAACCCAAGTGTTCCAATTCTCCCTCGGCCAGACGTTCTAAGCGTCTGACCCAAGATAACGACAATGGATTTTGTAGGAGTACATCGTGCGTAAGTTGACTCAATTGGTTCTCCTGGCGACCTTGATGGTCGCAGGTCCGGCTTTTGCCGACATGAAGATCGCCGTACTGAACTATCAGATGGCCCTGCTGGAATCCGACGCGGCGAAGAAATATGCCGTGGATGCCGAGAAGAAGTTCGGCCCACAACTGACCAAGCTCAAAGGCCTGGAGAGCAGCGCCAAGGGTATCCAGGATCGCCTGGTCTCCGGTGGCGACAAAATGGCCCAGGGCGAGCGTGAGCGTCTGGAACTCGAGTTCAAGCAAAAGGCCCGTGATTTCCAGTTCCAGTCCAAGGAGCTGAACGAAGCGAAAGCCGTTGCCGACCGCGAGATGCTCAAGCAGCTCAAGCCAAAGCTCGACAGGGCAGTGGAAGAAGTCATCAAGAAAGGTGGTTTTGACTTGGTGTTCGAGCGTGGCGCTGTGATTGATGTCAAACCTCAGTACGACATCACGCGCCAGGTTATCGAGCGCATGAATCAGCTGAAGTAATCCATGACAGCGACTATCAAGCTCGGCCAGTTGGCCGAGTTCCTTGGCGCCACCCTGCGTGGCGACCCGGAGAAGGTCATCACTGGGCTAGCCACTTTACAAGAGGCTGGCCCAGCTCAGTTGAGCTTCCTGGCAAATCCTCAATATCGCAAATACCTGGCTGAAAGCCGGGCCGCCGCGCTGTTGCTCAAGCCCGCCGATGCCGACGGGTTTGCAGGCGATGCGCTGATCGTGCCGGATCCCTACCTGGCGTATGCGCGGATTTCCCATCTGTTCGACCCCAAACCCAAGTCGGCCTCCGGTATCCATCCCAGCGCGGTCATTGCGGCGGATGCGGTGGTTGATCCCACGGCCAGCGTCGGTCCTTTTGTCGTCGTCGAAAGCGCAGCGCGGATCGGCCCGGGCGTCACGCTGGGTGCCCATTGCTTCATAGGCGCGCGCTGCGAGATCGGTGAGGGTGGCTGGCTGGCTCCGCGGGTCACGTTGTATCACGACGTGCGTATCGGCAAGCGCGTGGTGATCCAGTCGGGCGCGGTATTGGGCGGTGAAGGTTTCGGTTTTGCCAAGGAGAAGGGGATCTGGCAAAAGATCGCCCAGATCGGCGGCGTTACTGTCGGCGATGACGTGGAAATCGGCGTCAACACCGCGATCGACCGGGGTGCCCTGGCTGATACGGTCATCGGCAACGGCGTCAAGCTCGACAACCAGATCCAGATTGCCCACAACGTCCAGGTTGGTGATCACACCGCCATGGCCGCCTGCGTAGGCATTTCCGGCAGCACCCGGATCGGCAAGCATTGCATGCTCGCCGGTGGAGTGGGGCTGGTGGGACACATTGATATTTGTGACAACGTATTCCTCACCGGGATGACCATGGTGACCCATTCGATCACCGAGCCGGGTGCTTATTCTTCCGGCACGGCGATGCAACCGGCGGCCGAATGGCGCAAGAGCGCGGCCCGAATCCGCCAGCTCGATGACATCGCGCGGCGTTTGCGTCAGTTGGAAAAGCGTGTAGGGGACGTGACCCCTGACGGTAATGCTTCATCAGATGGCTGATACCATTTCCATATCAAGTGTGCACAGCCGCTAGACTGCCTCCTTGATTTGCTAGAGAGGCGCGCGTCGATCGTGCGCTTCCAATCTTTACATAGGCTTCCCCCCGAAATGATGGACATCAACGAGATTCGCGAATACCTGCCTCACCGTTACCCGTTCCTGCTGGTGGACCGGGTGGTGGAACTTGACGTTGAAGGCAAGCGGATTCGCGCCTACAAGAATGTCAGCATCAACGAACCGTTCTTCAATGGTCACTTCCCCGCGCATCCAATCATGCCCGGCGTGCTGATCATCGAGGCAATGGCTCAGGCTGCCGGGATCCTTGGTTTCAAAATGCTTGACGTGAAGCCTGCCGACGGCACGCTTTACTACTTCGTCGGCTCCGACAAGCTGCGTTTTCGCCAGCCGGTCACCCCGGGCGATCAACTGATCCTCGAAGCCACGTTCATTAGTTGCAAGCGCCAGATCTGGAAGTTCGAATGCCAGGCTTCGGTCGACGGCAAGCCGGTCTGCTCCGCTGAAATCATCTGTGCGGAACGCAAACTATGAGTTTGATTGACCCTCGCGCAATCATCGATCCGGCGGCAGTCCTGGCCGCCGATGTCGAGGTCGGCCCATGGTCGATCATCGGCCCAGGTGTGGAAATCGGCGAGGGTACGGTGATCGGGCCCCATGTAATTCTCAAGGGTCCGACCCGGATCGGTCGGCACAACCGCATCTACCAGTTTTCTTCGGTAGGCGAGGACACGCCCGATCTCAAGTACAAAGGTGAAGAAACCCGTCTGGTCATTGGCGATCACAACGTGATCCGCGAAGGCGTGACGATTCACCGTGGCACCGTTCAGGATCGTTCCGAAACGACCCTGGGCGACCATAACCTGATCATGGCCTACGCCCACATCGGTCATGACAGCGTCATTGGCAACCATTGCATCCTGGTCAACAACACCGCGTTGGCTGGCCACGTGCATGTGGACGACTGGGCGATCCTGTCCGGTTTCACGCTGGTCCATCAGTATTGCCATATCGGCGCCCACAGCTTCTCGGGCATGGGCACCGCCATCGGCAAGGACGTACCGGCCTATGTCACTGTGTTTGGTAACCCGGCCGAAGCCCGCAGTATGAATTTCGAAGGCATGCGCCGTCGTGGTTTTAGCGAAGAGGCGATCACGGCATTGCGGCGCGCCTACAAGGTTGTGTACCGCCAGGGGTTGACCGTCGAACAGGCCCTTGTCGAGCTGGCCGAGGCTTCGGCGCAGTTCCCGGAAGTTGCGATATTCCGTGACTCCATCCAATCCTCGACTCGCGGCATCACTCGCTAACCATGGCTAACTTGCGTATAGCACTGGTGGCGGGAGAGGCTTCCGGTGACATTCTGGGTGCCGGTCTGATGCGCGCGCTCAAGGCACAGCACCCAGCAGTGGAGTTCATCGGTGTCGGTGGGCCCTTGATGCAGGCCGAAGGGCTGACGTCATATTTCCCCATGGAACGCCTGTCGGTGATGGGGCTGGTTGAAGTGCTCGGACGCCTGCGCGAACTGCTGGCTCGGCGCAAGAAGCTGATCGCGACCCTGATCGGCGAAAAACCGGATGTGTTCATCGGCATCGATGCGCCGGATTTCACTCTCAATATCGAACTCAAGTTGCGTCAGGCCGGTATCAAGACGGTGCACTACGTCAGCCCCTCGGTCTGGGCCTGGCGGCAGAAGCGCGTGTTGAAAATCCGCGAAGGCTGCGACCTGATGCTCACGCTGCTGCCGTTCGAAGCCCGATTCTACGAAGAGAAGGGCGTGCCGGTGCGGTTTGTCGGCCATACCCTGGCCGATACCATTCCCCTGGAAGCGGATCGTGACGCGGCGCGTCAGGCGTTGGGCCTGCCCGACGGCCCGCTGGTGGCCTTGATGCCCGGTAGCCGTGGCGGGGAGGTGAGTCGCCTGGGAGGCTTGTTCTTCGACGCCGCCGAGCGTCTGCGAGCGATGCGTCCCGGCGTGCGTTTTGTTCTGCCCTGTGCCAGCCCGCAGCGACGGGCTCAGCTTGAAGCGCTGCTGGTCGGGCGCGATCTGCCTGTCACATTGCTCGATGGCCGCTCTCATCTCGCACTGGCTGCGTGTGACGCCGTGTTGATTGCGTCCGGCACTGCTACCCTTGAAGCGTTGTTGTATAAACGCCCGATGGTGGTCGCCTATCGCCTGGCGCCGTTGACGTTCTGGATCCTCAAACGCATGGTCAAGAGCCCTTACATCTCCTTGCCCAATCTCTTGGCCCAGCGCTTGCTGGTGCCTGAATTGCTGCAGGACGAAGCAACCGCTGATGCACTGGCCCGTACGCTGTCGCCCTTGATCGACGGTGGCCAGGAACAGACCCGGGGGTTTGACGAAATCCACCGTACCTTGCGCCGCGATGCCTCCAATCAGGCCGCCGACGCAGTATTGACCCTGATCGGCGCCAAACCATGAGTCACGTGAAATTGCAGATGGGCCTGGACTTCAATCTGGTGGCTGAAGTTGAAGAACTGGTGGCCGGTGTTGATGAGGTCGGTCGTGGTCCGTTGTGCGGCGCAGTGGTGACGGCAGCGGTGATTCTCGACCCGAACCGGCCCATTCTGGGCCTCAACGACTCCAAGAAGCTCACCGAAGCCCGTCGCGAAAAGCTCTACGACGAAATCTGTGAGAAAGCCCTGAGCTGGTGCATTGCCCGGGCTGAAGTGGAAGAGATCGACGAGCTGAATATCCTGCACGCCACCATGCTTGCGATGCAGCGTGCCGTGGAAGGCCTGCACATCACCCCGAAACTGGCGATGATCGATGGCAATCGCTGTCCGAAGCTGTCGATGCGCGCCGAAGCGGTCATTCAGGGGGACGGCAAGGTGCCGGCCATTGCGGCGGCATCGATTCTGGCCAAGGTCAGCCGTGACCGGGAAATGAGTGCCTTCGAGTTGATCTATCCGGGCTACGGCATCGGCGGCCACAAGGGTTACCCGACGCCCGTTCATCTGGAGGCCCTTGCGCGCCTTGGGCCAACGCCCATCCATCGGCGTTCGTTCGCGCCGGTGCGGCAGGCTTATGAAGCACGTGAAGGGCTGATGGAGCGCTCGCCCATCAAGGGAACCCCGGCCCTGTAGGAGCTGCCGCAGGCTGCGATCTTTTGATCCTGGTTTTCAAGATCAAGATCAGATCAAGATCAAAAGATCGCAGCCTTCGGCAGCTCCTACATGTTTTACCCAAGGCCCGGTACAATCCGGGCCTTGTTGTTTTCATGACTTAACGCAGGATCACTATGCCGGCTTCATTCGTTCATCTACGCCTGCACACTGAATACTCCCTGGTCGATGGCCTGGTGCGGATCAAGCCACTGGTCAAGACCCTGGTGGGCATGAACATGCCTGCTGTGGCGGTCACCGACCAGAACAACATGTGTTCGCTGGTCAAGTTCTACAAAAATGCCATGGGCGCCGGGATCAAGCCGATCTGCGGGGCTGACCTGTGGCTGTCGAACAAAGACCCGGACGCGCCGCTGAGCCGGATCAGCCTGCTGGTGATGAACGCCGTGGGCTATCGCAACCTCACCGAGTTGATCTCCCGCGGCTTTATCGATGGCCAGCGCAATGGCTCGATCATCATTGAGCGCGAATGGGTAGCCGAGGCCAATGAAGGTCTGATCATGCTGTCAGCGGCCAAGGAGGGTGAAATCGGCCTGGCCCTGCTCAGTGGCAATCCAGAAGAAGCCGAGACCCTGGCCCGCGATTGGATGGCGGTGTTCCCGGACCGCTTCTACATTGAAGTGCAACGCACCAATCGCCCCAACGACGAAGAACACCTGCATGCCGCCGTGGCCTTGGCCGACCGGATCGGCGCGCCGCTGGTGGCGACCAACGATGTGCGTTTCATCAAGCAGGAAGATTTCGAAGCCCACGAGACCCGCGTCTGCATCGGTGAAGGCCGCGCGCTCGATGATCCGCGTCGTCCGAAGAACTACAGCGATCAGCAATACCTCAAAAGCGCCGAGGAAATGGCCGAGCTGTTCAGTGACCTGCCCGAAGCGCTGGAAAACACCGTCGAGATTGCCAAGCGCTGCAACATCGAAGTGAAACTGGGCAAGCACTTCCTGCCCAACTTCCCGATCCCCGATGGCATGACCATCGACGAATATTTCCGCAAAGTGTCCTTCGATGGCCTGGACGAGCGCCTCAGCGTTCTTTTGCCCAAGGACACCACCGAAGATTACGAAGCCAAGCGTCAGGTCTATGTCGACCGGTTGAATTTCGAGCTGGATATCATCATCCAGATGGGCTTCCCCGGTTACTTCCTGATCGTGATGGACTTCATCCAGTGGGCCAAGAACAACGGCGTGCCGGTGGGGCCAGGCCGGGGGTCGGGTGCAGGCTCCCTGGTGGCTTACGTCCAGAAGATCACCGACCTCGACCCACTGGAATATGACCTGCTGTTCGAACGTTTCCTCAATCCGGAACGGGTTTCCATGCCCGACTTCGACGTCGACTTCTGCATGGACGGTCGCGACCGGGTGATTGATTACGTGGCCGAGAAGTACGGCCGCAACGCGGTGAGCCAGATCATTACCTTCGGTTCCATGGCCGCCAAGGCTGTGGTGCGTGACGTGGCGCGGGTGCAGGGCAAGTCCTACGGTTTGGCGGATCGTCTGTCGAAGATGATTCCGTTCGAAGTCGGCATGACCCTGGAAAAAGCCTACGAGCAGGAAGAGATCCTGCGGGACTTCATCAAGGTCGATGAAGAAGCCGCGGAAATCTGGGAAATGGCCCGCAAGCTTGAAGGCGTGGTGCGTAACGTCGGCAAGCACGCCGGGGGCGTGGTGATCGCACCGACCAAGCTGACTGACTTCTCGCCGATCTATTGCGATGAAGAAGGCGACGGCCTGGTGACCCAGTTCGACAAGGACGACGTCGAGGCAGCGGGCCTGGTGAAGTTCGACTTCCTCGGCCTTCGCACCCTGACGATCATCGACTGGGCGCTGAAAACCATCAACCGTGATCGGGCCAAGGTCGGCGAAGCGCCGCTGGACATCGCGTTTATTCCGCTGGATGACAAACCGACCTACAGCCTGTTGCAAAAAGCCGAAACCACGGCGGTGTTCCAGCTTGAATCCCGGGGCATGAAGGAGCTGATCAAAAAGCTCAAGCCCGACTGCCTCGAAGACCTGATCGCACTGGTGGCCCTGTTCCGTCCGGGCCCGCTGCAATCGGGCATGGTGGATGACTTCATCAACCGCAAGCACGGGCGCGCCGAGCTGGCGTACCCGCACCCGGATTATCAGTACGACGGCCTCAAGCCGGTACTGGCACCGACCTACGGCATCATCCTGTACCAAGAACAGGTGATGCAGATTGCCCAGGTCATGGCCGGCTACACCCTCGGCGGCGCGGACATGCTGCGTCGGGCGATGGGCAAGAAAAAACCCGAGGAAATGGCCAAGCAGCGCGGTGGTTTCATCGAGGGTTGTGCTAACAACGGCATCGACGCGGACCTGGCCGGTAACATCTTCGACCTGGTGGAAAAATTCGCCGGTTACGGCTTCAACAAATCCCACTCGGCCGCCTACGGCCTGGTGTCGTACCAGACCGCCTGGCTGAAGGCGCACTACCCGGCGCCGTTCATGGCCGCGGTACTGTCGGCGGATATGCACAACACCGACAAGGTCGTGACCTTGATCGAAGAAGTGCGGACCATGAAGTTGCGCCTCGACGCGCCGGACGTGAACGCTTCGGAGTTCAAGTTCACGGTAAACGACGAAGGCCGCATCATTTATGGACTGGGGGCGATCAAGGGCGTGGGTGAAGGGCCGGTGGAAGCCATCACCGAAGCCCGTCAGGACGGGCCGTTCAAGGACCTGTTCGATTTCTGCGCGCGGGTCGATCTCAAACGCATCAACAAACGTACCCTCGACGGCTTGATCCGCAGTGGCGCGCTGGACCGTCTGGGCCCGTATTTCCAGGATGAACCCAAGGCCTACCAGGCCAACATTGACCGCAACCGCGCGGTGCTGCTGGCGGCCATGGAAGAAGCGATCAAGGCCGCTGAGCAAACCGCCCGGACCCACGACAGTGGCCATGCCGACCTGTTCGGTGGCCTGTTCGTCGAGGAAGATGCCGATGTCTACGGCAATCATCGCAAGGCCAAGGAGCTGACCCTCAAGGAACGCCTCAAGGGTGAGAAGGACACCTTGGGCCTGTACCTGACCGGGCACCCGATCGACGAATACGAAGGCGAGATCCGTCGCTTCGCCCGCCAGCGCATCATTGACCTGAAACCGGCTCGTGACACGCAGACCGTCGCCGGTATGATCATTGCCCTGCGGGTCATGAAAAACAAAAAGGGCGACAAAATGGGCTTCATCACCCTCGACGACCGCTCCGGGCGCATCGAGGCGTCGTTGTTTGCCGATGCGTTCCATTCGGCCCAGTCGCTGTTGCAGACCGACGCGATGGTGGTGGTGGAAGGCGAAGTCAGCAACGACGATTTTTCCGGTGGCCTGCGGCTGCGGGTCAAGCGGGTGATGAGCATGGAAGATGCCCGGACCAACCTGGCCGAGAGCCTGCGCCTGAAGTTGCAGACCCAGGATCTCAAGGGCGATCAGCTACGCTGGCTGGGGGAGTTGTTCAAGCGCCATCGCGGTGCTTGCCCGATTACCATGGAGTACGTGCGCCCCGACGCCAAGGCTGTGTTGCAGTTCGGCGAAGGCTGGCGGATCGATCCGGCGGATGCGTTGATTCAAGCCTTGCGTGACCAGTTCGGCAAAGACAACGTCTTCCTCCAATACCGTTGACGGCCAGGTGCCACTCTTGAACCTTGGAGCGGCCCTGATCTCGACCCGAATTTTTAATCTCGACCTGAACGCGCCTCTCCCTTAAGGTAGGGCGCGAATAGACAACCGGCCGGCCCAAGCTCTCTTGGACGTCGACCCCAGACGGACGCCTATGAACCCGAATTTTCTAGATTTCGAACAGCCGATCGCCGACCTGCAAGCCAAGATCGAAGAGTTGCG
Organism: Pseudomonas sp. NFACC39-1; assembly: GCF_900110355.1. Lineage (NCBI taxonomy): Bacteria > Pseudomonadati > Pseudomonadota > Gammaproteobacteria > Pseudomonadales > Pseudomonadaceae > Pseudomonas > Pseudomonas sp. NFACC39-1. Next base: position 68,552 of record NZ_FODL01000011.1, on the reverse strand, counting down.
CTTGGTCGGTAATGACAATTCGCTGAATATCGGCGATGAAATCTCTCGTCTGCAGGACAAAAGCCGCACGCTGACCGAAGACATCTTCGGCAAGCTGACCAGCTGGCAGATCGCCCGCCTGGCGCGTCATCCGCGTCGTCCATACACCCTGGACTACATCGAGCACATCTTCACCGAGTTCGATGAGTTGCATGGCGACCGCCACTTCTCCGACGACGCCGCGATCGTCGGCGGCGTTGCCCGTCTGGACGACCAGCCGGTGATGATCATCGGCCATCAGAAGGGCCGGGAAGTCCGCGAAAAGGTGCGCCGCAACTTCGGCATGCCGCGGCCGGAAGGCTATCGCAAGGCGTGCCGCCTGATGGAAATGGCCGAGCGCTTCAAAATGCCGATCCTGACCTTCATCGACACACCGGGCGCCTATCCGGGCATCGACGCCGAAGAACGCAACCAGAGCGAAGCGATCGCCTGGAACCTGCGCGTAATGGCACGGCTGAAAACTCCGATCATCGCCACCGTGATCGGCGAAGGCGGTTCCGGCGGTGCGCTGGCCATTGGTGTCTGCGATCAACTGAACATGCTGCAATATTCCACCTACGCGGTGATCTCGCCGGAAGGCTGCGCCTCGATCCTGTGGAAAACCGCCGAGAAGGCGCCGGATGCGGCCGAAGCCATGGGCATCACCGCTGAGCGCCTCAAAGGCCTGGGCATCGTGGATAAAGTGATCAGCGAGCCTGTAGGCGGCGCTCATCGTGATCCGGCCGAGGCAGCGGCGTTGATTCGTGCCGAGCTGAGTTCGCAACTGTCGATGCTCAAGAAGTTCGACAATGACGCGCTGCTGGCCCGTCGCTATGAGCGGCTGATGAGCTACGGCCTCTAAGTCGAGCGCGATACCCATGTGGGAGCGGGCTTGCTCGCGAAGGCGGAGTGTCAGTCGACATAATCGTTAACTGATGCACCGCATTCGCGGGCAAGCCCGCTCCCACATTTGATTGGTGTGTAGGCCAGTTTCTATGAATCAGCCCAGGATTGATCTGCCAAACCGGCTCCTCACACAACTGTCCCCCTGGCGCGCCGCTACCACCTGGCGCATCGCCTTCTCCGGTGGCCTCGATTCCACCGTCCTGCTGCACCTGCTCGCGTCTCTCTCCAAAACCCAAACCCTGCCACCGCTATGTGCTATCCACGTTCATCATGGCCTTCAGGCTGTGGCCGATGCATGGCCGGACCATTGTCACTCGGTCTGCAAGGCCCTTGGGGTGCCGCTTGAAGTCGTGAACGTGCAAGTCCCGCCCGGCGCCAGCGTCGAGCGTGCCGCCCGGGAGGCGCGTTATGGTGCCTTCGTGGCGCGGCTCCACAGCAATGAAGTGCTGCTCACTGCCCAGCACCGTGACGATCAGGCTGAAACCCTGTTGTTTCGTTTGTTGCGCGGGGCAGGGGTGAGGGGCTTGTCGGCGATGCCGAGGCAGCGTCCTTTGGGCCAGGGGTATTTGCTGCGACCCTTGCTCGATGTGTCCCGGGCGGAGCTGGAGGCCTACGCAACGCAACAGGGCTTGAGCTGGGTCGAGGACCCTTCCAACGACGATCATCGCTACGCGCGCAATTTCCTGCGCCAGCGAGTTTTCCCGGTATTGACCGAGCAGTGGCCTCAGACCTCGGCGACCCTGGCCCGCAGCGCTGCTCATCTGGGTGAGGCCCAAGGCTTGCTGGATGACCTGGCGCGAATCGATCTGCACCGAGCCATCACGCCCAGTTCGTTCGACTGGCTTGGGTTGCGGTCGCTTGAGTTGGCCCCGTTGCGAGCCTTGTCGCCGGCCCGTCAGCGTAATGCGTTGAGTCATTGGCTGGTTTCGATGACAACGCTGCCTGACAGCGATCATTGGTCTGGCTGGGATTCGTTGCGCGATGCAGCGGACGATGCCCGGCCGATCTGGCGGCTGGCCGGTGGTGAACTGCACCGCGCCGTCGGGCGCATCTGGTGGTTATCCGACCGCTGGCTGCGACCGGCCGCAGGCCCCGTAGAATGGCCGCTGACTGCTCAAGCATTGACCCTGCCAGACAACGGCACGGTGACCCTCGACGGTAAAATGCCCGACGGACCGCTCTGCGTCCGCTATCGTCAGGGAGGTGAAACCATGATGTTGCCCGGCCGTGGCCACCGGGATCTCAAGCGTTTGCTCAACGAAAGTGGCGTGCCGGCGTTTGCGCGCGGTCGATTGCCGCTGCTGTATCGGGACGAGCAATTGCTGGCAGTGGCTGGCTTACCAGGACTCGACAACGGCATTGATGGCAACTGGCAACTGATCTGGCAGCCATGAAACCAAGATCTGGGTTTGAGCTGAAAGGGGCTTTCCGGTAGACTACGCTCCCTTCTTGATACAACTTCTGTGGATTCGCCTGAATTGCAGGAGTTGCCGATTACCAAGCAGTCTTTGCTGGGCGATTCCAAAAAATGTGTAGCGAGCAACGTACCGGTGATTTCACTTCCGGTCTGTCCCAACGCGGCGGTTTTTTTGAAAGGTGCACTGTGATTAATGCAGGTGATCGGGGGCTTCGGCCTTCCTTCGCTTTCCCCGGCGGCTCGGACCGCTTTAACGCAGACTTCTAGGGTTTTTCATGACGCGCTACATATTCGTCACGGGCGGTGTTGTTTCTTCATTGGGGAAAGGCATTGCCTCGGCTTCATTGGCGGCCATCCTGGAGGCGCGGGGACTTAAGGTCACCATGCTCAAGCTGGACCCGTACATCAACGTCGACCCGGGCACCATGAGCCCGTTCCAGCACGGTGAAGTGTTCGTCACCCACGACGGCGCCGAGACCGACCTGGACCTGGGCCACTACGAGCGGTTCATCCGCACGACCATGACCCAGAACAACAACTTCACCACCGGCCGTGTCTACGAGCACGTGCTGCGCAAAGAGCGCCGTGGTGATTACCTGGGGGCGACCATCCAGGTCATCCCGCACATCACCGACGAAATCAAGCGCCGCATCATCAAGGGTGCCGGCGACGCCGACGTGGCGATGGTCGAAATCGGCGGCACCGTGGGTGACATCGAATCCCAGCCGTTCCTCGAAGCCATCCGCCAGTTGCGTTTCGAAATCGGCGCCAAGCGCGCGATGCTGATGCACCTGACCCTGGTTCCGTACATCGCCACCGCTGGCGAGACCAAGACCAAGCCCACCCAGCACTCGGTCAAGGAACTGCGTTCCATCGGCCTGCAGCCAGATGTGCTGATCTGCCGCTCCGATCACCCGATCGATATTTCTTCGCGTCGCAAGATCGCCCAGTTCACCAACGTTGAAGAGCGTGCGGTGATCGGCCTGGAAGATGCTGACACCATCTACAAGATCCCGGGCATCCTGCACTCCCAGGGCCTGGACGATTTCGTCGTCGAGCGTTTCGGCTTGCAGTGCGCCAGCGCCGACCTGTCCGAATGGGAAGCGGTGGTCGATGCCAAGCTCAACCCGGAACACGAAGTCACCATCGCCATGGTCGGCAAGTACATGGAGCTGCTGGATGCCTACAAGTCGCTGATCGAGGCGATGAGTCACGCCGGCATCAGCAACCGTACCAAGGTCAATCTGCGCTATATCGACTCCGAAGACATCGAGAACCAGGGCACCGGTCTGCTCGAAGGCGCCGATGCGATCCTCGTGCCGGGCGGCTTTGGCCTGCGCGGCGTGGAAGGCAAGATCACCGCTGTTCAATACGCTCGCGAAAACAAGGTGCCGTACCTGGGCATCTGCCTGGGCATGCAAGTGGCGGTCATCGAGTTCGCCCGTAACGTGATGGGCTGGAAGGACGCCAACTCCACCGAGTTCGATCGCGCCAGCGGTCACCCGGTCGTGGGCCTGATCACCGAGTGGGAAGATGCCACCGGCGCTGTGGAAGTGCGCACCGAAACGTCCGACCTGGGCGGCACCATGCGCCTCGGCGCCCAAGAATGCCTGCTTGAAGCCGGCTCCAAGGTGCACGATTGCTACGCCAAGGACGTGATCGTCGAGCGTCACCGTCACCGCTACGAAGTGAACAACAACCTGCTGCCGCAACTGATCGAAGCCGGCCTGAAAATCTCCGGCCGTTCCGGTGACGGCGCGCTGGTGGAAGTGGTGGAAGCTCCGGATCATCCATGGTTCGTCGCTTGCCAGTTCCACCCCGAGTTCACCTCGACGCCCCGGGACGGCCACCCGCTGTTCAGTGGTTTCGTGAAAGCCGCTTTGGCTCAACACCAGAAGAAGGCATAAAACGATGGCCCAGAAGATCATTCGCGTCGGCGACATCGAGATTGCCAACGACAAGCCCATGGTGCTGTTCGGCGGCATGAATGTACTGGAAAGCCGCGACATGGCGATGCAGGTCTGCGAGGAGTACGTGAAGGTCACCCAGAAACTGGGCATCCCTTATGTCTTCAAGGCCAGCTTCGACAAGGCCAATCGCTCGTCCGTGAGCTCTTACCGTGGCCCGGGCCTGGAAGAGGGCATGCGCATCTTCCAGGACATCAAGCAAGCCTTTGGCGTGCCGATCATCACCGACGTCCACGAGCCTGCCCAGGCCGCCGTGGTCGCCGAGGTCTGCGACATCATCCAGTTGCCGGCCTTCCTGTCGCGCCAGACCGACCTGGTGGTCGCGATGGCCAAGACCGGTGCGGTGATCAACATCAAGAAAGCCCAGTTCCTCGCGCCCCAGGAAATGAAGCACATCCTGAGCAAGTGCGAAGAGGCCGGCAATGACCAGTTGATCCTCTGCGAGCGTGGTTCGAGCTTCGGCTACAACAACCTGGTGGTGGACATGCTCGGCTTCGGCATCATGAAGCAGTTCGAATACCCGGTGTTCTTCGACGTGACCCACGCGCTGCAAATGCCCGGTGGTCGTTCCGATTCCGCTGGGGGGCGTCGCGCCCAGGTCACCGACCTGGCCAAGGCCGGCATGAGCCAGTCCCTGGCAGGTCTGTTTCTTGAGGCCCATCCGGACCCGGACAATGCCAAGTGTGACGGCCCTTGTGCCTTGCGCTTGAACAAGCTGGAACCGTTCCTGTCTCAGCTCAAGGCGTTGGACGAACTGGTCAAGAGTTTTCCGACGATAGAAACCGCGTAACGCGGTTTTCTCCGGTAAAGTACCGCTCGATTATCGCTTTGGCCCGCTGGCCGCACTGCTTTTGTGGGAGCATGGCTTGCCAGCGATGACGTCTTTCGGGACCGTCGTCGGCAAGCCTTACTCCTTGTGGCGAGGGAGCTTGCTCCCGCTGGAGCGCGGAGCGCTCCCCATCCAGGCTCTTGGCTGCATCGCAGCTGAGCGTGAGCAAGTTTTCTGCAACGTTCTAGTCAACTTTGGAGTGTTTACAACAATGGCAAAAATCGTCGACATCAAAGGTCGTGAAGTTCTCGACTCCCGTGGCAACCCCACTGTTGAAGCGGACGTGCTTCTCGACAACGGTATCATCGGCAGCGCCTGCGCGCCGTCCGGTGCTTCCACTGGCTCGCGCGAAGCGCTGGAGCTGCGTGATGGCGACAAGAGCCGTTACCTGGGCAAGGGCGTGCTCAAAGCCGTCGCCAACATCAACGGTCCGATCCGCGACCTGTTGCTGGGCAAGGATCCTGCCGACCAGAAAGCCCTCGATCACGCGATGATCAAGCTCGACGGTACCGAAAACAAAGCCACGCTGGGCGCCAACGCGATCCTCGCCGTGTCCTTGGCCGCTGCCAAGGCTGCCGCCCAGGACCAGGACCTGCCGCTGTACGCACACATCGCCAACCTCAACGGTACCCCGGGTGTCTACTCGATGCCGGTGCCGATGATGAACATCATCAACGGTGGCGAGCATGCCGATAACAACGTCGACATCCAGGAATTCATGGTCCAGCCGGTGGGCGCCAAGTCCTTCTCCGAAGGCCTGCGCATGGGCACCGAGATTTTCCATCACCTCAAGGCTGTGCTGAAGGCCCGTGGCCTGAGCACTGCCGTTGGCGACGAAGGCGGTTTCGCACCGAACCTGGCGTCCAACGAAGACGCGCTGAAAGTGATCTCCGAAGCCGTGGCCAACGCCGGTTACACACTGGGCACCGACGTGACCCTGGCCTTGGACTGCGCCGCCAGTGAGTTCTACGAAGACGGCAAGTACAACCTGTCCGGCGAAGGCCAGATCTTCACCGCCGAAGGTTTCGCCGATTACCTCAAGGGCCTGACCGAACGCTACCCGATCATCTCCATCGAAGATGGCCTGGACGAGTCCGACTGGGCTGGCTGGAAAATCCTCACCGACAAGATCGGCGAAAAAACCCAGCTGGTGGGCGACGACCTGTTCGTGACCAACACCAAGATCCTGAAAGAAGGCATCGACAAGAAGATCGCCAACTCGATCCTGATCAAGTTCAACCAGATCGGCACCCTGACCGAAACCCTGGAAGCCATCCAGATGGCCAAGGCTGCTGGCTACACGGCTGTGATCTCCCATCGCTCCGGCGAAACCGAAGATTCCACCATTGCCGACCTGGCCGTGGGCACTGCGGCAGGCCAGATCAAGACCGGTTCGCTGTGCCGTTCCGATCGCGTCTCCAAGTACAATCAACTGCTGCGTATTGAAGAGCAGTTGAACGGCAAGGCCAAGTACAACGGTCGTGCCGAGTTTCGCGGCTAAGCAGTAAATGGTAAAAAGACAGCGGATTGTGTCGAAAAGGTCGCCCTGGCGGCGGTTTTGCCTCTAATCTGATGCCTTATCAAGCACAAGCCTGGTTTTTCCAGGCTTCGTGCTATCAGACGCTTCAAAGTGTGGCATGGCTGTCTTTTTCACTGGATACCTGAGATTCGATGCGCAGTCCCAATTGGTTGTTTCTTGTCTTGCTCCTGTTGCTGGCTGGCCTGCAGTACCGCCTATGGGTGGGTAATGGCAGTTTGGCGCAAGTGGCGGACCTGACTCAGCAGATTGCCGAACAGCATGCCGAAAACGAGGCGTTGCTGGAGCGTAACCGGGTGATGGACGCCGAAGTCAGTGAGCTGAAAAAAGGCATGGAGACCGTTGAAGAGCGGGCTCGCCATGAACTGGGCATGGTTAAAGAGGGCGAAACCCTCTACCAGTTGGCCCAATGAGTATCCGTTTGCCGGCCTTCTGGGCCGTGATTCCTGCCGCGGGCGTTGGAGCTCGTATGGCCGCGGACCGTCCCAAGCAATACCTGCAACTGGGCGGGCGCACAATTCTTGAACACAGCCTTGGCTGTTTCCTCGATCATCCGACCGTAAAAGGCGTGGTGGTCAGTGTTGCACACGACGACCCTTATTGGCCGACCCTGGCCTGTGCCAGTGATACGCGTATCCAGCGTGTGGATGGCGGCGAACAGCGTTCGGATTCGGTGCTCAATGCCTTGCTGCATCTTCACGGGCAGGGTGCCGATGATCACGACTGGGTATTGGTGCACGACGCCGCCCGGCCCAACCTGGCCCGGGACGATCTGGACACATTGCTCAGGGAACTGGCGAATGATCCGGTCGGCGGTCTCTTGGCTGTGCCGGCGCGTGACACCCTCAAGCGAGTCGACAAACACGGCCGTGTAGTGGAAACCGTTGACCGCAGCGTTATCTGGCAAGCCTACACACCGCAAATGTTTCGTCTCGGTGCCTTGCACCGGGCCCTGGCTGACAGCCTGGTGGCCGATGCGCTGATTACCGATGAAGCGTCCGCCATGGAATGGGCGGGGCAAGCGCCACGGCTGATCGAAGGGCGGGCCGATAACCTCAAGGTCACACGCCCTGAAGATCTGGAGTGGTTGCGCCAGCGTTGGGCGAATCGCCATTAAGTGAAATCGCCATCGCGAGCAGGCTCGCTCCCACAAGGGACTTTGGCTGTACACAAAATTTGTAGCCGCTGAAAATCCAGTGTGGGAGCGAGCCTGCTCGCGATAGCAATCGCTCAGATAACATAAAAACCAGTGTTACCCCCGATACTCCGGCCGCTGGGCCAACCCCTCCTTCAAGTAATCCACCAACTTGCGCACCTTCGGCGACAAATGCCGTTGCTGCGGATACAGCGCCCACACCGCTGTATTCGGCGGCTGGTGAGCCTCTAACAGCGATATCAACGCCCCGCTGTGCAAATGCTCCAACACGTAATAGTCCGGCAACTGACACAACCCCACCCCTTGCAAAGCTGCATCCAGCACCGCCTGCCCGCTGTTACAACGCCAGTTTCCCTGCACTCGTTGGGAAAATTCCCGCCCGTTTTGCTCCAGTTGCCAGAGATCGGAGCTGCCGATCAGGCAGTTGTGGCGGCTCAATTCCGACAAGCTATGGGGGCGACCGTAGCGCTCCAGGTAGGACGCCGATGCGCACAGGTACATGCGCCGTGGCGCCAGGCGCGTGGCAACCAGGCGTGAGTCCTGCAAACGGCCCAGGCGAATCGCCAGGTCCAGGCCTTCGTGAACCAGATCGAGGGGGCGGTTGCTCAACTCGATGTCCACCCGCAATTGCGGATAAAGCGTCATGAACCGCGTCACCAGCGGCACGATGAACCGCTCGCCGTAGGCCACGGCACAGGTCATGCGCAACATGCCCTTGGGTTCGCTGGTGAGGTCGCCCACCGCTCGCAGTGCTTCTTCGCGTCCATCCTGCAAACGCTGGCAATGCTGCAAGAACGTCTGGCCGGCCTCGGTCAGGGTGACCCGGCGGGTACTGCGATACAGCAGTCGTGTCTGCAGACGCTCTTCGAGCCGTACGATTTGTCGACTGATGTGAGAAGACGAAACGCCCAGGCGTTCTGCGGCAGCGGTGAATTGGCTGCATTCGGCCACGGCGACGAACTCGTCAATCCCCTCCCAGCGGTTCTCGGACATGAATGATTATCCCTGTACAGCAATAATGTTTTGCTTTTGGTTGGATTATTCATCGTCCGGTGAGGGATTACACTCCCTGTCTTGTTTTTATTTGCTGGAGACTCCCATGATCAAGTCACGCGCGGCCGTTGCCTTCGAGGCCAAGAAACCCCTGGAAATCGTTGAAGTCGACGTCGCCATGCCCAAGGCGGGCGAAGTGTTGCTGCGTGTGGTGGCCTCGGGTGTCTGCCACACCGATGCCTACACCTTGTCGGGCGCTGACCCGGAAGGGATCTTTCCCTCGATCCTCGGCCATGAAGGCGGCGCAATTGTCGAAGCCATCGGCGAAGGTGTGACGTCGGTTGCGGTGGGCGATCATGTGATTCCGCTGTACACGCCTGAGTGCGGGCAGTGCAAGTTCTGTAAGTCGGGCAAGACCAATCTGTGTCAGGCGATTCGCGCCACCCAAGGCAAAGGCCTGATGCCGGATGGCACCTCGCGCTTTTCCTACAAGGGTGAGACGATTTTCCACTACATGGGGACCTCGACGTTCTCCGAATACACCGTATTGCCAGAAATTTCCGTGGCGAAAATCCCCAAAGAAGCGCCGCTGGAAAAAGTCTGCCTGCTGGGTTGCGGCGTCACCACCGGTATTGGTGCGGTCCTCAACACCGCCAAGGTCAAGCCAGGTGACACCGTGGCGATCTTCGGCCTGGGCGGCATTGGCCTGTCGGCAGTGATTGGTGCGGTGAAAGCCAAGGCATCGCGCATCATTGCCATCGACATCAACCCGGCCAAGTTTGAAATCGCCAAGCAACTGGGGGCCACCGATTGCGTCAACCCGAAGGATTTCGACCGTCCGATCCAGGAAGTCATCGTCGACATGACTGACGGTGGCGTGGACTTTTCCTTCGAGTGCATCGGCAATGTCCAACTGATGCGCGCCGCGCTGGAATGCTGCCACAAGGGCTGGGGCGAGTCGGTGATCATCGGTGTGGCCGGGGCGGGTCAGGAAATCGCCACCCGTCCGTTCCAGTTGGTGACCGGTCGCGTCTGGCGCGGTTCGGCGTTTGGCGGCGTGCGCGGGCGCAGCGAATTGCCAAGCTACGTAGAAATGGCCGAGAAGGGCGAGATTCCGCTGGATACCTTCATCACCCACACCATGGGCCTGGAAGATATCAACAAGGCGTTCGACCTGATGCATGAAGGCAAGAGCATCCGTACCGTTATTCATTTCTGAGGTCGGTCATGAGCCTTGAAAATATCTCCTGCCAGAAAAGCTTCGGCGGCTGGCACAAGCGTTACCGGCATCGTTCCGAAGTGCTTGGTTGTGACATGGTGTTTGCCGTGTACCTGCCGCCCCAGGCCGAGCAGGGCGGCAAGTTGCCCGTGGTGTATTGGTTGTCCGGATTGACCTGCACCGACGAGAATTTCATGCAAAAGGCCGGCGCCCAGCGCATGGCCGCCGAACTGGGCCTGATTATTGTTGCGCCGGACACCAGCCCACGCGGCGCCGACGTGCCGGGCGATCCGGACGGTGCCTGGGACTTCGGCCTGGGGGCGGGGTTTTATCTGAATGCCACGCAGGAACCGTGGGCGCGGCACTATCGGATGCATGACTACGTGGTGCAGGAATTGCCCGCCTTGGTCGAAGCGCATTTCCCGGCCTCGGATAAGCGCGGCATCAGTGGTCACTCCATGGGTGGCCACGGCGCGTTGGTCTGCGCCTTGCGTAACCCAGGGCGTTACCACTCGGTGTCGGCCTTTTCGCCGATCAACAATCCGATGGATTGCCCGTGGGGTCAGAAGGCGTTTTCTCGTTATCTGGGGGACGACCGCTCGAAGTGGCGTGAGTGGGATGCTTGTGCATTGATCGCCGAAGCCGACGAGAAGCTGCCGTTGCTGGTGGATCAGGGCGACCGCGATGATTTCCTGGCCAACCAGCTCAAGCCCGAAGCCCTGCAGCAAGCGGCCAGGGCCGCGGGTCATCCGTTGGAACTGCGCTTGCAGCCGGGCTACGATCACAGCTACTTCTTCATCGCCAGCTTCATTGAGGATCACTTGCAACATCATGCCCACGCTTTAGGGGGCGCTTAGTCGGTTTCCCCTTGGCGGGGGAGCTAATTGAGGGCGCTCCCTACGCTGAATGCAGGTAGAATCACGCCCTGACAAAAATCGGGGCGTTTTTTATATGCGTATTGGCCACGGCTACGATGTTCACCGTTTCGCTGAAGGCGACTTCATTACTCTGGGCGGCGTGCGTATTGCACACAGCTTCGGGCTGCTCGCGCATTCTGACGGTGACGTCCTGCTGCACGCCTTGAGCGACGCCTTGCTGGGCGCGGCCGCGCTGGGTGATATCGGCAAACATTTCCCCGACACCGACCCGCAATTCAAGGGCGCCGACAGCCGGGTGCTGCTGCGCCATGTCGTTTCGCTGATCCACGCCAAGGGCTGGACAGTCGGCAATGTCGATAACACCATCGTCGCCCAGGCACCGAAAATGGCGCCGCACATCGAAGCGATGCGTCGGTTGATTGCCGAGGATCTGCAAGTCGAGCTGGACCAGGTCAACGTAAAAGCCACCACCACCGAGAAGCTGGGTTTCGTCGGTCGCGAAGAAGGCATTGCCGTTCATAGCGTTGCCTTGTTGCTGCGCCCATGACCGAACTTGAACTATTGGGCCCCCGTGCCTACGGCGAGTCGCTGGGCAGCGCCGTACTCAAGGCCACTGCTGAAGACTTCCAGGTCGATGAAGTGCTCGACATCCCGCTGACGGGCGAAGGCGAGCACTTATGGATCTGGGTTGAAAAACGCGGTTTGAACACTGAAGAGGCGGCCCGACGAATTGCCAAGGCCGCCGGCGTATCGTTGCGCACCGTCAGTTATGCCGGTCTCAAGGACCGCCAGGCGCTGACCCGCCAGTGGTTCAGCGTCCAGTTGCCGGGCAAGGCCGACCCGGACCTGTCGGCGGCAGAAAACGAAACGCTGAAGATCCTCAAGACCGGTCGCCATAAACGCAAGCTGCAACGCGGCGCGCACTCGGCCAATGGCTTCACTCTGCGCCTGACCCAGTTCAAGGGTGACGTGGCCGCCATCGAGGCGCGGCTGCAACAGATTACGCGCCAGGGCATCCCCAATTATTTCGGCGCCCAACGGTTCGGGCATGACGGCGGTAACCTCGTCGATGCCCGCGCCTGGGCGGTGCGCAAGGCTTTGCCGGAACAGCGCAATGTGCGTTCACGGCTGTTGTCCACCGCCCGCAGTTTTCTGTTCAACCGGGTGTTGGCGGCGCGGGTTGCCGACGGCACCTGGCAGCAGGCGCAGGTCGGCGACTTGCTGGCCTTCACCGACAGCCGCAGCTTTTTCCCGGCGGGTGAAGCTGAATGCAGCGATCCACGCCTGGCGATCCTCGATCTGCACCCGACCGGGCCGCAGTGGGGCGAGGGACCTTCGCCTGCCGCCGGCGCGACCTTTGAGTTGGAACAGGCCATCGCCGAGAGCGAAGCCGACCTGCGCGACTGGTTGATAAACGCGGGAATGAGTCACGAACGTCGCATCCTGCGACTGCCCATTGGCGGCCTGTCGTGGCATTATCCCCAGCCTGACATTCTGCAACTGGAATTCGTCCTGCCGGCCGGATGTTTCGCCACTGTCTTGGTGCGCGAACTCGTCGATCTGGTGCCGGTGGGGCAGACGGACAGCCCATGCGTATTCTGATTTCTAACGACGACGGGGTGACAGCACCCGGCCTTGCCGCGCTTTATGCTGCGCTGGCGGATTTTGCCGAATGCGTGGTCATTGCCCCGGACCAGGATAAAAGCGGCGCCAGCAGTTCGCTGACGCTCGACCGACCATTACACCCGTGTTATCTGGATAATGGTTTCATCAGCCTCAACGGCACCCCGACCGACTGCGTGCACCTGGGCCTCAACGGCTTGCTGGAGCGTGAGCCGGACATGGTGGTTTCGGGCATCAACCTGGGTGCTAACCTGGGCGATGACGTGCTTTATTCCGGCACCGTGGCCGCCGCCCTTGAGGGACGTTTCCTCGGGCATCCGTCGTTTGCCTTTTCGTTTGTTTCGCGGCAAGTCGATAATTTGCCTACTGCCGCGTACTTCGCCCGCAAGTTGGTCGAGGCCCATGGCGAATTGGACCTGCCTCCGCGCACGGTGCTGAACGTGAACATTCCGAACTTGCCACTGGATCACATCCGAGGCATCCAGCTCACTCGCCTGGGGCATCGTGCCCGAGCGGCCAAGCCCATGCAGGTGGTCGATCCCCGGGGCAAGGCCGGTTACTGGATCGCCGCGGCTGGTGATGCCGAGGATGGCGGGCCGGGCACCGATTTTCATGCAGTGATGCAAGGCTATGTCTCGATCACGCCGTTGCAGCTGGATCGCACCTTCAACGATGCTTTTCGAACGCTCGATGGCTGGCTGGAGGGGCTGCGCTGATGGCTCGCGAGCAAGACGACATACTGCGCCGCGGAATCGGCATGACCTCCCAACGTACCCGGGAGCGGCTGATTCAACGGCTCTATGAAGAAGGCCTTTCCAACGCCCAGGTGCTGGAAGTGATTCGCCGCACCCCACGGCATTTGTTCGTCGATGAAGCCTTGGCCCATCGCGCCTACGAAGACACCGCATTGCCGATCGGCCACAACCAGACCATTTCCCAGCCTTATATGGTGGCCCGCATGAGCGAGTTGCTGCTGGAGGCGGGGCCGCTGGACAAGGTGCTGGAGATCGGCACCGGTTCGGGTTACCAGACGGCGGTGTTGTCGCAGCTGGTGGAGCGGGTATTTTCCGTGGAGCGGATCAAGGTGCTGCAGGATCGCGCCAAGGAACGTCTGGTGGAACTGAACCTGCGCAATGTGGTGTTTCGCTGGGGCGATGGCTGGGAAGGCTGGCCGGCCTTGGCACCTTATAACGGCATCATCGTGACCGCCGTGGCCACTGATGTGCCCCAGGCCTTGCTGGATCAACTCGCGCCCGGCGGCCGGCTGGTCATTCCGGTGGGGGCTGGTGAAGTCCAGCAATTGATGCTGATCGTGCGCGAAGAACATGGGTTTTCTCGCCACGTACTGGGGGCGGTTCGCTTCGTTCCGTTGCTTAACGGGCCATTGGCCTGAGCATTTATAAACAGACGCTGAATTCCGTAGCGTGGGTCGTGTCTTACATCGGCACTGATCTTGTCACCGTTGTTTGGTTAAACGGATTCCAACGGCGTCGAGCAAACGTGTGCGCCAGCGCCTCGCGCTTCTTTAATAGAGGTGGGGTTGCGGCCAGCTGTATTTGTAATACCGTTGCCTGCATGGGCAGTTTCCAATTTTTCAACCACCACAAAGGGAGCGGCGGGTGAGTCTCACAGTCATTGCGCAGCGTATGGGTATCACGAGCTTTCAGCGCCTGGTGACTGGCCTTGTCTTGAGTACCTTGCTGGTCGGTTGCTCCAGTACCCCGTCGGGTAACGTCCGGGTTGTCGATCGCACCAATGCAACGCCTCAACGTCCTACAGTAACGACCGGTCAGTATGTAGTCCGTCGCGGTGATACGCTGTTTTCCATCGCTTTTCGCTATGGCTGGGACTACAAAGCCCTCGCTGCGCGAAACAACATTCCTGCGCCTTATACGATTCATCCGGGTCAGAGAATTCGCTTTGATGGGCGCAGTGGTTCAACGCCTACCGCGGTGGTCACTCAGTCCGGTTCGACGACTTCGTCGTCGAGTAAAACCACGGTGATTCGCCGTCCGGTCGGTGCTGCAACGGCAACAGTACCGTCCGTCGCGAGCAAACCGGCACCTGCTCCTACCCCTGCGGCAGGCCCCAGCCCGAGCGGCTGGGGATGGCCTTCTAATGGCGTTCTGATTGGAAAATTCTCTTCAAACGGTAGTTTGAATAAAGGAATTGATATCGCCGGGGATTTGGGACAGCCTGTTTTAGCCGCGTCTGATGGCACGGTTGTGTACGCCGGGAGTGGTTTAAGGGGCTACGGCGAACTCGTGATCATCAAACACAGCGATACCTACGTCAGTGCCTACGGTCACAACCGCAGGCTGTTGGTTCGGGAGGGGCAGCAGGTCAAGGTCGGGCAAAAAATTGCCGAAATGGGATCAACGGGAACGGACCGGGTGAAACTGCATTTTGAGATTCGCCGACAAGGTAAGCCAGTCGATCCGCTGCAATTCCTGCCACGTCGTTGATTTGATTGTCAGCCTGTTCCGTCACGTAGAGGGAACAGGCTCCAGCGTTGCCAAGGATAAAGGCGTCGCTTGAGCTTGAGGTCGAACTCACCAAAGGACTATAACAATGGCTCTCAGTAAAGAAGTGCCGGAGTTTGACATCGACGATGAGGTTCTCCTTATGGAGACCGGCATCGCTATGGATTCGATGTCGAATGATGAAGGGGCGACTCCACCTTCCGTTCGTGCCAAATCCAGACACTCCGCTTCGCTTAAACAACATAAGTACATCGACTACACACGGGCGCTGGACGCCACTCAGCTGTACCTCAACGAAATCGGCTTCTCGCCGCTGCTCTCCCCCGAGGAAGAAGTTCATTTTGCGCGTCTGTCGCAAAGTGGCGATCCGGCCGGGCGAAAACGCATGATTGAAAGCAACTTGCGCCTGGTGGTGAAAATCGCCCGACGCTACGTCAATCGTGGACTGTCGCTGCTGGACCTGATCGAAGAGGGTAACCTGGGGCTGATTCGCGCTGTCGAGAAATTCGACCCCGAGCGAGGCTTCCGTTTCTCGACCTATGCGACCTGGTGGATTCGTCAGACCATCGAGCGGGCGATCATGAATCAGACCCGGACCATCCGGTTGCCGATCCATGTGGTCAAGGAGCTGAACGTCTACCTGCGGGCTGCCCGTGAACTCACCCAAAAGCTCGACCACGAACCCTCGCCCGAAGAGATCGCCAACCTGCTGGAAAAACCGGTGGGCGAGGTCAAGCGCATGCTTGGGCTCAACGAGCGGGTTTCTTCGGTTGACGTCTCACTGGGTCCGGACTCGGATAAAACCCTGTTGGACACACTCACCGATGACCGACCTACCGACCCTTGCGAGCTGCTCCAGGATGATGACTTGTCCCAGAGCATCGACCAGTGGCTCTCGGAGCTCACGGACAAGCAACGGGAAGTGGTGATTCGCCGCTTCGGCTTGCGCGGTCATGAAAGCAGCACCCTTGAAGATGTGGGCCTGGAAATCGGGCTGACCCGTGAGCGGGTCAGGCAGATTCAGGTCGAAGGCCTCAAGCGTCTTCGGGAGATCCTGGAGAAGAACGGCCTGTCGAGCGAGTCGTTGTTCCAATAAACAGGAACGCGAGCGTAATAGGAAAAGCCCTGACTGGTTCGGGGCTTTTTCGTTTCTGTGGCGGCTGTTGCAGTGCTTACGTTGTTTGTCGTCTTGGTGTGTAAGCTTTTGCCTAGTGTTGCGTAAGCGTTTGGTTTGCCGGCGGAGGGATAGACGACTATAAAGGTCGTCGTATTTTTCATATCTTATTGATATATAAGGGTATTTATCTGTATTTCAGTGCTGTGACAGGGCCGGGCGACGGTGTGAGGCCAATTGCACTCGCCGAGGAAAATACTAATATCAGTCCTGTGTCGACGGACAGACACACCTGTCACGGACGATGGGGAAGGAAGGACATCGCAGGACGCGATTCATCAGGACGATGAAAAGGATCAAAGGGATTAGGGAAAAAATGTGGGCGGGTCAAACCGCCCCTTTTTTTTGCCTGCGATTTAGTGAATTCGAGAAAACAAAAAGGCCCGCAAGGGGCCTTTTTCGACGAACGCAGGGTGATATCAGCGTTCGAGGTCTTTGAGCTTGTCTGGCTTGCCATCCCATTCCTTGGCTTCTGGCAGCTCGTCTTTCTTTTCGGTGATGTTCGGCCAGATCTCCGCCAGTTCGGCGTTCAGCTCGATGAAGTTTTCCATGCCGGCCGGCACTTCGTCTTCCGAGAAAATGGCGTTCGCCGGGCATTCCGGTTCACACAGGGCGCAATCGATGCACTCGTCCGGGTGAATGACCAGAAAGTTCGGCCCTTCGTAAAAGCAGTCCACCGGACAGACTTCTACGCAGTCGGTGTACTTGCACTTGATGCAGTTGTCGGTGACGACGAAGGTCATTCTAATTCTCTCCTCAGGCGCGGCGTGCTGCGCCCCTTCACGTGGGGGCGTAGGTTCGGGAGCGATAGTCTGCGGACCAGGCTAAAAGTCCGCAGCATCCCAAACCGCGCGAGATTCTAACAGCTTGCAAGCCCGTGCGTTAGATCCGTGTCTTCAATGTATAGAGCAATTCAAGTGCCCGACGTGGCGTCAGGTCGTCCAGATCCACTTTGGCCAGTTCATCGAGCACCGGATGCGGCAGGCTGGCGAACAGGTCGCTCTGCTGCGGAGCAGCCGGTTTACCTTTGCTCGGGCGCGGTGCTTCGTGGGGCAAGCTGGTGGTTTCCAGCCGGCTCAAGTGCTCGCGAGCACGGCTGATGACTTCGCTCGGTACGCCGGCCAGTTGCGCGACTGCCAGGCCGTAACTCTGGCTGGCCGGGCCGGGTAGCACGTGGTGCAGGAACACGATGCGCTCGTTGTGCTCGGTGGCATTGAGATGCACGTTAGCCACCAGTGGCTGGCTTTCTGGCAGCACCGTCAGTTCGAAATAGTGGGTGGCGAACAGGGTGTAGGCCCGCAGGTGCGCCAGGCGTTCGGCCGCCGCCCAGGCCAGGGACAGGCCGTCGAAGGTGCTGGTGCCGCGTCCGACTTCGTCCATCAGCACCAGGCTGCGTTCGGTGGCGTTGTGCAGGATGTTCGCTGTTTCGCTCATTTCCACCATGAAGGTCGAGCGCCCGCCGGCCAGGTCATCGCTGGAGCCGATCCGGGTGAAGATCCGGTCCACCAGGGACAATTCGCAACTGGCCGCCGGCACGAAGCTGCCGATGTGGGCCAGCAGCACGATCAATGCGGTCTGGCGCATGTAGGTGGATTTACCGCCCATGTTCGGACCGGTGATCACCAACATGCGGGTGTTGTCATCCAGGCTCAGGTCGTTGGCCACGAACGGCGTGGTCAATACCTGTTCGACCACCGGGTGACGACCCTGGCTGATGCGCATGCACGGCTCGCTGACAAACCGCGGGCAGTTGAGGTCCAGGTTGAGCGCGCGTTCGGCCAAGTTACTCAGCACGTCCAGCTCCGCCAGGGCGCCGGCGGTGTCCTGCAGCGGCGGCAGTTGGCTGATCAAGTCTTCGAGCAGCGCCTCATAGAGCATCTTTTCCCGGGCCAGGGCGCGGCTCTTGGCCGACAGCGCCTTGTCTTCGAAGGCCTTGAGTTCCGGGGTAATGAAGCGCTCGGCACCCTTGAGGGTTTGGCGGCGAATGTAGTCAGCCGGCGCCTGTTCAGCCTGTTTGCTCGGCAATTCGATGAAGTAACCGTGGATGCGGTTGTAGCCGACCTTGAGATTGGCGAGGCCCGTACGGGCTTTTTCCCGGGCTTCGAGGTCGATCAGGAACTGACCGGCGTTCTCGCTCAACGATTGCAGCTCGTCGAGTTCGGCGTCGTAGCCGGTTTTCAGCACGCCGCCGTCACGGATCACCGCCGGCGGGTTATCGATAATGGCTTTTTCCAGCAGCGCGGCCAGCTCCGGGTAAGTGCGAGTGGTGCGCGCCAGTTGTTGCAGGTGCGGCGCTTCCAGGTCGGTCATCGCCACCTGAAGCTCGGGCAGGGCTCCGAGGGCATCGCGCAGGCGCGCCAAGTCACGGGGGCGGGCGTTGCGCAGGCCGATCCGCGCCAGGATCCGCTCGATGTCACCGATTTCCTTGAGCTGCGGTTGCAACTGTTCGAAGCGATAACGATCCAGCAGGCAGGTAATGGAACTCTGGCGCGCCAGCAGCACCGTCAGGTCCCGCAACGGACGGTTCAGCCAACGGGTCAGCAGACGGCTGCCCATCGCGGTCTGGCAGCGATCGACCACCGATTGCAGGGTGTTGTCGCGCCCGCCGGCCAGGTTGGTGTCCAGTTCCAGGTTGCGTCGACTCGCGCCGTCCAGCACCACGGTGTCATCCAGGCGCTCATGACGCAGGCTGCGCAAGTGGGGCAGGGCGGTGCGCTGGGTTTCCTTGGCGTAGGCCAGCAGGCATCCGGCAGCGCCAATAGCCAGGGTCAGGTTTTCGCAGCCGAAGCCTTTGAGGTCCTGGGTGGAGAACTGCTGGCAGAGACTTTTCAGCGCCGAGTCGCGCTCAAAATCCCACGGCGCCCGACGACGCACGCCACGGCGTTTTTCCGCCGGCAGGTCTTTGGGCCAGTCGTCCGGGATCAGCAATTCAACCGGATTGACCCGCTCCAGCTCCGCCAACAGGTTTTCCCAACCCTTGATCTCCAGCACCGAGAAGTTGCCGCTGGTGATGTCCAGCACGGCGAGGCCGAACAGGCGTTCATCGCCCAGCACGGCGGCGATCAGGTTGTCCCGGCGTTCATCCAGCAAGGCTTCATCACTGACCGTACCCGGCGTGATGATCCGTACGACTTGGCGTTCCACCGGCCCTTTGCTGGTGGCCGGGTCGCCGACCTGCTCGCAGATCACTACCGACTCGCCGAGCTTGACCAGCTTCGCCAGGTAACCTTCCGCCGCGTGGTAAGGAATCCCACACATCGGAATCGCCATGCCCGCCGATTGCCCACGCGCCGTCAGGGTGATGTCCAACAACTTGGCGGCCTTCTTCGCATCCTCATAGAAGATCTCGTAGAAGTCGCCCATGCGGTAGAACATCAACTGATCGGGGTGCTGATTCTTCAATCGCCAGTATTGCTGCATCATCGGCGTGTGGGAGGACAGGTCGTTCACGGCTGTATTCATGGGTGTCAGGGAGGCTCGTTGAAAGGTGTGGGGCAAAAGGAGGGGCATTGGCCCGGCTTTTCCGCGATGGGCGCAAGGTTAACATGGGCGGTCTGGTGCGACCCAGCGTTTGGGATTGTGTGCATATCCGTTGCTGCGGTAACGGCTGCTTATGGTTCCGCCCTTACGGCGGCTCACTTTCGAAAAGCCGGAAGCCGGCCCAGGCGAAAGTAAGCAAAGCGCTTTTGCCCCACCACTCGGTGCTCGCCTAGGCTCGGCATGCCTGAACGAAGGCATCGCTCCGTGGGCCGCCGCGAAGGGCCATCCATGGCCCAGCGCGGCTAACCCGGCATCCATGCCGGGTTGCCCACTGCGCAATACCTTCGTTCAGCCAGCGTGGTTAATGGGGCGCCGAGATCAACGTCCACCGCGAGGCGGCCTGATAGCCGGCCTGGTTCTTGGTGGAACCGCGTTTCCCCTGTGGGAGCGGGCTTGCTCGCGAAGGCGGCGGTGAATTCAACACTTTCGTAGCTGACACAATTGCTATCGCGAGGTGGCTCATTCCCATATGGATGCCTACCTCGGCTCAACCACATCCAACGCCCGATTCGCCAACAACTGCCCCAGCTCAATCATCTGCTGGACCCCCAGCGCGATATGCCGGCGCGAGCCCTGCAGGTCGAACGCCAGGTCACTGACCATGGCATTGGCCGAGGCCAGGGTTTCGCTGAGGTTGGCGAGCAGGCATTCGGCGTCGATGTTAGGGGCGATGATGAAAAGGGTGTCGAGGGTGTCGGATGTTTCTTTGTCGGCTTTCGGCTTGAGGTAATAGTCCAAGGCTCGGGTGGCGGCTTCGTCGAGTTTCTTGGCGTTGGCAGACTGGCTGTGGGAGATGTGATCGTTTGGGGGATTCGGTGTGTTCTTTGGCATTTATGGATCCTTGAAGTTGAGCCACCACTCACTCGCGACTAAACGAGGGGGTGGCAGCTGTACGCAGGTTAGTCGACCGGGGATCCAAGGAACCGGCGCGCCCGAGGGCGCCCTGCGCACAGCCACCATCGAGTGCAGGAAAAGGGAATACCTGACTGAATGGAGCAGTGAGCACCTTGGAATACCGAGCGACTAAACCCGATCACTGATGGGCAGTGACAGGAACCAAAGTACCGATGGGATCCAAGGTGAACAAGCCGGCGAATTCTGGCGCAGTCGTAGGCTGAGGCGCAAGGCGATGTAGCTTGGCGTCGCACATTTGAAGGACGCGGATCGAGGGATTTCCCAAGAAGCTGTAGGGGGAATTCCCCCGTGACCAGCAAGCTCTTGTGGCGAGGGGATTTATCCCCGTTGGCTGCGCAGCAGCCCCTAGAGTCATTCAATCTGCCTGACACACCGGCTGCGGCATTTTGGGGCCGCTTCGCGCCCCAGCGGGGATAAATCCCCTCGCCACAATGGACTGAATATGCTTCAAGTGAGCGGTATCCCATATTTATGCAAAACAGCATTTGTCTTCTACGAAAAGAACAAGCACTATGCGCGTTATGCAAAAACGCAACGTTTCTACCGTATTAAGAGCATTGCTCGATCAGCACGGGATCTCCCCCACGGAGCTTCACCGGCGTACCGGCGTGCCTCAGTCCACCCTCTCGCGGATTCTCAGCGGCAAGATCGTCGATCCTTCGGATAAACACATCTCGAAGATCGCTGAATACTTCGCCGTGAGCACCGACCAGTTGCGCGGGCGCGCGGACCTTTCGCCCGCGGGCAATAGCCGTCGCGACGAGCCGCATTCCGAACTCAAGGACATAAGCCTTTGGGACGACGAAACACCCGTCGAGGACGACGAGGTGTCGGTCCCTTTTCTGCGTGAGGTTGAATTGGCTGCTGGATCAGGAAGATTCGTCATCGAGGAAAGCGAGCGCTCAAGCCTGCGCTTCGGCAAGCGCAGCCTGCGGCATAACGGCGTGCAGTTCGACCAGGCCAAATGCGTGACCGTTCGCGGCAACAGCATGTTGCCGGTGCTGCGCGACGGCGCCACGGTCGGTGTGAATGCAGGCAAATGCGGGATCGGCGACATCGTCGACGGCGACCTCTACGCCATCAATCACAACGGCCAACTGCGGGTGAAGCAGCTTTATCGTCTGCCCACCGGCATCCGCCTGCGTAGCTTCAACCGCGACGAGCACCCGGATGAGGACTACACCTTCCAGGAAATGCAGGATGAGCAAATCGTCATCCTAGGCCACGTCTTCTGGTGGGGCATGTACGCCCGTTAACCCTCTCGCTGTCAGATAAAACCCGCCACCGTGCGGGTTTTTTTTCGCCTCTGAAAATCGCCCAACCCCCGTATCCATTGAACGGCGATGCGTTGATGCATGAGCTGCGCATAAATAAATGCATTTACGCATTGACTGTATATGCATGCATGCATATTCTGTGTCCAAGCCGCTCGACAAAGCGGCTGGCAACAAAGCTCTTTAGTTCCACCAACAGGCAGCGATGAACCGGCCTTAACGGTTCAGAGGGTTGGCAACTGACCCGGGTGTGCAGCGTAAAGCACCAGAAGCAGTTATCCGGCGGGCAGGGACCGCGGTCGGAAAAACAATTTGAATGGATCCGTACCGCGCCAGTCGCGCCGAAAGATCAACTTCCTACAGGCCACCGGCCAGGGAAGGCGAAGGACCGCATTACTGAAAAGCCCGGTTCACCCCGGGCTTTTTGGAATGCCTACCTCAAGAGACATCGTTTGAACCCAATACACACCTTTCATCCATCACCCCCAGGAGGCGTGACATGACAAACGAGCAACAAGCGTTGCTGGACATGCCGATCTGGCTGGTCATCGTGCTCGCCCTGGTGGGCGGGGTGTCCGGCGAGATGTGGCGTGCCGACAAAGAGGGCGCCCGCGGCTGGTCGCTGTTGCGCCGCCTGGCCTTGCGCTCCGGCGCCTGCATGGTCTGCGGCGTCTCGGCAATCATGCTGCTGTATGCCCTTGGCCTGTCGATCTGGAGCGCCGGCGCGCTGGGCTGTTTGACCGCCATGGCCGGTGCCGATGTGGCCATCGGTCTTTATGAGCGATGGGTTGCCAAGCGCATTGGCGTTTGCGAAGTGCCGCCGCGTGATTCTCGCCACGACCAACAGTGAGCGGCGGCTGATCCTCGCGTCGCCATAAAAACAGGAGGCCATCAATGCCCATCATCGAAAAACCTTCGCAGCTGTTTACCGCCATCGCCGAAACCCTGCGTACCACTGTTCCCGGTTTGCGGGCCGGCACGCTCCAGGATTTCGACGGTATTGGCGATCAACCCTGGGTGTTGATCGCTTTTGAGCGGGATGCGCCGGGCAACCGGGCCAACGATGGACGTATCGCGCATGACCTGACGGTTTCCATGCAGGTCGTGTTGCCCGGTACAGCGTTGGCGGCCTCCGATCTGGCCAGTGAGTTGAAGCACCTGGTCGTCAATAACCGCTGGAATCTGCCGGGCGATCAATGCGACCTGCCCATGAACATCGAAGGCATCGCATCCACGTTCACCCACGAAGCTCGGGCGTACACCGCCTGGACCCTTTCCTTTACCCAAACCCTCTACCTCGGCCCGACGCTGCTGGAGGACCCGTTGGGCATCCCGAAATTTGCCCGGACCTGGGAAGTGTCGGACATCGACGACCCGGCTCAATACACCGCACTCGAGGACTGACCCATGTTTGATGCGCTGTTACGGATGCATCTGGGGCCGCTCATCGAGCGTCTGGCCGAGATGGAAACCGAGCTGGAGGACCTGCACCGACGCGCCGACAGTTTTTGTCGCATCGGCGTTTGTCAGGAGGTCGACGCGGCCAGCAACACCTGCAAGGTCAGCCATGGCGAGTTGTTGACCCCGGCGATCCGTTTTTTCAATCCCAGTGCTGGCGAACAGAGCGAGTCGCGCATCCCCTCGGTGGGCGAGCAGTGTTTGCTGCTCAACCATGGCGGCGGTGAGAGCGGTGGGCAGTCGGTGGCCTTGTTCGGCCTCAACGGCGGTCAGTTTCCACCCGTCTCGACACAGGCTTCGCTGACGCGTCGTCTCTATCAGGACGGTTCGGAAAACGGCTACGACCACGCCAGTCATGTCCTGCATTGGAAAAATGGCCCGGCGGCGTTCGCCGGTTCCCGTGAGTCCCTCGACTTAAGCATTGGCCCGGCGAGGCTGGTAATGACGCCGCAGGCCATCGAATTGCAACTGGGCGCCGTCGGCCTGCGGCTCGACGCGTCCGGTGTGCACCTGAGCGGCCCGGTGGTGGACCACCAGGGGCGCGTCATCAGTACCGCATAAGAGATTTCCTCATGATTGGAATCGATCGAAATACCGGCGCCACGGTCGACGACTGGCTGCAGTTCGTGCAACGCGCCACCCGGGCGCTGACCACGCCGTTGGGCACTCGGCAAAAGCGCCCTTTATATGGCTGCGCCCTCACGCAATTGCTCGGGCAGAACCTCGGCGATGACGTGCTGATTCTTGCCCAGAGCCACGCAGCCCAAGCGTTCTATAACCCGGACAATGGCATCGGCGACTTCGAGCCGCAGGTCATTGTCGCCAGCCGACAGGGCGCCGGCTTGTTGTTGCGCTTCGCCGGCACCTGGAAAAACCGCAAACAGACTTTCGAGGTAGTGACATGAGCATGTTGATACCCGGCCAGAACCAGTTGGCCGAACCGGCAATCGTCACTGTCGAAGCGTTCGAGGACTTGCTCGCCGAATTCAAGACCTTCGTGGTCGAGTACGTCGGCGCTCGCTCTCCCGAGAGCGCGGCCAAGCTTGTGGACAGCCTGGAAAACGAAAGCGAATTGCTGACCCTGGCCCTGGAGGCCTTCTGCGTCCGCCTGCAAACCCACGAACGCAAATACAACGCCCGCATCAAGCAGATGCTGGCGTGGTGGGCCACAGGGACGAATCTGGATGCCCGCCTCGCGGACATGGGCCTTGAGCGTCAGTTGCTTGATCCGGGCGATCCGGCGGCGTTTCCACCTGTCGAGCCGATTTACGAAAGCGATGAGGACGCCCGCTTGCGCTACTACCTGGCGCCCCATGCCCCGGCGGCGGGCTCGCGCATGCAGTACCGGCGGGAGATATTCACCCTGGGTGAGCGGCCGTTGGTGAAGGTGGAAAACGCCACGACGGGTGTAGTGACGGTCACTTACACCTTCAACCCGGATGGCTATGCGGCGCAGGTCAAGGACGGTAACGGACGCCGCACCGCGCCGGGTGAAGTCACTGTCACGGTACTGTCCCGCGAGGGCGATGGCACGCCGTCGCAGACGCTGCTCGACGGTGTTCGCCAGCACTTCGCCCGGCCTGATGTGCGACCGGAGACGGATCTGGTCATCGTCCAGCCCGCGCAAATCAAACCCTACAAAATCCGCGTTCTGGCGAAGATCCACGCCGGCCCGGATTCGGGGTTGACCAAGATTGCTGCCGAGCAGCAGTTGCAGGCGTACGCCGAGGCTTGTCATCACTTGGAGGGCCGAGTGGACCCGAGCTGGATCGACTACACGCTGCACAGCGCCGGTGCGGTTCAGCTGCAGATTCTTGAACCGCTCGATCCGATTGTGACGACGGCTTTTCAAGCCCCGTACTGCACGGGCGTCGAGGTCGAGGTGGATACGTTATGAGTGACGACACACCTCGCCCGAGCCTGCTGCCGGTCAACAGTTCGCCGCTGGAAAGAGCGCTCGATCTGGGTTTCGCCCGGTTGCTGGAGCGCATCGATCCGCCGTTTCCCGAACTGATGAACCCGCTCGCAACGCCCGTGGCTTTTCTGCCGTATCTGGCGGCGGATCGCGGGGTCAGTGAGTGGAGTTCCGCGGCACCCGAGGCCGAAAAGCGCCTGACAGTTGAACTCGCCTGGCCCACCGCACGGCAAGCCGGAACGCGAAAGGCGCTGGAAAACGCCGCCAAGGGCTTGCAACTGATGCCGGAGGTGCGCGCGTGGCATGAGCAAACGCCGCCTGGCCCACCCTACAGCTTTTCTGTCAGAGCGTTTACCGAACAGCCCTACAGCGAAGCCATCGATGCTCGTCTCGATCGCCGTCTGGCCGATGCCAAAAGCGAGCGCGACACCTTGACGGTCTCTGTTGGTTTGAGGGCATTCGGCAGACACGTCATTGGCGCCGCCACGCTGTGCGGCGAACTCACCACGGTTTATCCGGTTGTCATCGAAGGGCTTGAAGCCTCGGGCCAGGCCTTCATGGCCGCCGCGCTCTACACCGTCGAAACCTCCACTATTTATCCACAGGGGTCCTAAATGGCCGACTATTACACCCTGCTCACCGATGCGGGGATCGCCTACGAAACCGCCTGCAAGGCGGCGGGCACACCGATCAAGCTGTCGCAGATTTCCGTCGGTGACGGTGGCGGCGAGGTTTACAACCCGGCCGCCACCGCCACGGCGCTTAAACGCGAAGTGTGGCGCGGGCCGCTCAATGCGCTGTTCCAGGATGAGCAAAACCCGAGCTGGTTGCTGGCTGAAGTCACCATCCCGCCCGACGTGGGCGGCTGGTATGTACGTGAGGCAGGGATCTGGACCGATACCGGGATTCTTTATGCCATCGTCAAATATCCGGAGTCGTTCAAACCGGTGTTGGCGACTTCGGGGTCAGGGAAAGAGTTTTACATTCGGTCGATTTTTGAGACCAGTAATGCTGAGTTGGTGACGTTGTTGATTGACGATACGGTCGTCAAGGCGACGCGGGCTTGGGTTGCCAGCTATGTCGCTGACGAACTCGCCAAGCTCGACAGAAAACAGTCTGTGCGGGTAGCGACGACGGCCAACATTGTTTTGAGTGGTGCGCAGGCGATTGATGGTGTTGCCGTGGTTGCCGGGAATCGGGTGCTTGTTAAATCCCAGACCTTGGCGAAAGACAATGGTATCTACGTTGCCGCGAACGGCGCTTGGGTTCGGGCAAAGGATGCTGATGCGAATGCCGAGGTTACTTCGGGATTGATTGTCTCGGTGGAGGAGGGCGCGACGCTTGCCAATACGATCTGGCAGTTGGTTACGGATGGGGCGATTGTTCTGGGCACTACGGGGCTGAATTTTCAGAACATCACTCATGGATTTGCGCCGGTTAATTCCCCCGCTTTCCAAGGAACGCCTACAGCTCAAACAGGGGCTCAGTTTGATAACACGAACAAGCTTGCTACCAACCTGTTTGTGCAACGAGCTCTGGGTAATCTTAGTGCCGCTATAGCTATTACCGATACGATCAGCCTGACGGCTGCGCATTGTGGCTTCCTACTGGTAGGGGCCGCTGGACTTCTTGGTAAAACTGTTACGTTGCCACCCATCAGTGGGCTGCCAACCGGAGCGACGATTCATTTTTCTGCCGGTGTGGCTGATACCACTATTGCGGCGGCTGGGTCCGACATTATAGGTCCCAACGTAGGCGCAACGGGTTCAACCATCACCTCGTTTTCAATTGACGCGCTTGATTCAATCACTCTTGTGAACGTCGGATCAGGCTGGCGAATGGTCGGTGGATCTCACCTCAATAAACATAGCGGGCAGTTTGGCTCCCGTCTCAGTGGCAATGGCTACCAAAAGCTCCCTAGCGGTCTGATCATTCAGTGGGGCGTCGCCGGAACTACAAATGGGTTTGGCACATGGACTTACCCGATAGCGTTCCCTAATGCAGTTTTTCGTGTGTTCGCGAGTAATGACGCGTCGGCCTCTGGCACAAGTATGTATGCATGCGGTGCTCATCCCACTTCTGGAAGTCCTAATGTGTCAGCCACCATAGCTAGTCAATTGGCGGCCGGTGGTGATGCCATCTTTCTATTAGCCATCGGTTATTGAGGGACAGAAGAATGCCTACTCAATTAACAACTGACTCACCAATCCTGGATACCGGTGCTGTTGAGTACGAGGTAAAAAAATGACTCTTTTTTCGAGCAAAACAACGGGTGGTTTTTATGATGATTCGATCCACTCCGCTGAGCAAATTCCTCAGGACGCGGTTGAAATAACCCAAAAGCTGTATGCAGAGCTTCATGAGGGGCAGTCCACAGGGAAGCGGATTTCAAGTGGCGAAACTGGTTATCCGATACTGGTCGATCCACCTACGCAATCGCATGAGTCTCTAGCAGGCGTTGAGCGTATATGGCGTGACGCTCAGCTTGTCATGACCGATGGCATAGTTGCCCGGCATCGGGACGAGTTGGAGGAGGTTTCAGAGACCACTCTTTCTGTCGAACAGTACTTGGAGCTTCAAGCTTTTCGGCGAGCGCTACGCAGTTGGCCGGAGGGGAAAGAGTTCCCGCTGTTCGATCAGCGTCCAATAGCGCCGTCCTGGCTGCTCAAACACCCCCAATAAACGCCCCGCACCAACGGGGCGTTTTCTTTTGCGCAACACATCAAAAAAACCTGACAACAGCCCCGCACCCACGGGGCTTTTTCGTATCTGGAGAACCCCAAATGGCACCACGCCAAACCTACACCGTGCTCCTCCCATTCCCCACCGGCGGCGGCCATTGGTCGAGCGTTGGGCAGGAACTCGACCTGCTCGACGTCGAGGCCAACGCCTTGCGCAGCGCCGGTCGCCTGGAACTGAAAAAAACCGAGACGGGCGAACCGGTCTCTGCATCCACCCCGGCCAAAAAGGCCACCACCAAGAAGGCTGAATAACCATGGCTGAGGTTTTGAACTTCGAGCACAACGGCATTACCGTCAATGCCACTGAATCCCCCGAGGCCATGGGTGGCCTGGGTGATAACGTCATCGGTTTGGTCGGTACCGCGCCGAATGCCAATCCGCTGATTCCGAAAAACACCCCGTTCCGCATCAACAGCTTCACCACCCAGTCCCAACTGGACCCGACCGGCGCCGAGGCGGGCACGCTGTTTCAGGCGGTTTATCAGATTCTCAAAGTGGTCAAGGTGCCGGTGTATGTGGTCATTGTCGAAGAGGGCGCCACGCCGGCTGACACGCTGAACAATGTCATCGGCGGCATCGAAGCCGAGACCGGTCGCAAGCTCGGTCTGGCGGCGTTGAGCGGGGTCGCTGAAGACCTGACCATCATCGGCGCGCCAGGCTTCACCGGCACCAAGGCGGTAGCGAGCGAGTTCGCCTCGTTTGGCAAGCGCATCAAGGCGCGTGTGGTGCTCGACGGCAAGGACGCCGCGGTTGCTGATCAAGTGACTTACAGCCAGGAACTGGGCGGCGCGGACCTGGGTTTCGACCGTTGCCTGGTGGTGCACAACATGCCGGCGGTGTACTCCAAGGCGGCGAAGAAAAACGTTTTCCTGGCGCCGTCGAGCCTGGCCATCGCCGCGCTCGCCAAGGTCAAGCAATGGGAGAGCCCGGGCAACCAGGTCACCTACGCTGAAGACGTCTCGCGCACCGTGGAATACAACATCCTCGACACCTCCACCGAGGGCGATCTGCTCAACCGCTACGGCGTTTGCTACTACGCCCGGACCATTCTCGGCGGCTTCTCGCTGCTGGGTAACCGTTCCGTCACCGGCAAGTTCATCAGCTACGTCGGCCTTGAAGATGCCATCAGCCGCAAGCTGGTCAAAGCCGGGCAGAAGGCCATGGCCAAGAACCTGACCAAGTCGTTCATGGACCAGGAGGTCAAGCGCATCAACGACTGGCTGCAAACCCTGGTCGCCGACGAAACCATCCCCGGCGGCAGCGTGTACCTGCATCCGGAACTGAACAGTGTCGAGAAGTACAAGAACGGCACTTGGTACGTGGTCATCGACTACGGCCGCTACGCGCCGAACGAACACATGATTTATCAACTCAACGCCCGCGATGAAATCATCGAGCAGTTCCTGGAGGATGTTCTCTAATGTTTACCAACCGCGTAAGACAGGCCATCGCGGCCACCCTGCAAGGCCTGCCGTTGTCGGCGACCGTGGAAGAGTTCTCCCCGCCGAAGATCGAGTTCGACATGGAAGCGATGACCGGCGGGCGCTTCATCGCCGAAGAAATGGCCAAGAGCGGCAAGGTGCTGAACGCTAGCCTTGTGCTGCAAGGGGCCGGGCCGGAAATCATGCTCGCCCTGGGGGTGCAATTGGGCGATGACATTCTGCTGAACGTGCGTGAAGCCGGCCAGGATCAGGATGGCAACACCTGGTTCACCTACCACACCGTCGGCGGCAAGCTCAAATCCCTGGAAGAAGCCAAGCTGAAGATGGGCGACAAACCCACCACGACACTTGAGCTGGCCTGCCGCACCTACAACCGTCTGGAAAATGGTGTCCCGGTGATCGACATCGACGTGCGTACTCAGAAGTTCGTGCTCAACGGCGTCGACATCCTCGGCGATGCCCGCCGTGCGGTGCTGCTGCCCTAAGCAAATGCCTGGCAGTTGAACGCAATTCCTGTGGGAGCGGGCTTGCTCGCGAAGAGGCCATCAGCTTCAACAACAATGTTGCCTGATCCACCGCTTTCGCGAGCAAGCCCGCTCCCACAGGGGTATCTGCGCAGCCAGAGATTTGCGGCACTGACTGGCATTGCGCAGCACCCTCCCCAGTATTCACCAAGGAATTCATTTCATGTCCTGGACACCTCCTGTTCACGCCCTGTTGTCGCCGATTACTGGTGATAACGGGGCGCAGATCGAGCAGCTCGAACTCAAACCCTTGTTCTACGCCGCACAGAAAGACGCCCTGGCCCGTGCAGGCGATGACGAGGACGATCAGTTTTTCGAATTGGCCAAACTCGCCACCGGCCTGTCGATCAAGGAGCTGGATCAGCTCAAGCGCCCGGACTACGTGAGCATTGCGCAGTACGTGCACGAAATGTCCACTCGCCCGACGTCCCACTTCCTGGAATCAACGGATGGCGCAGCAGTGGACCCCGACCAGATACAACTGCTCCAACCGCTCAACGTCGCTGGCCGCAGCCTGACCTCGCTGACCCTGGAAATGCCCGTGCTGCGAGCGACCAAGGCGATGAAAAAACTGAAGACGGCCAAGGAACGCGCCGAGTTCATCACCGCCCATTGCACCGGCCTGATGATCCCCGATCTGGATCTGCTGACCGTGCCCGACTGGACACAACTTCAGGTACGCATCGACGATTTTTTAAACAAACCGGCGGACTTCTTTCGGAGCGCGACATCGAAGTGATCTTCGATGTGGTGCCGCTCATTTACGCAGTAAGTGAGGCAGAGATTCTGGAGTGGGACGTCGGCAAGGCATTACGTCGTTACGACATCGCGATCACTCGCCTTGGCGTGAAAAAGGAGTAGCGCGGGATGGCGGACGATAAATATTCGCTCAAATACGCAGTCTTCAATGAGAGTGGGCTGGCGTTCGGTAATACCAGCCTCACGAGTGGTGTGGCATCGCAAGGTGCGTTCGCCGGGGATCAGCTGTCGAGCCTCGATCTGGTGCTGGAATCACTCGGGCTCAAACTCGGGTTGCTGACCACGGCGATTGAGTCGCTGACCGTGAAACTGTCGGCGCAACGATTGTTCTCCCAAACGATGGTCGCCGGCGCCAAGGGCGAGTCGGCCAGTGAGCCCAAGGGTCAGTCGGGTGCCGGTATCGAACCACCGACGCTGCTCAAACCTGCGATAGCGATGGATTCGGCCATGGCCGATCTGAAAAAGGCCACCCAATTTGGGCCGCGTCAGATTCGACAGGTGGCTGAGTCAACCCAGCAGATCGCCACCGCACCGCTGGTGGCGGCCGGGGGCACCACGGCGGTTGACGTGGTGAGGATGCAAAGCCTGGCGGCCAGGAAAGGCATCGGTAGCGAAGTGCACGATGCCTCGGAGCGACAGTTGCTCCTGTCGAATTTCGCCTCGGATGCTGGCGTCACCGCGGCGGCGTTCGAGATGCCGGCCATGAAGGCCGCCGAAATGCTGGCGGACTGGCGCCTCTCCATGAAGCTCAGCGGCGCGCAAGCCTTTGACTTGGCGGATGCCGCCAACCAATTGGGCAAATTACCCAATGGTGCGAAAGCGGCTGAGATCGGTGCGGTCTTGCAGCGTGACGGTGCGGCTGCGACGGCGGTGGGCCTGGCCCCTGCACAAGCCGCCGCGTTGACGGCGGCATTGCTCAATACCGGTACCCAACAAGCTGAAGCCGGCGTGGCACTGGACAGTTTCACGACGGCCCTGGGCAAGGGTGAGCAGACCTCCGCCACCGAGCAAACGGCCTGGAAACAGCTGGGGCTGGCGCCCATGGCGGTGGCGAGCGGTTTGCGTGACAAGGACACGGCGTCTGGCACGGTAATGACGGTGCTGGCGGCCTTGAACGCACAACCGGCCGAAAAGCGCACGGCCCTCGCCGCCACGCTCTTCGGCAATGGCGATGAGGCGGTGCTGCGCATGGCGCAGAAACTGCCCGATGTGAACGCCGCCTTCTTGCAGGTGAAAGACCCAAGCCAATATGCCACGTCGCAATTGGGCAACGACGGCTCGGTGCGGCAGGACGCGTTGGCGCTATCGAAAACCCATCAAGGCCAACTGAACATCCTCAACGCCCGCAGCGAGCGTCTGTCGGTGGCCACGGGAAATGCCCTGATGCCTTCGGCGGATACCTCGTTCCAGTGGCTGGGTTCGCTGGCCGATGGCATGAGTGAGTTGGCTGAGTCCTCACCTAAAGCCACCGCAGCCATTGTGGTGATAGGCGCGGCGCTCAAACCGCTGGTGGGTGTGCTGCTCAAGGCCGTAGTGGATGAGATGTCCAGTCAGGTGGCCAAGCGGGTGTTAGGTCGGGCTGCCCCACACCTTCCCGGCCGATTGGGTGAGGTGATCTCCGAAGACTTCAGAAATCCTCGTGCGAACAAGCTGGATACAAGCAATGCCAGCCAGCGTTCCGAATCCACGAGAGGACCGAAAATAAGCGTGAGTACACGAGGCTCAGGGGGAGACGCGGGGCGTTCTTCATTCGCGCCAACGGCCTCATTACGCTCGATGACTCGCAAGGCGCCCGGTCCATTAAAAGTAGTCGGCGCCGTCGCTGATGTGGCCGAGGGTGTGCTTACCGGCGACAAACGAATGATGGGCGCAGGCCTGGGAGCCGCCGGTGGCGGCTGGGCCGGCGCTGCTGCCGGGGCTGCGGGCGGTGCCGCTTTGGGCAGTGTCGTTCCGGTGATCGGCACTGCCATTGGTGGCTTGATTGGCGGACTGCTGGGCAGTTGGTTGGGGAGCGATGCCGGGGCGTCTCTGGGGGAAAAGCTCGTCGCCCCCACCGACAGACTCGCCGCTCCAGACCAGGTCAGCAAAGACCTGACCAGCACCCAGACAGCCACACAACAAAACACCATGACCGCAAACATCTACATCAACGGCCAGGACCAGGCCAGTGCCAGTCAGTTGGCCAACCTGGTGGTACAGCAGCTCTCGGCTCAATTCGCACTGACAACCATGCCCAACTCACTCGCCATGCGCAGTGATGCGGCTCTGACCGACGGAGGTACGTGATGCGTCAGCAAATGGCACTGGGCAGTTTCATTTTCGGTCTGTCCAGAAACTTCGCTTACCACTCCCTGGTCCGCACTTCGGACGGTGGTTGGAAAAGCATCGACATCCTCACCAGCAAACCCAAATCCAGTCAGGTCGGTCAAGGACTGCAAGGGCTGACCATCACCGGCAAATCGATGTACGCGACCGCCATGGATCGGCTCGATGAGCTGCGTGCATTACAGGCGCAGCGCATTCCTGTGCCGTTGGTTGACGGCATCGGCCGCAACTGGGGGCTGTGGCAGATCAACAAGGTGTCGGAAACCCAGACCGAGGTCATTGATGACGGCACGGCGATGGTGGTCGGCTGGGTGATTGAATTGACGGAGTTCGCCAATGCGTAGGGTTCGAAGTATTGCCGGTGATTCGGTGAATCTGTTGCTGTACCGCGAGCTTGAGCGTTGTGACGATGTCGCCGAAGAGGCGCTCTGGCGACTCAATCCGAAGCTGGCCGAGTGGGGGCCGGTATTGCCGGCCGGTGTATGGATTGTCCTGCCGGAAGTGGATCTGCAACCCGTCGCACCCACACCGGTTTCGGCCTGGGATTAAGGAGGCAACATGTCACTGGGTTTCACGCCAGCGGTGGAAATCTACGGTGCGAACGCGGCGCTGCTCAACGAACGCTTGCTCAGTTGGACGCACATCGACGCGGCGGGGATCGAGTCCGATCAACTGACGCTCACCATCAGCCTGGAAGGGCTTGAAGGATTGCCCAGCCTGGGCGGGAAAGTCGGCCTGCGGGTTGGTTATCTGGAGTCGGGTCTGGTGGATAAAGGCGAGTTCGTCGTGACCCGGCGCACGCCAACTCTGTTTCCTCTGCGCCTGACGCTTGTCGCGACGGCGGCGCCGTTCAGTGCGGCCGATCAGACCGGTTTCAAGCAGCGCCGATCCGTCAGTCATGGCCCGACGACCTTGGGCGCGCTGTTTCGTCAGTTGACTTCCAGACACGGGTTTTCCCCGCGTGTGGCGCCGGACCTGGCGCTGATAAAAATCGAGCACATCGATCAGTCCAACGAAACCGACATGGGTTTTCTGACGCGACTGGCTCATCGTTATGACGCCGTCGCCAAGCCGGTCAA
Organism: Pseudomonas sp. NFACC39-1; assembly: GCF_900110355.1. NCBI lineage: Bacteria > Pseudomonadati > Pseudomonadota > Gammaproteobacteria > Pseudomonadales > Pseudomonadaceae > Pseudomonas > Pseudomonas sp. NFACC39-1. Next base: position 34,380 of record NZ_FODL01000011.1, on the reverse strand, counting down.
CGAGTTGTATGTGCTGGCGCGCCGGGGGCAGGCGAAGTCTTTAACGGGCAAAGTCCTGCCAGAGACAAAGCTGTCGGTGACCACGAATAACCGCCCGGGCGATAACGCTTTTATCTCCGCCGTCCTGGATGACACCGCGCGGGCGAAATACCAGGGCTGCAAGGCCAGTTGGTGGGATGCGAAGGCGGGGAAAATGCGGGTCGAGGAGAGCGGCATCGCGCCGTTCAAGACCCTTCGCCAGCGCTTTCAAAGCGCCAACGATGCTCGCGCCGCCGGTGAAGGAGAGGTGCGCCGGATGATGCGCGAAGCACTCAAGGTGGCGATCGAATGCCCCGGCAATCCAGGCTTGTGCGCCGAAGGCATCGTGCTGTTGGACGCCTCCTGGCCGGACTTCATGCGCGGTCGCTGGTCGATCGACAAAGTCACCGCCAGCGGCGACCGGGAAAAAAGCTATCGCAGCAGGATTGATGCGACTTGTCTGGATGCCAGGGCCTGACGTGCTCCCTTCCAAAACACCGCTGACCCTGTGGGAGCGAGCCTGCTCGCGATGAGGCCGTCATAGCCAGCATTGATGGTGCCTGACACACCGCCATCGCGAGCAGGCTCGCTCCCACAGTTTCTGACTGCGATTCTATACAACTGGAGCACCTCCATGAAGATCACTCCGATCCTCACGCAACTGCGTGAGCAATGTCCCGCGCTCGCCAATCGCGTGGCGGCAGGTTTTGACCTCGCCACGTTGCAAGCCGACACGCCACTGCAAACCCCTTGCGCCTATGTCCTGCCAAGCGCCGACATTGCCAGCAAGAACGCCGCCCAGAACGCCACGCTGCAAGCAGTACGCGACCGTTTCGACACCGTATTGGTGCTCGACGCCACCGACGCGACAAAAGCGCTGGATCTGTTGCACGACCTGCGCGCCGAACTGTGGCGGGCACTGGTGGGGTTCAAGCCCGGTGGTGACTACACCGGCATCGAGTACGACGGCAGTGAACTGGTTTCCATCAATAGCAGCCGCGTGTCGTACCGGTTGCACTTTTTCGCCGAGTTCCAGCTGGGCCGCAATCTGGCGAGCCAGCCTGCCGAAAGCTGGCACGAGCGTGAACTGGACGGCTTGTCGTCCTTTAGCGGGGCCACCGTGCGGGTCGATGCCATCGACCCGGCGGACCCCAATCTGAAACGTCCCGGGCCCGATGGGCGCGTGGAACTGACTTTCTCTGGAGACGTAACCCCATGAGCAAACGCATCACCGTGCTGCCGGCCCCGGGCCGTGCCGTACCGGACCCGGAAGCGGGCGATCTGTTGCCCCTCGAGGGCCGTGAAGTACCGGACAGCGCCTGGTGGCGTCGACGTCTGGCCGATGGCGATATCACTACCAAAACCGTGAAAGCGGCAAAACCACAGGGAGCCAAATAATGGCGATCGGATTCAGCAACATTCCCGCGGATATTCGTGTTCCGCTGTTCTACGCCGAAATGGACAACTCGGCCGCCAATAGCGCGTCGTCGGCCATGCGCCGTTTGATCGTGGCTCAGGTCAACGACAACGTGGCTCCGGCCGAGGTCGGCAAACTGGTGCTGGTGTCCAGCGTCGCGCTGGCCAAGAACATCGGCGGCCAAGGCTCGATGCTTGCCTCGATGTACGAAACCTGGCGCAAGACCGACCCGTTGGGCGAGATCTGGTGCTTGCCGCTGCACAACGTCGAAGGTTCCATCGCCCAAGGCGTGCTGACCCTGACCGGCGCCGCGACTCAAAGCGGCCTGCTTAATCTTTATGTGGGTGGTGTGCGTGTTCAAGCCGCCATCGTCAATGGTGCGACTGCAGCTCAAGCCGCCACTGCGCTGGCGCTGAAAATCAACGCGAGCGCCGATCTGCCGGTGATCGCTGCGGCCGCCGAAGGTGTCGTGACGCTGAGCGCCAAATGGACCGGCGACAGCGGCAACGACATCAGCCTGCAATTCAATCGTCTGGGCAAGAGCAATGGCGAAGACACCCCTGCTGGCCTGACCACCGCCATCACGGCAATGACCGGTGGCGCTGGTGTGCCGGACCAGACTGCCGCCGTCGCGGCCCTGGGTGACGAGCCATTCGAGTTCATCGCCATGCCGTGGTCCGATGTGGCGAGCCTCAACACCTGGCAAGCGGTCATGGACGACAGCACGGGTCGCTGGTCCTGGGCCAAGCAGTTGTTCGGCCATGTCTACAGCGCCAAGCGCGGCACCATCGGTACTCTGGTGGCGGCCGGTCAGGCGCGTAACGACCAGCACATGACCCTCCAGGCCCTGGAGCTGGGCGTACCGCAACCGTTCTGGGTCCAGGCCGCTGCGTTGGCCGCCCGTACTGCGGTGTTCATCTCCGCTGACGCCAGCCGTCCGACCCAGAGCGGCAGTTTGCCAGGCCTGGATCCGGCACCGGCCAGCGAGCGTTTCACCCTGACCGAGCGTCAGTCGTTGCTCAACTACGGCATTGCCACGGCGTATTACGAAGGTGGCTACGTGCGCATTCAGCGCTCGATCACCACGTATCAAAAAAATGCCTTCGGCCAGGCTGACAATTCCTATCTGGACAGCGAAACCATGCACCAGTCGGCGTTCATCGTGCGTCGCCTGCAAAGCGTGATCACCAGTAAATACGGGCGGCACAAACTGGCTGCCGACGGCACCCGTTTCGGCGCCGGCCAACCGATCGTGACGCCGAGCACCATTCGCGGCGAGTTGATTGCCCAGTACGCCAAGCTGGAGTTGGAAGGTCACGTGGAAAACGCCGAGCTGTTCGCCGAGCACCTGGTGGTCGAGCGTGACAGCCAGGACCCGAGCCGGGTCAATGTGCTGTTCCCGCCGGATTACATCAATGGCCTGCGGGTGTTCGCGCTGCTCAACCAGTTCCGTCTGCAATACGACGACGCTGCCTGACTGTGGCGAGGGAGCTTGCTCCCGCTGGGTTGCGCAGCAACCCCAACACAGAGCTGGCGCTACGTAATGCAGCGCCAGCCCGGTCAAGCGAGAGCAAGCTCCCTCGCCACGATGATCTACACAAATCCTAAGTGAACAGCTTTTATTCGAAGGGAGAAACACCATGGGTCAACTGATTGCGGGCACCTGCTACGTCAAAGTGGACGGCGCTCAACTGACCATCAATGGCGGCTGCGAAGCACCGCTGATGTTTACCAAACGCGAAACCGTCGTACCGGGTTTCTACAAGGAAACCGACATTGCACCGTCCTTCAAGGTGACAGCCCTGCACACCGCGGATTTCCCGCTCAAGCAATTGGTCGCTGGCACCGACATGACCGTCACCTGTGAATTCAACAACGGCAAGGTCTACGTGCTGGCCGGCGCTTACCTGGTGGAAGAGCCGGTGTCCAAGGGCGACGACGCCACCATCGAACTGAAATTCGAAGGCATCAAGGGGACCTGGCAATGAGCGATGTCGTGACGCTGCGCGTGGCCATCGAGGCCCACGGCGAGCCGCTGAGCGAACTGACCCTGCGCCGTCCGACGGTGCAAGAAGTCCGGGCGATCAAGGCGCTGCCGTACAAGATCGACAAGAGCGAGGAGGTGAGCCTGGACATGGATGTCGCGGCCAAGTACATCGCGGTCTGCGCCGGCATCCCGCCGTCGTCGGTCAACCAGTTGGACCTGGCAGACCTCAACGCATTGAGCTGGGCCGTCGCGAGTTTTTTCATGAGTGCGGCGTCGCAGCCATCGGCGACCTGATCGCAGCCGCCTATGATCTGGCCTGGTTCTGGAAGGTTGACCCCGAACAGATGATGGCCAGGCCACTGGATGTGCTCCGCGAGTCCCTGGAGCACGCGCAACGGATCAATGCGATGCAGCAGGTGCAGTGATGGCAGAGACACAGAAGCTAGAGAAAAAAGCAGTGCTGCTGACCGGCATCGATGAGCTGTCGCCCAAGCTTGCCAGCCTTCGGGCCAAGGTCGCCAGCTTCAAACAGAACCTCGATGCCACGGGCCTTGGCAGCCTGGATATTTCCGCTCTGCTCCCCGAGGGCGGCCTGGCCAAACCGTTCATGGAGGGGCTCAAGTCAGCAAACGCTTTCAAAGGTGAAGTCGGCGCGGCCAACGCGGCGGCCAGCAGCTTGAAGGCCCCTGAAGCGCCGCGTGTAGCGGCACAGAGCCTGGATGGATTGAAGACTTCCATCAGCAATGTGTCGGTGCAGTTCGGTTCGGCCCTGGGGCCGGCGGTCAACGCGGCGGCAGCCAGCTTGCAGCCGATGGTCACGGGTGTGGCCCAGGTGCTGCAGGACAACCCGCAATTGGTGCAGGGCCTGGCGACAGGCGTCGTGGCGTTCAACGCGATTCAAACGGCGGTCAGCGGTGCGAGCCAGGCGCTGGAAGTGGTCAACCTGGCCTTGAAGATGAACCCCATCGGCTTGATTGCCATGGGCATCGCCTTGGCGGCCGGGATGATCATCGCTAACTGGACACCGATCTCGGCGTTCTTCGCCGGGCTTTGGCAAAAGCTGTCGCCGATCGTCATGCCGATGGTCGAGTTCTTCAAGACGGTGTTCGCCTTCACCCCGATGGGGCAGGTGATCAGCCATTGGGGACCGATCAGTAGTTTTTTCGGCGCGCTCTGGAATGTGATCGTGGCGGCGGCAACGCCGATTATCGGTTTCATGCAGACGTTGTTTGCCTGGTCACCCTTGGGTTTGATCATCAGCAACTGGGCGCCCCTGACCGGGTTGTTCGCAGCGATCTGGGATCTGCTCAAGGCACTGACGGTGCCGGTGATGGACGCCTTGAAAGGCCTGTTCGACTGGACGCCGCTGGGGTTGATCATGGCCAACTGGGGCACGATTGGTGAAGTGTTCGCCGGCATCTGGGAAGGCATTCGCAATCAGGTGTCGATCATGCTGGCGGTGTTCAGCGGTTTGTTCGACTGGTCGCCCATTGAGGGCCTGACCAAACAGTGGGGACCTGTGGGGGAGTGGTTCAGCCAATGGTGGGATGAACTGCAGGGTGTGATTGCGCCGATCAAGGCGTTCTTCAACGGCGGCTTCGGCGAAATCATCACCTCGTTTACCGTTAAGGTCGAAGGATTGACCGAGGCGCAACGGCAGACCAATGCCGAAGGCAAGGGTGAACTGGCGCCAGCATTTTTTGGCGGGGCCAGTGAACAGCCTGCGGGCTTGTCTTCCAGCCTTGCGCCGGCGTCCGGCAACCTGCCGATGAAAACCTCATTGGCGGCAGGCGCACTGCCGCAAACCTCCAGTGCCCTGGTGCAACAAAGCGCCGCCAACAACCGCACGCAGCTCGAAGGTGGCCTGACCGTGCGCTTCGAAAACGCGCCGGCCGGGTTGCGCGCCGACCCGCCGCAGACCAATCAACCGGCCCTGGCGGTGAGTTCGCGCATTGGCTATCGCTCACTTTCCACAGGAGGTTCCAATGAGCTGGCGTGATCGTTTGTTGCCGGCGTCGTTTCGCGGCGTCGGGTTCTGGGTCGATCAGGCGAAAACTCCGGTCGGCCACAAGGGTCAGTTGCATGAATATCCCCAGCGTGACCAGCCATTCTTCGAAGGCCTCGGTCAGCAAGCGAAGATTCATGAGCTGACCGCGTTCATCGTCGGACCCGATTGCCTGGAGCAGCGTGACAAGTTGCTTAGGGCCCTGGAGCAGGGCAGCGGAGAACTGGTGCATCCGTGGCTGGGGCGCCTGCAGGTCAAGGTGGGCGAGTGCGACATGACCCAGACCCGTCAGGATGGCGGCCTGGTGACGTTCGCTCTGAAGTTCTACCCCGACCAGCCGCTGCAATTCCCGTCGGCCGCGATCAACAGCCAGAAACTGTTACTGGTGTCGGCTGACAGCTTTCTGGGTTCGGCGGTGCGGCGCTTCGAAGAGGCCATGACGTTGATCAAGGCTGCGCGGATCGGCATTGCTGACCTGCGCAACAGCCTTAAGGAGGTCTATGGCGTCATCGAGCAGGAACTCAAGCCGTTGATCGAGACTTATCGGCAACTCAGCGATCTGGTCAAGGCGGTGAAGGAGCTGCCCAGCGAAGTGGCCGCCGAGTTTAAAGGGTTGCTGGGGGACATCCGGGAATTGAAGGACTTTGCCCGTGACGGCTATCGCGGCGTGATTGCCAGCGTGTCGCAGCAGGTGGAAGCCATTCGCAAGGCGGACGCTCCCAAACTCACCACCGGCAAAGACACCACGGCGGCGGCCCAGGCCGTGGCCGATCTGGTGCAGGACACGCTGCTGGTGCAGGCCGCGCAATGGATTGCGGCGATGCCGGTGGCGGCACCGGCGGTCAAGTTGGGCGCCACCCCATCGGTGGCGCAACAGGCGGTACAGCCGGTCCAGCGCCGAGACGTGCCGGTGGCCGATGATGTCCTGGCCCTGCGCGATGCCCTCAACGAGGCCATCTGGCAAGCCTCGCTCAAGGCCGATCCGGATCACTACCAGGCGCTGAACAACCTGCGTCAGCAAATGGCCGCGCACCTGACGGCGGTGGCGTCTTCCGGTGTCAGACTGATCAGCCTGTCGTTCAAGCAAAGCCTGCCGGCGCTGGTAGTGGCGTATCAGCAATTTGCCGATGCCACCCGGGTCACCGAAGTGACTCAGCGCAATGGCGTGGCTCACCCTGGTTTCCTGCCACCCAACGACCTGAAAGTCTCGAGGGAATAAGCCATGAACGAGCTCGACAACGCTGTCTCGCTCACCGTCGGCGGGCTGGATTACGGCGGCTGGAAAAGCGTGGAAATCAGTGCGGACCTGGAGCGGCAGTTCCGCACCTTCAAGCTTGACATCACCTGGCAATGGCCGGGGCAGACCCAGTCTGTGCCAATTCGTCCGGGGGATGAATGTCAGGTGCGCATCGGTGCCGACCTGGTGCTCAGCGGCTACGTGTTCAAAGCCCCGGTCAGTTATGACGGGCGCCAGATCAGCCTGAGTATCGAGGGTGGCTCCAGGACCCAGGACTTGGTGGACTGCGCGGCGATCAATCGCCCGAGCCAATGGCGCGGGCAAACGGTGCTGAGCATTGTCCAGGCCCTGGCCTCGCAATATGGCGTGGGAGTGATCAGTGAGATCCCTGAAACCGCTCGGTTGAGCGAACACAGCATCGTGCCGGGGGAAACGGTCTTTCAATCCATCGACCGTCTGCTGACGTTGTTTCGGGTGTTTTCCACTGACGACGCCGAAGGCCGCGTGTTGCTGGCTAAACCCGGTAGTGGCGGGCGAGCCAATGATGTGCTGGAACTGGGTAAAAACATTCTCTCGGGCAACGCACCGATGGACTACAGCCAGGTGTTCTCCGAATACCGGGTCATCGGCCAGCACAAGGGCAATGATCAGCAGAGCGGGGCGGCGGTGAGCGAAGTTTCCGGCACCGCTACGGACCTGGGCTTCAAGCGCAAGCGGGTCACGGTGATCAGCGAAAGCGCGCAATTGACCTTCGAACTGGCCCAGCAGCGAGCCGACTGGGAAAGCGCAATCCGCACTGGCAAGGCCCTGACCACGACCTATCGCGTGCAGGGCTGGCGTCAGGCCAATGGCGATTTGTGGCGGCATAACACCCTGGTGCGGGTGATCGACCCGGTGCTGGGGTTTGACGGCGACATGCTGATCTCCAAAGTGACGTATTCACTGTCTGCCCAAGGCTCCGTCACCACCCTGCAAGTCGCCCCGCCCCATACGTTCGACGCGAACCCGACGCCACCCAAATCCTGAGCCCAACGCAAAACTCCTGGTGGGAGCGGGCTTGCTCGCGAAAGCGGTGGGTCAGCTTGCCTCAATGTTGAATGAGCCCACGCCATCGCGAGCAGGCTCGCTCCCACAGGGGGATCTTTGCCGAATACAAAACTTGATCCACTGGAGATCTCTTGTGGGAGCGAGCCTGCTCGCGATGGCGTCGGTACAGCCAACAGAAGTTATGGCCAATAAACATCGCTTTCAAACTTCCGATTCTCAAGGAAACCTCAATGAGCCTACTGACCCGCCTCCTGGCGCGCGGCACTGTCGTGCTCGCCAATTCGGCTACCAAGTTGCAATCGCTGCAAATGCGCCTCACTGCCGGCGAAGTGAATGACGATATGGAGCACTTCGAACCCTACGGCTTCACCAGCAATCCGCTGGCCGGGGCAGAGGGGATCGCCACGTTCCTGGGCGGTGACCGTTCCCATGCCGTGGTGCTGGTGGTCGCCGACCGTCGTTTCCGCCTCAAGGCCCTGGCCCCTGGCGAAGTGGCGATCTACACCGACGAGGGCGACAAGATCCACTTCAAGCGTGGCCGGGTCATCGACATCCAGACTGCGACCCTGAACATCCGCGCCAGCAGCGCGGTGAACATCGACAGCCCGGTCATCAACCACACCGGCAAGCTCGTTTCCCAGGGCGACCAGATCGCCGGCGGCATCAGCCAGATCAAGCATGTGCACGTCGGCGTGCAGGCCGGTAACGGCCAAACCGGCATGCCGGCGGGAGGCCAGTGATGTTCATCAGCCAGAACCTTCACGCCGCGCTGACCCGCTCGGTGCTGATCAGCCTGTTCACCTGGCGCCGCGCCGCTGACGACGATGCCGTGGATGACGAGCAACGTTTCGGCTGGTGGGGCGACACTTTTCCCACCGTCGCCGACGACCGTATTGGTTCGCGGCTGTGGCTGTTGCGCCGGGTCAAGCTGACCCGGCAGACCCAGCTCGACGCCGAATTCTATGCCCGCGAAGCCTTGCAATGGCTGATCGACGATGGCCATTGCAGCGCCATCGACATCATCAGCGAACGCCTCGACGCCCAGCGCCTGAATCTGCGCACGGTTTTGACCCTGGCCGACGGCGAGCGCCTGGACATCAACCCCGATAACAGTTGGCAGGTGACCTATGCCGTTTGAAACCCCTTCGCTGCCGGTGCTGATCAAGCGCGCCCAAAGCGACCTGGCCAGCGATTCGCTGCGCCAGTCCGATGCTCAAGTGCTGGCTCGCACCCTGGGTGGCGCCGCCTATGGCCTGTATGGCTATCTGGATTGGATCGCTGAGCAGATCCTGCCGGACAAGGCCGACGAATCCACCCTGGAGCGCATCGCCGCCCTGCGCCTGAACCAGGCGCGCAAAGCGGCCCAGGTGGCCAGCGGCAGCGTCAGCTTCACCGCCACCGCAGGCGCTGTGCTGGATGTCGACACGCTGCTGCAGTCCAGCGATGGGCGCACCTACAAAGTGACCAGCGCCCGCACCACCAGCAATGGCCTCAATAGCACCACTGTCGCCGCGTTGGACGCCGGCAGCCTGGGTAATGCCGATGCCGGGCTGGTGTTGACGTCGGTGCAGCCGATCCTTGGGATCGGCAACAGCTTCACCGTGCTGGCGCCCGGGTTGACCGGCGGCCTCGCTCGGGAAAGCCTCGAATCCCTGCGGGCCAGGGTGATCCGCTCCTACCGCATCATTCCCCACGGCGGTTCCGCGCAGGACTATGAAACCTGGGCCCTGGAATGCCCTGGCATCACCCGCGCCTGGTGTCGCGGCAGCTACCTGGGGCCGGGCACCGTTGGCGTGTTCGTCATGCGTGACGACGACCCACAGCCGATTCCCAACACCGAGCAACTGGAAGAAGTCCGGGCCTATATCGAGCCACTGCGCCCGGTCACCGCCGAAGTGCATGTGCTGGCGCCATCCCAGGTGCCGGTGACCTACCGGCTGCGCATTACCCCGGACACCAGCGCCGTGCGCGCCGCCATCGAAGCGCAACTGCGAGACCTGCATAACCGCGAAGCTGGCCTTGGCGAAACCCTCCTGCTGACCCACATCGCCGAAGCCATCAGCAGTGCCACCGGGGAAACCGACCACGCACTGACTGCACCCATCGCCGACGTGGTGGCCGCCAGCAATCAGTTGCTGACCTTCGGAGGCTGCGTATGGCAAGCCTGAGAACCGCCGAGCAGTACCAGGCCCAACTGCGCAGCCTGCTGCCCAGCGGCCCGGCATGGGACCCGGAGCGGGTGCCGGAACTGGAAGAGGTGCTGCAAGGCATCGCCCAGGAATTGGCGCGTCTCGACGCCCGCGCCGTCGACCTGCTCCACGAAATGGACCCGGCGGGTGTGAGTGAACTGGTGCCGGATTGGGAGCGGGTGATGAACCTGCCTGACCCGTGCCTGGGCGCTACACCGCTGTATGACGACCGCCGTTTGGCGGTGCGTCGGCGGTTGTTGGCGGTGGGCAGCCAGGCCATTGCTTATTACGTGGAAATTGCCAAGAGCCAGGGCTATCCCAACGCCACCATCACCGAACTCAAGGCCCCCCGCATGGGCCGCGCCCGCTTCGGCGAAGCGCACTTCGGCACCTGGCAGGCGCAATTCATGTGGACCCTCAACACCGGCGGTCGCCTGCTGCTCGGCCGACGTTTTGGCGCCAGCTATTGGGGGGAGCGTTTCGGCGTCAATCCGGGTTCGGCGCTGGAGTGCCTGATTCATCGTAGTGCGCCGGCGCATACGAAAGTTCACATCAATTATGACTAGGGAGTAGATGAATGGATTATCCGAAGAGTGTGCCCAGCGCAGGCCTGGTGAATGGGAAGTTCGTGGATGAAAATCCGTTGACCGGGACGCCGGGATCATTGATTCCAGCAGCCTGGGGGAACGGGGTGACGCAGGAAATTGTGAATGTCATCAAGGCGGGGGATTTGACACCGGATGAGACCAACAACGATCAACTGCTCCAGGCGATTCAATCGGTCACCGCGAAGGGCTGGAACCAGGACCTTGCTTTACCGCTCGCCGCGTTGCCGCTGCCGACAATCGCAACGGCCGATGCTCGTCTGCCAATAGCGCCAGCAGCAGTATCAACCAGTGGCGGGCGCGTTTCGATTCCGGCGGGCGTGTATATCAGCATTGGTCAGGAAGTGGTGAGCGGGCGGTTGGGCCGGTCACGCACCTTTGTAACTTCGGCCTGGAGCAGTACCGATTTATTGCCCAGCTCTGGCTATTTTTTAAGAGCGCAGGTGACGGGGGATTCGCTGACTTTTTATATGCAGCGTGGAAGCCTCTACGACGTCGCTCCTGAGTCGCTGAAGGGCACTATAAACGGCGCTTCGGGCGGTGGATTCCAATCCACGCCGTTGGATATGTGCCTGGCTTGGGTGTTGACCGGGGCGCCCGGCTCCTTGCCTGTAGTTCGCTCGATCTACAACCGTTCACGATTGAGTTGGACTCAGACTGTCAATGGCACTGGCGTGGTGTATTTGCCGCTTGATCCGCATGCGCGTGCCGGGCGTCTCGTTTCGGGTAACCCCACGCCTTCTTCAAGTGCCGTGACTTCGCTCGCCTTTGCCCAGGCCGGGTGGGTTGGGGGAAACTACAGCTATCTAAACCCAGCCTCGACAACTATTGTCAACCAGCCAAATGGCTGGACCAACCCCGCAAGCCCTGGGATGTGTGTGCTGTCTTCCAATAACGTTGTCAACGACGTAATGGTCTCTACGATTACGGCCAGTTTTGATCATTCCCAGTTGCGTTCGCTTTGGCAGTCTTATCAGGCCGAGCACACGTTGGGCGCAACCAATGCCGACAGCGACGAATTGCTACTGAGCATGGGGATCAAGGGGCACCAGGCGTTGACTGATTACAGCGTCGGTATCGCTGTCAATTTCACTAATGCAATCAATGTTCACCTGTCTTGGGAGCTGATTCGATGAGAGTCATTCAAGAACTGCATCAGTACGAAGATGAACTCCGTCCGGCTCCGCCGTCCCCCGCCCACACTTGGGAGGGCGGTAAATGGCTATTGAACGAAGAAAATGCCGCCGAGCTATTGCGTATCGAAGGTGAGCGACTGTGCGCCAAAGTGGATGCAGCCGCCGACAGTGCGCGTCGTGCCTTGGTCGGTGATCCGTTACGAGCCATGGAATACCAACAAGCGGCTCTAGAGGCGCAGGCGTTCAAGGATGAGGGTTACCCGAAGAAATCTGTGCCTGTGGCGGTTTCAGCGTGGGTCATCAAAGGGCGAACAGCCAGGCAGGCGACAGACCAGATTCTCGCCAAGGCTGCGGAATGTGATTCGAACTTGCTAATGCTTCGCGAGTGGCGGCTTAAAGCCAAGGCGCAAATCCGAGGGCACATCGCCAAAAACGCCATTGAACTGGCCAACCAAACCAGCGATGACGCGATCAGCGCGCTTAGCCAACTGCGAAGTTCACTCTGACCCCGTCCGTTTTGAGCGTGGTTCTTCTAATTTCAGGTAGAGAACAGAAATATGGACTATCCAAAAAGCGTTCCCAGCGTCGGGCTGGTGAACGGCCGGTTCGTGGATGAAAATCCCGTTGAAGGCACGCCGGGATCTTTGATTCCCGCCGTGTGGGGTAACAGCGTTACCCAGGAGATTTTGGGCGTGATCTCCGCCGCAGGCATCACACCGTCTGAAGCGGACACCGGCCAGTTGATCAAGGCGTTGCAGGCTATTCTCGGGCGTAGCAGCCCGATGCGTTCGGTTGTTACGCGCTTAACGGCTTCAAAAGTGCTGGCGGCCGAGGAACTGGGTCTGGTGCTGATTGATGCCAGTGCTGGAGTGAGCACCGTTACTCTGCCAGCGGCCAACACGGCGCTGGGCGTTCGTGATGTGATTGTGCGGCGTGTGGATAACAGTGGTAACCGTTTGACCGTATGGGCCTCCGGTAGCGACAGGATCCGGTTTCACACTCATCTGGCGGCCAGCGGTTATCCGTTTCTGGTGTTGATGGGCAGCGGTGACTGGTGGCATCTGCGCAGTGATGAAACTGGGGTTTGGTGGCCGGTGGGGCGGTTTGATGCGACGGCGCTGGGGCGTATTTCCTTTGAGAGCACGCGTCAGGTCATTCCCGGTGGGTATGCGGTGCTTAATGGAAATTTGCTGGTGCGTAGCGATTGGCCGTGGTTGTGGGATTACGCGCAATCGTCCGGTGCGTTAGTGACGGAGGGTTCCAGAGGAGGGAACGAGGGCGCGTGGACCAGCGGTGACGGTGCGACGACTTTTCGACTTCCGGATATTCGCGGTGAATTCTTGCGCGTGCTGGATGAGGCCCGCGGGGTGGATGTCGACCGTTCGGCGGGAAGCAGACAAATGCATTCCCTTGAAAGCCACAACCACTTTTTGCCCACCAGTTCAGGTAGTGCTAACCGTCCAGGGCCTAGTATTGCTGATGGTTCTTGGGACGTGACCCGCGACGTTAATGCTGCTCCTGCAACGGGAATAGTCGGTACGACGTACCCCAACCCACTGTTCTTTTCCAGTGGAGAGCTTGTAGGCAATATTGGTACTTTCAGTGCTGAAACTCGTCCCAGAAACATCGCCTATCCCGCCCGAATCAAGCTGATCTGAGGTAGTTATGTTTATTTATCTGTTCGATGATTCCGGTGTTCTATCTGGCCCGGTAGAGCTTTTCGTAACGCCCGGTATGGGCATCCAAATTCCCAGTAACGGCATTCAACTTTCCTTCAAACTTCCAGCCGCTCAAGAACATCATTCGTGGGTCATGGTGAACGGCGTTCCACGAGAAATGGTGGACTGGCGCGGTTCGGTTTATCGCAAGGACAACGGCGCTCATCTGGAGTGGACCGAGTTCGGCCAATTGCCGGACATGTACACAGCCGAACCATGGCCGGGCAATTACTATGTATGGCGCGATACCACCTGGGTGTTTGACGAGATGCTGCAGCTGGCCGACCTCAAGCGCGAAGCCCTGTCAAAGCGCGATAAATTGCTGCGCGAAGCCGTTCAGAAAGTCGCTCCTTTCCAATATGCCGAAGACATCGGCGACGCCAATGATCAGGAACAACTCGCCCTGATGGAGTGGAAGCTTTACAGCGTAGAGTTGAACCGTATCCAGCATCAAACCGGTTTCCCAACCGACATTAACTGGCCGATTGAACCTGTCGCGGGTTGAGCCTCTAAATAAACGTGCTCTCGAAGATTCGACTATGGAAGTCACCCAACAACAACTCCTCACTATCATGCCCAACGCCCGCTCCCAAGCGGGCGTTTTCGTTTCGGCTCTTAATAGCGCCATGTCCAGCCATCGTATCGACACGCCCAAACGCATTGCCGCGTTTCTGGCCCAGGTTGGCCATGAATCGGGGCAACTGCGCCATGTACGCGAACTCGGCGGTGATCAATATCTCAGTAAGTACGACACGGGGCCGTTGGCCGTTCGCTTGGGCAATACACCCCAGGCCGACGGCGACGGTCAGCAATATCGGGGGCGCGGGCTGATTCAGATTACCGGGCGCGACAATTATCGGCGTTGCAGTCTGGGTTTGTTTGGCGATGAGCGATTGCTGGCATTGCCGCAACTGCTGGAGAAACCGCAATGGGCGGCTGAGTCTGCCGCCTGGTTCTGGGATCAGAACGGTTTGAACGAACTGGCTGACCGTGACCAGTTCAATAGCATCACCCGGCGCATCAACGGCGGTTTGAATGGCTTGCAGGATCGTCTGCAACTCTGGGCGCGGGCGAGGGCGGTGATATGTCAGCCTTTGGTTTGATGCCTGTTTCTTCTCGCACCCTTGGCGTCGCTGTGTTGCTGGCGTTGGTGGCCGGCGGCCCGGCGATGTTGGCGTGGCAAGTCCAGACGTGGCGTTATGAGCGGCAACTGGCGCAAACGGCCCAGATCCAGGCGCAGATGTTGAATCAAATAACCCAGGCGGCAGCTATTCAACAAAAGGCCGAGCAAGACAAGCGTCTGGCCCTGGAACAGCAACTTTCCGCCAGCGAACAATCCCATTACCGAGCCTTGAGCGATGCCCAACGTGATCAGGATCGCTTGCGCGATCGTCTTGCTACTGCCGATGTCCGGCTGTCAGTCCTCCTCGACGCCGACGATGTTGCCGCCGGTTGTGCAGTGTCTGCCACCGCCGGCACCGGCGGCGTGGATCATGGCCCCCCACGCGCCCGACTTGACCCGGCGCATGCTCAACGAATTATCGCCATCACCGACGAAGGGGATCGCGGATTGATCGCTCTGCAGGCCTGTCAGGCGTACGTCAGGGCATTTGGGCGGTGATCCGGCGAGCCTTGCAAGCCTGGCATGCTCGTGTACGGTAGGGCCCATTGCATCGAATCAGGAGAGCATCATGGATGACATTACCGAACTGGCCGCTGAGCTGGGCCGACGTCTGCAGCGGGTCAATGCCCATGTGACCACGGCCGAGTCCTGCACCGGAGGCGGGATTGCCGAGGCGATCACTCGTATTCCCGGGAGTTCGGCGTGGTTCGAGGCGGGTTATGTCACCTATTCCAACCGCCAGAAGACTCAGCAACTGGATGTGCCGGCCGAGCTGTTTGCAACGGTGGGGGCGGTCAGTCGCGAGGTGGTGGAGGCCATGGTGCGGGGGGCGCAGCAAAAAAGCCTGGCGCGTTTTGCTGTGGCGGTCAGCGGCGTGGCCGGTCCCGATGGTGGCTCGCCGAACAAACCGGTGGGTACGGTGTGGCTGGCCTGGGGCGTTGGTGACACGGTTGTCAGCGAGCAGCGATTCTTTGCCGGCAACCGCGACGAAGTCCGCCGACAAACGGTGAAGGCCGCGCTAGAGGGGCTGTTGCAACATGCCGCCGCAGAAATCTCAAATCAGGGGTAGGCGATCCTCAATCGCTGTGGAATAATACTGGCTACTTATACAGGTGTTGGCCGTCAGGCCTTATTGATTACGTGAGGACTTTAATGGACGACAACAAGAAGAAAGCCTTGGCTGCGGCCTTGGGTCAGATCGAACGTCAATTCGGCAAGGGTGCCGTAATGCGTATGGGCGATCAGGACCGTCAGGCTATTCCTTCCATCTCCACCGGCTCCCTGGGCCTGGACATTGCGCTTGGCATTGGCGGTCTGCCAAAAGGCCGTATCGTTGAAATCTACGGTCCTGAGTCTTCCGGTAAAACCACGCTGACCCTGTCCGTGATCGCTCAGGCTCAAAAAGCCGGTGCGACCTGCGCTTTCGTCGATGCCGAACACGCCCTGGACCCGGAATATGCCGGCAAGCTGGGCGTTAACGTCGATGACCTGCTGGTTTCCCAGCCGGACACCGGTGAACAGGCCCTGGAAATCACCGACATGCTGGTGCGTTCCAACGCCGTTGACGTGATCATCGTCGACTCCGTGGCTGCACTGGTACCCAAAGCGGAAATCGAAGGTGAAATGGGCGACATGCACGTGGGCCTCCAGGCTCGTCTGATGTCCCAGGCCCTGCGCAAGATCACCGGCAACATCAAGAACGCCAACTGCCTGGTGATCTTCATCAACCAGATCCGTATGAAGATCGGCGTGATGTTCGGCAGCCCGGAAACCACTACCGGTGGTAACGCACTGAAGTTCTACGCCTCGGTTCGCCTGGACATCCGCCGCACTGGCGCGGTGAAAGAAGGCGATGAGGTTGTCGGCAGCGAAACCCGCGTCAAGGTTGTGAAGAACAAGGTCGCTTCGCCGTTCCGTCAGGCGGAGTTCCAGATTCTTTACGGCAAGGGTATCTACCTCAATGGCGAGATGATCGACCTGGGTGTGTTGCATGGTTTTGTCGAAAAATCCGGCGCTTGGTATGCCTACAACGGCACCAAGATCGGTCAGGGCAAGGCCAACTCGGCCAAGTTCCTGGCGGACAATCCGGAAATTGCAGCAACCCTCGAGAAGCAACTGCGTGACAAGCTTCTGAGCCCAGTTGCAGACGTCAAGTCGGTGGCTAACCGCGAGACTGCAGACGACCTGGCTGACGCTGACATCTGATCGATTCGATGACCGTCGTACTCGATACCCTCGTCGCGGTGCGGCGAACCGCGATGGACCTGCTCGCCAGGCGCGAGCACGGTCGAGTCGAGCTGACGCGTAAGCTGCGTCAGCGCGGCGCTGCCGATGAGCTGATCGACACGGCCCTCGACCGTTTGACGGAAGAGGGTTTGTTGTCGGAGTCCCGTTACCTTGAGAGTTTTGTCTCTTATCGAGCTCGTTCGGGGTATGGTCCCTTGCGAATTCGGGAGGAGCTCGGTCAGCGTGGTCTGCAACGCCCGGACATTGAACTTGCCCTGCGCGAAAGCGGTATCGATTGGCAGGCGCAACTGACGGACACCTGGCGCCGCAAGTTCTCAGGGCATTTGCCCATCGATGCAAGAGAGCGAGCCAAGCAAGGGCGTTTCCTGGCATATCGTGGATATTCCATGGAAATGATCAACCGTTTGTTCAGCGGTCGCGGCATGGACGACTAAACAACAACGGCCCGCTATTTTGATAGCGGGCCGTTTTTTTATGGGTTCAGGTCACCTTGATCGGCTCCCAGGTGAGGGGTTGGACCTTGGTGGCGGGCTGGGCCCAGTTTTCCGACAGGTTGATGTAATCCACCAGTTCCCTCAAACGACCGTGATCGCGGGCATTGAAGGTAAAGGCCAGTCGGGTCAGATGGCTGAAACGGGCCTCGTCGTGTTCCTCGCCGGCGTAGGCGTGTTGATGAAAACAATCGTTGAGGCACAGGTCGGCAAACTCCGCCTGCAAATGCCCAAGGGCCTGTTCGTTCAGCTTGTGATTCATACGGATCACGAATTGATGTTTTAGCCAGCGGCTGGAGTGGAAGTTGCTGTAGAACTGATTGATCTCCTCTACGGCCTCTTGAGCGCTGTACACCAGGCGCATCAACTTCATATCGGTTGGCAAGATGTAGCGGTTTTCCTCCAGTTGCTCACGGATGAAGTGCAGGGCGCCTTGCCAGAATTTGCCCCCTGGTACATCCAGCAATACCACCGGCACCAGCGGGCTTTTACCGGTTTGCACCAACGTCAGGACTTCCAACGCTTCATCGAGGGTGCCGAAACCGCCTGGGCAGAGCACCAGTGCGTCGGCCTCTTTGACGAAAAACAGCTTACGGGTGAAGAAGAAGTGGAACGGCAGCAGATTCTGCGTGCCTTCAACGGTCGGATTCGCATGCTGTTCGAAAGGCAAGGTGATGTTGAAACCCAGGCTATGGTCCCGGCCAGCGCCTTCATGGGCCGCGGCCATGATGCCACCGCCGGCGCCAGTGATGACCATCATGTCCGAGCGTGCCAACTCCGCCCCCAGTTCCCGGGCCAAGCCGTACAGCGGATGTTCGATGGGCGTTCGGGCCGAGCCGAAGACCGTGACCTTGCGTCGACCCTTGAATTGTTCGAGCGTGCGAAAAGCGTGCTCCAGTTCTCGCAAGGCCTGCAGCGTGATCTTGGCATTCCAGCGGTTGTGATCTTCCTGGGCCATGCGCAGGACGGTCAGGATCATGTCGCGGTAGATGGGGAGGTTCGGGCTGTTGGGGGAGACCAGGTTGAGTTGCTCTTCGACCTTGCGGGTGAGGTCGTGTCCATGGTTCTCAAAATGACGACTCAGCGAGTCATTCGGTTTGTAAGGCATTCAGCTTCTCCTTCTTGGCAAAACCCCAGCCCGAACGAGAGATTCGTCAGGGCCACGACACTCCGTGTGTCGTTGTCAGCCCAGGACCGTGCCTGGACGTTCGACCTGGTTCGACGCGGCGTGCGACAGGCGACCAAGCCATCCTGCGGGTTCTGCGTTTCCCTTGTATGAAAGAACTGTCACGCGCAAAGGTGTCGGTGGGGCAGCCTCGTTCTGCCCGAAGCAAAGAGATACTTTTGAATCTAGTCCCT
This sequence comes from Pseudomonas sp. NFACC39-1, assembly GCF_900110355.1. Taxonomy (NCBI): domain Bacteria; kingdom Pseudomonadati; phylum Pseudomonadota; class Gammaproteobacteria; order Pseudomonadales; family Pseudomonadaceae; genus Pseudomonas; species Pseudomonas sp. NFACC39-1. The sequence goes on along the minus strand of NZ_FODL01000011.1, from coordinate 15,801 downwards.
CACGCGGATCTTCGCTGCCTTGATCATGGCGCTCAAAAAACATCGTTGGCAACCGCTCAAATGTCATGCCGCTCGTCAGATTGCCAACTAGGTGCGTGCCGCTCTGATTAACTGATTAGCAAGCATTCAATGCTATGGCGCGTCCGGGACTGGACGCTGCGCGATGGATTGAAGTGGATCGGGCATGGAGGCGGGACTGATGACCAGAGTAACTTTGGAGCTCGACAGGCAGTTGTACCTGACGCTGTTGGAAGCGGCTCAGGCTAATCGAGTAAGCCTCGAAGAGGAATGCTGTCGCCGGTTGGAAGGCCGAGCATGGCGCTCGCGCTACCTGCAGGCGCTGGTGGCGGAACTGCGCGCCGACGATGAGCAGCGGCGCGCCAGTTCGGGGTGATTATTTTTTGGTCTTGGCCGGTTTCGGGCAGTCGGATTCCTGGAAGCGCTCAGTCGCAATGGGGCGATTGGTCTTAACTTCGGTGAACTCGTAGCGCATGGTCGCGCCTTGGGCCATCAGCTTGCGCAAGCCAGGGTTGGTACACACCGTGGCGCCCAGCTGGAAATACACGGCCTTGGGGTCGGCCCGCATTTTTTGGGCGTGGCTGCTTTGCACGCTCAGATGATTGATCAGCTCATTGCCTTCTACGGTGTAGCCCTGGTCGAGAATGTCCTCGTTGATTGCCCGGGGCGTGCCGGCGCTGCTTTGCGCGGCGACATTGCGCAGCATCTTGTTCAGTTCGAGTTCTTTCAGCGAAGCGGCCTGTGCGGTGACGGACGTCGCCAGTAGCACGGCAACGGTGGGGACGATAAGGCGCAGCATGAAACTCTCCTGGTTCAGTGACTGGTGGTTCGACCGATCACATGACTGTGCGTTCAGTGGCGGCAAATTATAGGGGAGGCCGGGTGGAGGGTACAGGTTTACACGCTCTGGTAGACTGCCGGCCTTTACCCTGTAGAGTCTTGTTCGTGTCGAGTTTTCCTGTCTGTCGGCGTCGCCTGCGATGAACCATGCCCCCAACGCTGTAGCCCGTCTGCGCGACCAGCGCATCGATGAAGGTATCAAGCCGATTCAGGCCCGTGGCTGGCGCGCCCCCCGTTGCAGTGCCTGCCGGGTGATAGAGAGTCATTGCCTGTGCGCCTGGCGTCCGAGCGTCGAGACTCGCTCGGGTGTCTGCCTGATCATGACTAACAAGGAAGTGTTCAAGCCGAGTAACACGGGTTGGCTGATTGCCGACGTAGTGCGGGACAATCACGCGTTTATCTGGTCACGCACTGACGTCGACGAACAACTGCTGGCGCTGCTCAACGACCCGCAATGGCAGCCATATCTGGTGTTTCCCGGTGAGTACGTCGAGCCAGCGCGGGTCACACATACCGTCAACCTCGATCAGGGCAAGCGTCCGTTGTTCATTCTGCTGGATGCGACTTGGACCGAGGCGCGGAAGATTTTCCGCAAAAGCCCGTATTTCGACCGTTTACCGATTCTGAGCCTGCTGCCCGACAGGCTGTCGCGCTACCGCTTGCGCCGTTCGACTCGCAGCGAGCATCTGTGCACCGCCGAAGTGGCGGCATTGTGTCTGGAGCTGGCTGGGGACAGTGGCGCTGCGTCGGCCCTGGATGCCTATTTCGATGTGTTCAGCCAGCATTATCTGGGGGCCAAACGGCAGCAGGAAGTGGATGTGTCTACCCCAGCCCACGCCGAGTTGCAGCCCTTTATTCCTGCATTGAAGCCGGTGTTGGCCTAATAGTGGCGCATACTCAACACGGCAGCGGCCGTGCTGCTTGACCACCCCGGTTTCGCTGGGCATGCTTGGCGCCGATTAGGGTACGGCCAAGGTTTGAAACGCCGTGTTTTACGTGTTGGCGTTGAACGTACCCCTTTGATGCCGCTGCATGTCGGTATCTTGAGTTGCTTGGGCGAGGCGTGAGTGCATCGGGCCTGCCATTAAAAACAGGATCATTTGAAAAATGGCCACATACGAAATCCTGATAGCCGATGACCATCCGCTCTTTCGCAGCGCGTTACATCAGGCAGTGACCATGGGGCTCGGTCCCGATGTCCGACTCACGGAGGTGGCCAGTATTGCGGAACTGGAGGCCCGGCTGACTGAAAAGGCCGATTGGGATCTGGTGCTACTGGATCTGAATATGCCCGGCGCGTATGGCTTTTCCGGGCTGGTCTTGCTGCGCGGCCAATACCCGCAAATTCCCGTGGTGATGGTTTCGGCACAGGAAGAAGCTTCGGTGATGGTCAAGGCCCGGGAGTTCGGTGCCAGTGGTTTCATTCCTAAATCCAGTTCCCTTGAGATGATTCAGGTCGCCGTGAAGGCGGTCCTGGATGGCGATGTGTCCTGGCCCCCCCAGGCATTCGAAGCAGTGAGCGTGTCCGACGAAGCCAAGGCCGCCAGCGAGGGGCTGGCCAGCCTCACTCCGCAGCAGTTCCGCGTGTTGACCATGGTGTGTGAAGGTCTGCTGAACAAGCAGATTGCCTATGAGTTGAACGTGTCCGAAGCCACCATCAAGGCCCATGTCACTGCAATCTTTCGTAAACTGAATGTGCGCACCCGGACCCAGGCGGCCCTGCTGCTGCAGCAACTTGAGTCCATTTCACCGCAATCGTAGCGTCTTGTTCACGCTTTTTTGACCGGGTTTGAATTAGCTTCTCCACCCCTTTTTGATCAGTTACCCACTTATGTCGCCTTTTAAAGGCCAAACCGGCCTGAAACGCATCCTCAACGCCTCCGGCTATTCTCTGGACGGCCTACGCGCGGCCTTCGTTGGTGAAGCCGCGTTTCGTCAGTTGGTCTTGCTCGACGTCATCCTGATTCCGTTGTCGTTTTTCCTGAATGTCAGCCGTGTCGAGCAGGCGCTGCTGATTGCGGTCTGCCTGCTGGCGCTGATCGTGGAGTTGCTCAACTCGGCGGTGGAGGCGGCCATCGACCGCATTTCCCTGGAGCTACACCCGTTGTCGAAAAATGCCAAGGACATGGGCAGTGCCGCTCAGTTCGTCGCTTTGACCATGATTGCCTTGGTGTGGGGCCTGATTTTGCTCTAGCGTCCCGGCGCTCAGGCAATGGGGGGCAGGACGATTTCGTCGCTGCGCTGCACGCCAGCGGTGAATGCCCGGCACAGCTCGAGGAATTCGCGCATGGCCGACGTCTGGTATTTTTGTTTGTGCCAGATGAAATAAAACTGCCGGGCCAGGTCCATGTCCGGGGTTTCCACGGCGACGAGGCTGCCGCGCCGGAAGGCGTCACGCAGGGCCAGGCGTGAAATGCAGCCAATCCCCAGGCCCGACTCCACGGCCCGCTTGATGGCTTCGGTGTGTTCCAGTTCCAGACGCACGTTCAGCGCACTGCGATGGTGACGCATGGCCTGGTCGAAGGTCAGGCGGGTGCCGGAGCCCTGTTCCCGCAGAATCCACGCTTCATGGGTCAGTTCCTCCATGGTCGCCTGGCCGCGTTTGGCCAGCGGATGTTGAGGGGCGCAAAACACCACCAGCTCATCCTCGACCCAGCTCTGGACCTCGATGTCCGGATGGCTGCAGTCGCCTTCGATTAGACCCAGATCAATTTCATAGTGGGCAACCTGGTGCACGATATTGGCAGTGTTTTGCACGTGCAGCTTCACCTGGCTTTCCGGATGACGCTGCATGAAACTGCCGATCAGCAAGGTCGCCAGGTAATTGCCGATGGTCAGGGTCGCGCCGACCGCCAGTGAGCCGAAACCGGACTTGCCGTTGAGCAGGTCTTCGATCTCCTTGGATTGGTCCAGCAACGCCACCGCCTGGGGCAGCAGTTGTTTGCCCAAGGCATTGAGACTCAGGCGTTTGCCGGCGCGGTCGAACAATTGGCAGCTGGACTGGCGCTCCAGTTCGGTGATGGAGGTGCTGGCCGCCGACTGCGAAAGATTGAGCAGGCCCGCAGCACGGGACACGCTTTCTTGCTGGGCGACGGCGACAAAAACCTGAAGTTGACGGAGAGTAAATCGCATATCTATATAACCGATAACCCTTATCTTGATAATTCATTTAACAGATATTGTCGCCGCCATTAGAATGCGATGCAATTGCGCATATTAACGACGCAGGCATCATTCCCAGGAGTCCCCGTACATGAGCAACATGAACCACGAGCGTGTCCTCAGTGTTCATCACTGGAACGACACTCTGTTCAGCTTCAAGTGCACCCGTGATCCGGGCCTGCGCTTCGAGAACGGTCAGTTCGTGATGATCGGCCTGCAGCAGCCCAACGGCCGCCCGCTTATGCGCGCTTACTCGATCGCCAGTCCGAACTGGGAAGAGCATCTCGAATTTTTCAGCATCAAGGTGCCTGATGGTCCGCTGACTTCCCAGTTGCAGCATCTGAAGGAAGGCGACGAGATCATCATCAGCAAGAAGCCCACCGGCACCCTGGTGCTGGACGATCTCAAGCCTGGCAAGCATTTGTACCTGCTCAGTACCGGCACCGGCCTGGCGCCGTTCATGAGCGTGATCCAGGATCCGGAAACCTACGAGCGTTTTGAAAAAGTGATCCTGTGCCACGGCGTACGTTACGTCAATGAAGTTGCCTACCGCGAGTTCATTACCGAACACCTGCCGCAGAACGAGTTTTTCGGCGAAGCGCTGCGTGACAAGCTGATCTACTACCCGACCGTGACTCGCGAGCCGTTCGAGAACGAAGGCCGCCTGACCGACCTGATGCGCAGCGGCAAACTGTTCCGCGACATCGGCCTGCCACCGATCAACCCGCAGGACGACCGCGCCATGCTGTGCGGCAGCCCGAGCATGCTCGACGAGACCAGCGAAGTGCTCAACAGCTTCGGCCTGACCGTTTCGCCGCGCATGCGTGAGCCGGGTGATTACCTGATCGAGCGGGCGTTTGTAGAGAAGTAAGCCTCGGCTTACGCGGTGGTTGATCGGTCGCTATCGCGAGCAGGCTCGCTCCCACAATGGAATATGTGTGAACGCAAATCTTGTGGCCACTGCTGTTCAAATGTGGGAGCGAGCCTGCTCGCGATAGCAGAAACTCGGTCTGCAGTTACCATGAAAAAGCCCGCGCTACCTGAAGAAGGTAGCGCGGGCTTTTTCGTTTCTGGCGGTTACGATTTCGCCGAAATCACTTCCAGCACCTTGATCACCCCCGACTGCGGATAATGCCAACGCACGTCCAGATCCCAGAACTGCGCACCATATTCCCGTTCGGGTGTAGGAATCTGGTACGCCGGACGTGGGTCTTGGGCCAGGCACTGTTCGATCAGCTCCACCAAGGGCTCTGCCAGGCGCCTGGCGTGATCCTGGGCTTGTAGCAGGGCTGTGTCCACCCATTGCACGGGGATCAGCTCAGGCGCTGCGCTGGCGATGTTGTTGTGCGCCGAGCCGATGATGTCTGCGTAGGGCACGTAGGGTTTGATATCCAGCACCGGGGTGCCGTCCAGCAAGTCGATGCCCGAGATCCACAGGCGCCCGGCTTCGACCCGCTCCAGTTTCACCACCGACTGGCCTATGCCGTTGGGGCGATGGGTGGCGCGAGTGGCGAACACCCCCATGGACTTATTGCCGCCCAGACGCGGCGGGCGCACTTTCAGCCGTGGCTTGTCTTCCAGGGCCTGGTGGAACAGGAACAGCAGCCAGACATGGCTGACCTGCTCAAGGCCCTGCACCGCGTCGCCCTGATCGAATGGCGCCACCAGTTCCAATACCCCGCGCGCGGCCGGGGCCAGTTGCGGTTGACGGGGAATGGCGAACTTCTCCTTGAAGCAGGAGCGGACGTAGCCGATGGGGGAGACGTTGTAGGGCATTTGAAACGCTTCAAGTTGCAAGCTACAAGCTGCAAGCTTTGAACTTGTCGCTTGAAGCTTATGGCTGCTGTTTACGCTCTGACGCGCAGCGTCAGGCCCTTAAGGAAATTGCGCAGCAACTGGTCACCGCACGGGCGATAGTTGGTGTGGCCAAACTTGCGGAACAATGCGCTCAGTTCCGGCTTGGACACCGGGAACTCCGCGGCCTTGAGGATAGCGTGCATGTCGTCTTCTTTCAGTTCGAAGGCCACCCGCAGCTTCTTGAGGATGATGTTGTTGGTGACCGGCACTTCGATCGGCTGCGGCGGACGGCTTTCGTCCTTGCCGCGCTTGAAGATCACCAGGCCGTCGAGAAAATGCGCCATGACTTCGTCCGGGCAGAACACGAAGCCTTCTTCCTCGTCTTTCTTGAGGTAACCCACCAGATCCGCCATGGGCACTTCCAGGCCGCCCAGCTTGATGATCTCGATGACTTTTTTGTCGCTGATGTCGAGCATGTAGCGCACGCTGCGAAGTACGTCGTTGTGAACCATGTGTGCAATCCTGATCAATCGGCAGTGGGCGCCGCAGCTCGGTGCGGCGCCGGAAAAAAGAAACTAGAACTTCTCTTTGGTGGACAGGTAGCGCCACTGGCCCAGGGGCACCTTGCCGATGGACACGCCGCCAATGCGGATGCGCCGAATGGCCACCACCTTGAGGCCGACCGCCTGGCAAAACAGTGCGATCACCCCCGGTTGCGGGTTTTTCATGGCAAAGCGCAAGCGGTTCTCGTTCTGCCAACTGGCCTTGACCGCCGGCAACTCCTTGCCTTTGTAAGTCAGGCCATGGTTCAGGCGATTGAGGCCATGGGCGACCATTTCGCCTTCGACTTCCACCACGTATTCCTGCTCGATCTTGGCGGCGTCGGCGGTGAGCTTGCGCAGAATCTTCCAGTCCTGGGTGAACACCAGCAACCCACTGGCGTTGGCCTGCAGGTCGGCGCTGGCGGTCAGGCGCAGAAAGTGCCCCTTGAGGGGGCGCTTGCCGAAGCGGTGTTCTTCGCTCAGGGTCTGTGGCCCAAGGGACGCCATCGCCGTGTCTGCATCCATGCCCGCAGGGGCGTTCAACAGCAGGGTCACCGGCTCTGGCGCGGTGGCCTTGGCCTCGGGGTCGAGTTCGACTTTCTGGGTGGTGACCTTGAACTGCGGCTCGTCGATCACTTCGCCGTCCACGGTGACCCAGCCGCCCTCGATGAACAGCTCAGCCTCCCGACGGGAACAGCCGACGAGTTCGATGAGGCGTTTGGAGAGACGAATCGGGTCAGTCATGACAGGGCCGTAACAAAAAGAGGGTGGGCATTGTACCTGCCTGGCGCCGGTTAATCGCGGGTCCATTTGCCTTTTAGCCGCGTTGGACCTTCAGGTCGGGCTGTTTGTAGCGCATGTGCAGCAGCGGGTACGGCTGGTTCATGCCGTCCTTTGCCGAACGGCCTACCACTTCGAAGCCTTGCTTGAGGTAAAAACCCAGGGCTTGCGGGTTCTGTTCGTTGACATCCAGTTGATCGGCGTTCATGTGCTCCATGGCATAGCGCAACAGCTGCTTGCCCAGGCCCTGGCCACGGTGTTGCGGGTCGATGAAAAGCATCTCGATCTTGCCGGCTGCGACACCAGCGAAACCGGTAATGCGCTGGCGAGCATCCCGGGTGCAGATGAGCATGACTGCGTCCAGATACCGGGTGAGCACCAGGTTTTTCAACAGTTCGATGTAGCTGTCTGGCAGGAAATCATGGGTGGCCCGCACCGAGGCCTCCCAGACCCGGGTCAGTTCCTGATAATCGCTGGGTTTCGGTGTATGGATGACCGAATGCTGACGCATGCCCGCCTGCTCCTTGTGCTGATGCCCTGGGTTTCTCCATACGATAGCCGTAAAAAAGCCCCGCATCTTGGTGCAAGAGCAGGGTTTGTTTATTTTTCGGAGCGCTAGAACGTGTGGGAGCCGAGCTTGCTCGCGATGGCGTCCTGTCAGCCAACATTAATGCTGACTGCTCCACCGTCATCGCGAGCAAGCTCGGCTCCCACAGGTATTGCTGTGCCCTTAAAAATGCGGCAGATCAGCCGATCTGTTCAGCCCACAGATCGTACTCGTCGGCGTCGGTCACCTTGCACCAGACCTTGTCGCCCGGCTTGAGGTTGCTGCCGTTGTCGATGAAGACGTTGCCATCGATTTCCGGGGCGTCGAAGAAGCAGCGGCCGACGGCACCTTGTTCGTCGACTTCATCCACCAGCACTTCGATTTCACGGCCGATGCGCATTTGCAGGCGTGCCGAGCTGATGGCCTGCTGGTGCGCCATGAAACGCTCCCAACGGTCTTGTTTAACTTCGTCCGGCACCACTTCCAGGTCCAGGTCGTTGGCCGGGGCGCCTTCGACGGGTGAATACTGGAAGCAACCGACGCGGTCGAGTTGGGCTTCGGTCAGCCAATCGAGCAAGTACTGGAAATCTTCCTCGGTTTCGCCGGGGAAGCCGACGATGAAGGTCGAGCGGATGATCAGGTCCGGGCAGATCTGGCGCCAGTTCTTGATACGGGCCAGGGTCTTGTCTTCGAAAGCCGGGCGCTTCATGGCCTTGAGGACTTTCGGGCTGGCGTGCTGGAACGGGATGTCCAGGTACGGCAGGATCTTGCCGGCGGCCATCAGCGGGATCAGTTCGTCGACATGCGGATACGGGTAAACGTAATGCAGGCGGACCCACACGCCGAGGGTGCTGAGGGCTTCGCACAGTTCGGTCATGCGGGTTTTCACCGGCGCGCCGTTCCAGAAACCAGTGCGGTATTTCACGTCGACGCCATAGGCGCTGGTGTCCTGGGAGATGACCAGCAACTCCTTGACGCCAGCTTTGACCAGGCGCTGGGCCTCGTCGAGCACATCACCCACCGGACGGCTCACCAGTTTGCCGCGCATCGAGGGGATGATGCAGAAGCTGCAACTGTGGTTGCAGCCTTCGGAAATCTTCAAGTAAGCGTAGTGGCGCGGGGTCAGCTTGATGCCTTGTGGCGGCACCAGGTCGATCAGCGGATTGTGATCCTGGCGCGGCGGCACCACGTCGTGCACGGCATTGACGACCTGCTCGTACTGCTGCGGACCGGTCACGGCCAGCACGCTGGGGTGCACGTCGCGGATATTGCCTTCTTCCACACCCATGCAGCCGGTAACGATGACCTTGCCGTTTTCCTTGATGGCTTCGCCGATCACTTCCAGGGACTCGGCCTTGGCCGAATCGATGAAGCCGCAGGTGTTGACCACTACCACGTCGGCGTCCTGGTACGTGGATACGACGTCATAACCTTCCATGCGCAGCTGGGTCAGGATGCGCTCGGAGTCGACCAGAGCCTTCGGGCAACCCAGGGATACGAAGCCAACCTTGGGGTTGGCCGGCGCGGTAGTGGTGGACATGTCTAACCTCGGTGTAGGGGAGATCGTCTCTTGTGGAGACAGGACGCTTGACGCGCCTCTGATCAAAAAGTGCGCAATTCTAGCGGTGCTGGAAGCGCTTGACCAGCTTTATACGGGGAAAAACGACGAGTGCTGCGCTATGCTTCGCGCCGTCAAGCGCAACTGAATCGGTACAGTCAACCATTCGTCTGTAACAAGAAGTAAGGTGGCGTCGACCCAAGGTCAATCAGAGTGCTTCTTTCCAGCAGTGTGGATCAGGTAGTGGGAGTGTTGGATGGGGCAGGCAGAGAGTCAGGTGTCGGGGGCAGGGCATGCAGCGGCCAAGCCAGTCGGAATGTTGGTGGCCGCCGCGGGAGTGGTCTATGGCGACATCGGCACCAGTCCGTTGTACACCATCAAGGAAGTGTTTTCCGGTCAATATGGTGTGCAGGTCAACCATGACGGTGTGTTCGGGATTCTGGCGCTGATCTTCTGGTCGTTGATCTGGGTTGTCTCGATCAAATACGTGCTGTTTATCCTGCGCGCCGATAACCAGGGCGAAGGCGGCATCATGTCGTTGACCGCGCTGGCCCGGCGGGCGTCCGCCCGTTATCCCCGGTTGCGTTCGGTGCTGGTGATTCTCGGGCTGATCGGCGCCTCGTTGTTTTACGGTGACAGCATGATCACCCCGGCCATTTCCGTATTGTCGGCCGTGGAGGGTCTGGAAGTGGCCTTTGATGGCCTGGATCACTGGGTTGTGCCGATGGCGCTGGTGATTCTGGTGGCGCTTTTCCTGATTCAGAAACACGGTACCGACCGGATCGGTAAATTGTTCGGGCCGGTCATGGTGCTGTGGTTCGTGGTCCTTGGCGGCCTGGGCATTCATGGCATCGTCCAGCATCCGCAGGTGCTCGAGGCGTTGAACCCAGCCTGGGGCGTACGCTTTTTCATGGTGCATCCGGGGGTTGGCGTTGCGATCCTGGGTGCCGTGGTACTGGCCTTGACCGGCGCCGAAGCCTTGTATGCGGACATGGGGCATTTCGGCCGCAAACCCATTGCCCGGGCTTGGTTCGCCCTGGTATTGCCAGGCCTGGTGCTTAACTATTTCGGTCAGGGCGCTTTGCTGTTGGAGAATCCGGAGGCCGCTCGTAACCCGTTTTATTTGCTGGCCCCGGGCTGGGCGCTGGTGCCGCTGGTAGTGCTCTCGACCTTCGCCACCGTGATCGCTTCCCAAGCGGTGATTTCTGGCGCGTTTTCCCTCACCCGCCAAGCCATCCAGCTCGGTTATATCCCGCGCATGTACATCCAGCACACCTCCAGCGCCGAACAAGGGCAAATCTACATCGGCGCGGTGAACTGGGCGTTGATGGTGGGCGTGATCCTGCTGGTGCTTGGCTTTGAGTCGTCCGGCGCGTTGGCCTCTGCCTATGGTGTGGCGGTGACCGGCACCATGCTGATCACCAGCATCCTGGTGTCGGCGGTGGCATTGTTGCTGTGGAAATGGCCCCCTCTGCTGACGGTGCCGTTGCTGGCCGGTTTTCTATTGGTGGACGGCCTGTTCTTTGCCGCCAATGTCCCGAAAATCCTGCAGGGCGGCGCATTTCCAGTCTTGGCGGGGATCGTGTTGTTCATTCTGATGACCACGTGGAAGCGCGGGAAGGAGCTGCTGGTGGATCGGCTGGATGAAGGTGCTCTGCCGTTGCCGGTATTTATCAGCAGCATCCGTGTCGAACCTCCCCATCGGGTCAAGGGCACGGCGGTTTTTCTCACCGCCCGCCCGGATGCCGTGCCTCACGCGCTGCTCCATAACCTGTTGCACAACCAGGTGCTGCACGCGCAAGTGGTGCTGCTGACGGTGGTGTACGAAGACATCCCCCGGGTGCCGCCGCAACGGCGCTTCGAGGTGGATTCCTACGGCGAAGGTTTCTTCCGGGTGATCCTGCACTTCGGTTTCATCGACGAGCCGGACGTGCCCGAGGCGCTCAGGCTGTGTCATCTGGATGAGCTGGACTTCAGCCCGATGCGCACCACCTATTTCCTCAGCCGCGAGACGGTCATCGCGTCCAAGCTCGAGGGCATGGCCCGTTGGCGCGAAGTGTTGTTCGCCTTCATGCTGAAAAACGCCAATGGCAATTTGCGGTTTTTCAATTTGCCGCTGAACCGGGTGATAGAGCTGGGGACCCAGGTGGAAATGTAGCCCAAACAAAAAGCCCCCGTTGCCTGGTGGCGGGGGGCTTTTGGGTGGGCGTGGATGTGTGTGGACAACAACCTGTGGCGAGGGGATTTATCCCCGCTCGAGTGCGAAGCACTCGCACAGGTCATGAACTCAGGAAAATCCAGAGGGTTGCTTCGCAACCCAACGGGGATAAATCCCCTCGCCACATTAGGTTCGCAGCGTTCACAAAAAACCAGGCTCAGTTCACTGTTCGGCACCTTTGTGCTGCCGCTTATTGATTTCGTCCACCAGGCGCTTGGCCAGTGCTGGGTAGTTCTCGTCGAAATGATGGCCACCCGGTAGCTGGATGGCTTCGCCCACCGCGGTCTTGTCGGTGCAGCCACTCTCAGCCGCTTCTTCTACGCCATAGATGCACACCACTTTGTCGGCGGGCAGCTTGGCCATTTCCGGGCCCGTGGCGGCTTCGGTGCCGGCATTGCCGAGCCAGCCTTCGACTTCGATCTCGAAGCTGCCGGTGCGCGCGAAGGCCAGCAGGATGATTGCGTCGACCCCTTGTTGCTCGCTGGCCGGAAGGCGATTGTAGATGGCGGGCAGCACGTCGGCGCCAAAGGAATAGCCGGTCAGGATGAAGCGCTTGGTGCCCCAGACCTGACGGTAGTGCTGCATCAGTTCGGTGAGGTCCTGGGCGCTTTGTTCCGGGCTCTTGTGCTGCCAGTAGTAGCGCAGGGTGTCGATGCCGACGACCGGATAACCGATCTTGGCCATTTCTTCGGCCACGTCCCGGTCCAGGTCCCGCCAGCCGCCGTCTCCGGAGAGAAACAGCGTCACGGTGTCCCGGGCCTGGCTGGCGGGCACTTCCACCACGGGAATGCTCAGGCCGCCCTGGGCGGTGCCTACCAGGATCTTGTGCAGTTCGTTGTTCAGCACCTGTGGCAGGTTGATGTCGTAGTTGCTGATGCTGGTTTCAGCGTTCGGTTGATCCCGTACGAAACCGGCGCTGGTGTCGTCGGGGTTGTCATTCCAGGCCACCAGCCAGTGGCCGTGGGCCGCGCTTTTAGGCAGCAGGTGGGTGCAGCCGGGTTTTTCCAGGGCCAGGTCCACCGACACGGCCTGGGCCTTGTCGTTCTTCTGCTCGGCCAGCCAGCGCCAGGCCAGCACGGCTCCGGGGCCGATACCGCTGACCAGCGTCGCCGGCCCCTGGAGCTGCTTCAGGCCGGCCTGCAGGGCACGGCCTTGCAGCATGCAGTCCTTGGGCAGGATCACTTGGACGATCTGCGCCGAGCCGCTGCGGCTGAGGGTCAGCAATTGCGTGTCGCTGAGTTTCTGGTCTTCGTTGACCGCCACCAGCACCTGGGCGCGGGGCGGGGTGCCGGGAGTGATCCGGGTCATGGGGGCACCGTCGACCGGCGACAGCTGTTCAAGGGTTGGTTGCGGGGCAGGGCGGTTCCAGTACCAGTAACCGCCACCGAGAATCACCGCCAACACCAACAGGGTGGCCACTACGTATCGCCAGGAGCGTTGCATCATCAGCGTTTCACCAATCCAGTCAGGCCGCCTGCAATCAGGGCGGCGGTATCGGCCAGGGCTACCAGCGGATCAAGTCCGGCGGGCACGGCCATGTAACGAGGTTCCCAGTCAGGCTGGAATTTATCTTTGAAGCGGCGCAAGCCCTGGAAGTTGTAGAGCTGTTCGCCACGGCGGAACACCATCGAACCCAGGCGCTGGGTCAGCGGTGCGCCGCGTCGCGGTTGCAGGCCCGACAGGGGGACCATTCCGAGGCTGAAGCGGGCATAGTCGTGGGCTTTGTAATGCTGAATCAGCCCGACCATCATGAATTCCATGGTCAGTTTCGGGGCGTCGGGATGGGCGCGCATCAAGTCCAGGCTGGCCAATTCATGGCTGTGCGTCTCCAGCAGATTGGCGAATGCCACCGGACGGCCTTCGAAACGAATCACTGCGATGCGAAAATGCTTGAGGTAGTCATCACTGAAGCGGCCCAGTGAAAAGCCCTTCTCCCGCACGTTCTTGCCGGTCAGCCAGGCGTCGGAAATGACCTTCAGTTCATCCATTGGCGCCTGGCCCGGTTCGTGGATCTCCAGCGACAGACCGTCCCGGGTGCCGCGGTTCCAGGTGTAGCGCAAGTCCTTCATCTCTTTGCCCTTGGCTTCGAGATCGAAATGTTTGAGGTCGACCCGTGCTTCTTCACCCAGCTTGATCGCCGTCAGGCCGATATCCATGTAGTACGGCAGGTTTTCGGCGCGCACTTGGTAGAACACCGGACGCGCATGATGGGTATCGCACAGGTCGCGGAACTGCCAGATCATTTCAGCGCGTTGCTGGGTGGGGCCGATCGGGTCGTACAACGCCACCAGACTGCGGCCACGGCGGGCATACATCAGAAACGCTTCGTCGTTGGGGTGAAACAGCAGTGCCTTGTCACCGGTCAGGGCCAGGCCACCGTCGGGCTGCGAAGAGGCCATGAGAATCTTTTTGGCTCGCTCCAGTTCTTCTGCCGCCGGCAGCTGGATCACCGGTCGGGCGGTACGCAGCAGCCAGGTCAGGGACACCGCCACCAGCAGCACCGCCGCGCCCAGCAGTGAGCGCAGACCTCGAGGGGCATCGGCATCGAGGGTGAATTGCCACCACAGTTCATGGCTGTAGGGCACGTCCTGGTAAGCAAACAGCAGCAGCCATATCGACGCACCGAGCACACACAGGCTGGCAATCAGAAACAGCGGCGAAAATGGCAGCTCGGTCAGGCGACTCGGACGATAAAACGAACGTCGGAACACCGCCAGCAAGCTGGCCGTCAGCGTCAACAGCGTGGCCTCTTCCCAATCGAAGCCCTTGAGCAGTGAGAGCAGGGCGCCCACCAACAGTAAAACGGTGGTCAGCATCCAGGCGGCGGACAAGCGACGGCGCAGGCCCTGGGCGAGCAACAGGCACAACACGCCTACAAGGCTGGCGCCCAAGTGCGAGGCGTCCACCAGCCGATGAGGGATCAGGAAACCAATGTGCTCCAGGCGCGTATCAATCTCCGGGGTCACACCGGAAAACAGCAGCACCACGCCCGAGAGGAACACCAGCACTGCCAGGATCGGCGCGGCCAGGCCCGAGGCAACCCGCAGGGACTGACGGGTCTGGAACAGCCGTTGCGCTTCATTGATCAATAGCAGCACACAGGCCGCCAGCATCGGCAGCAGCACGTAGATCAAGCGATACAGAAGCAGCGCGGCGGCCAATGGCGCGGCCCCCAGTTTGTCGGCAAAGGCCGCCAGCAGGATCGCTTCGAACACCCCGACCCCGCCGGGTACATGACTGAGCACGCCGGCTGCCAGCGCCAGCAGGTACACCAACAGGAATGCGCCGAACGGTGGTGTTTCGGGCAGCAACAAGTACAGCACCGTGGCGGCCGCCGCGACATCCAGCGTGGTGATGATCAGTTGCAGGAGCGTCAAGCGCCGGCCCGGCAGGCGCAGGGTGCGCCGCCCGGCCTTGACCAGCAGGCTGTCCCGATAGGGCTGTTCTGGCAGGCGCCGACGGTAGATGCCGATAGCCAGCGCACAGGTGAGCAGGAGCACCGCCACGCAGATCGCTCCCAGCCAGGTGGCCGGCAAGTGCAGGGCGGCGGAAGCGGCGGGCAGATCACTGAGGGTTGCCAGGGCCGCCAGCGGCGGCAGTGCACAGCCCAGGGACAGGCTGGCGAACAGTGTCATGTGGGCGACATCCGTCGCGCCCAGGCCCTGGCGGGCATACAGCCGGTAGCGAACCGAGCCCCCCGACAATAACGAGAGCCCGATGGCGTTGCCGATCGCAAAAGCGCTGAATCCGCCCAGGATCAGCGTTTTCGCGGGCAATTTCACACCGGCATAACGGCTGGCGGACCATTCATAGCCCAGCAAGATGACGAATCCGACGACAGTCGCGGCGACGGCGCCGAGCAGGGCTGAGCGCGGCACCTGCATGATCGAGTCGTGCAGCGCGTACAGATCGAGCTCGCTCAGCAGGTGGCGACAGGCAATCAATGCAAGGGCGAACAGCAACAGCGTGACGGTGAGGCCGATAGGCTGACGGTACTGGCTGATACGCTCCAGCCAGCGCAAGCGCCCGGCCTTGATCGGTTGTACCGCAGTAACAGTGTCTTGTGGGGCAGACGAGTGAGCGCGCATCAATCACCTCTTGAACTATGCGCGACAGGATGGGGGCAACCCGCTCAGTTACCAATCCCTGCTGAAAAAAATAATTACAAAATATTTGTTATGAAAGCTTTTTTCGACAGGCACAAAAAAGGCCACTCTTTCGAGTAGCCTTTTTTGATGTTTGGTTGCGGGAGCCGGATTTGAACCGACGACCTTCGGGTTATGAGCCCGACGAGCTACCAGACTGCTCCATCCCGCGTCTGTGTGGCGGCATTCTACAG